>NZ_CP065425.1:3692500-4001152 GCF_016772275.1 Heyndrickxia vini | reverse complement strand
AAACAAAAGCAGTGCTTTTTTTACCGTTCAGGATCAAAATGGAGAAACGAAATATACCCGCAATGGTAATTTTACCATCGATCCCAATGGATATCTTACTACTGCAAATGGTCTTTATGTTTTGGATAATCAGCAAAATAGGATTCAATTAAACAGCGATCAATTTGAGGTTGACAATAACGGAACAATAACTGCTGATGGGACAAGAGCTCGATTAGGTATCGTGTATACAAATAATCCCGAGGACTTATTAAAAGAAGGGGACGGTTTATATCGTACAGAAAATAACCGCGGCCTTCCAAATGCAGCCAATAACCAATATCGTCTTCAGCAAGGATTTCTTGAACGATCGAATGTGGATATCTCACAAACAATGACTGACATGCTTTCAACGTATCGTTCATTTGAGGCAAATCAAAAGGTTCTTCAGGCATACGATAAAAGCATGGAACGAGCAGTAAATGAAATTGGTCGTGTAAATGGTTAAGAGAAAATTAATGTGAGGGAATCGAATTGTGAATAGATCAATGATAATCGCATCTAATACAATGAATCAACTGCAAAAACAACTTGATATTATTAGTAATAATATGGCCAATGCAGATACAAATGGGTTTAAAAAAAGGGAAGTTACTTTTACAGACCTTTTAGCGCAATCCTTTAATAATCAGCCGAATAAAAACGACGAAATAGGTAGACTAACGCCTACAGAAATACGTTTAGGGACAGGTGCAAAAATGGCACAATCCCAGCTTGTATTGACCCAGGGAAATCTTAAAGAAACGGGCAGACCGTTAGATGTAGCTTTAATGAATGAAAAGCAATTCTTTAAAGTGTTGACAAATAATAATGGAAAAAATGAAATTTGTTATACACGTGATGGAAACTTTTCATTCTCACCGATGGGTACGAATGAAGTGGTCCTGGTCAACAATAGTGGTTATCCAGTACTAGATGAAAATAATCAGATGATTATTTTTAACAAAAATGCAAAGGACTATGCCATTTCGGATAACGGAAAGATTACTGTTAAATTAACAAATGGCGAACAACAAACAGCTAATTTAGGCATGGTGTCGGTAAAAAAACCTCAGTTTCTTGAACAAAAGGGAGAAAATCTCCTAGGTATTCCCGAAACTACGAATACAAACATCAATGATGTTTTAACCGAGATGACGGGTCAATTAAGAAATCAAATATCAATGAAACAAGGTTCACTTGAGGCATCTAATGTCGATACAGGAAAAGAAATGACAGACTTGATTAATGTTCAACGCTCATATCAATTTCAATCGAAAGCTATTACGATGTCAGATCAAATGATGGGTCTAATTAATGGTATTCGTTAAAAGGGGTTAATTCAATGACGGAAAAGGAAATCCAACACAATCCAAAGACACGTGAACAATTTAAAAAAGAAAAAGTAAAGAAATCACCAAAAGAAAATAAGAAGGTACGTGTTCGACTATTCCCAATTTGGTTAAGGGTGATAATCGTTGTCTTTACTTTGTTCATAAGTTTGATACTTGGTGTTATTATTGGTTATGGAGTAATTGGAGATGGAAAACCGATGGACGCATTGAAAAAATCTACCTGGACCCATATAATTGATTTAGTGAACAAAAAATAGGAAAGGGTGGACACCCTTTCTTTTTTAATTTAGTTTGGAGGTTTTTTTCAATGTTAGATATTCAACAAATTAAAGAGATTATTCCACATCGCTATCCTTTTTTACTTATCGATCAAATTTTAGAAGTAGAAGAAGGCAAAAGTGCTGTTGGAGTAAAAAATGTAACTGGTAATGAAGACTTTTTTAATGGACATTTTCCTGAATATCCAGTTATGCCGGGTGTACTAATCGTTGAAGCTCTTGCACAAGTCGGTGCAGTAGCCATGCTAAAAAAGGAAGAAAATAGAGGGCGACTTGCCTTTTTTACTGGAATTGATAACTGTCGCTTTAAGCGTCAAGTAAAGCCTGGTGACCAATTAAGACTTGAAGTGGAAATGATTCGTTTTAAAGGGCCGATTGGTAAAGGAAAAGGTGTAGCAACAGTGAATGGTGAATTAGTTTGCGAAACAGAAATGATGTTTGCGCTAGGTAAGTAACTTTTTGAAAGAGATTTGTGAAAACAAATCTCTTTTTTTGTATTCATTTGTATTGTGAGGGAATATTAATGTCAGACCGAAATTATGGTCCCGAAAAACAATATGAAAAAGGTGATTAATAATATGGGTAAACTATTGAAAATAGTAGGAGGTTCACTTCTTGCAACCATGCTACTATTTGGCTGTGCAAACAATGACCAAAAGCCACCGCCACCTAACGATAATAACGGAGTAAATGATGTGGACAAAAATGACGTAAATGATAATAATACTCCAGACGTGAAAAATAACAATTTAGATAATAGCGATCTAAATAATAATAAAACTGATTTACACGACGATAATACAAATGACACAGACAATAAAATTGATAAAGAAGATACAGACTTAAATATGAACACCAATCCCAATAAAGACAAGGATAAAAATAAATAAACGATCCATTACGAGCACCTTTTTCATTTCTTTTGAGGGAGAGGGTGCTTGTCTAAATATTGCAGTTTTGTTCCTGTTATATCTTACTTTTTGGAACGGCAAAGCGCGTCTTTTTCTTTAAGCGGTTTGAAAATTCCTGCACTAATTCATCCCCGCTATAACCTTCATTGACTAATTCAGTTAGTAATAACTCGGCATATTTACTTCGTTTCACATTTAGATGTCCTTCAAGTAATACGCTTATATTTTTTTCGAATTTTTTTATCCCTCGAATATGTGTGCTAAATGGGGCAGGGTCATTGCCCTCATGAGTGATAATTACTTGGACATCAACATCTTCGTTTTTTTGCTGTATTATGCGAAAATAATCATAAAATTTACTATCCGTGTATGCCTCTATTAGCCAAGTTGCTTTCCCGTCTTCTTTATTAATGATTAAGCCATCTTCTAAAGGGATATTCATCATATTTCCATCATCAACGATTTGTAAAGAAACAATTTTGAAGGTTTTCATTTAAACTCCTCCTCCATATTTAAAACAAATTATATCACACTATCTTTGAATGAAGAAAATACATCTCTCATATGAAAATAAAAATTAAAAATGCCTAAAAACGTTTTTTAAATAGGAAACTCATACTAAAATAAAGAATAAATCTTGCACAAATTTGTATTTTCAATAATTCAGTGAACAAAAAACGCCATTTCCCCAATTTTACCATATATGAAAATCAGGCTATGATAATAACAGAAAACGAAAGGAGGATATATTTTTGTTAAATCAAGTGACCTTAGTTGGCAGGTTAACAAAAAAACCTGAGCTTCGTTATACGCTGGAAGGGAAAGCGGTAATGAATGTTACACTTGCACTTAATAGGCAATATAAGAATAGTGCCGGTGAATATGATGCTGATTTTGTCTTATGTACACTATGGAATAAGGCCGCCGAAAATACAGCGAAATATTGTACGAAAGGGTCCATTCTAGGCGTTGTTGGAAAGATTCAAACGAGAAATTATGAAAATCAGGATGGGAAGAAGGTGTATGTGACTGAGGTAGTTGCCGATTCGGTAAAATTTTTAGGTGGAAAACCTTCGGAAGATAGGGAGCTCCATATAACAACTTAATAAAGAAGGGATTAGATAATGGAAGACTTAAAACAAAGAATAGAAAAATTAGAGAGCTTAGTTGAAGACCTAATTCTCATTTTAGGAAGAGCCAATCAGAGGGTGTTTAATCTCTCCATACAAACCACTCATTTAGAAAATCAACTACTGAACAATCATCAGAATGACCACACATTATCAAGAAAAAATGTTTCATAGGAACGACCATTCATCTATTTACTCCTAACAATCCTCATCAGAGATAAGTAACAGTTTCGTTTCCTCATAGTCCCCAAAAAAATTGAGACCAGACACATTCGTGCTGGTCATTTTTTTGCATATAAAATTAGTATTATTCAAAATTAGGATAGTGCTAATAAATCTTGTAGCTCAATATTCGAAAGCTCAGTGATCCAATTATCGCTTTGGATAATTTCATCATTTAATGCTTGTTTCTTTTCGAGCATTGCATCAATTTTCTCTTCTAATGTACCGGTTGTAATGAATTTATGAACATGAACAAAACGGCTTTGACCAATTCGATAGACACGGTCAGTCGCTTGATTTTCAACAGCAGGGTTCCACCAGCGATCAAAATGAATGACATGATTTGCAGCTGTTAAATTCAACCCAGTTCCCCCGGCTTTTAGAGAGATTAGAAAAATAGGGAACTCTCCATTTTGAAAGGATTGCACATATTCATCACGTTTGGCTTTAGGCATGCTACCATTTAAAAATGGTACATCTAAATTAAAATGGGAATTCAATGTTTCCTGAATAATTTTCCCCATTCCTATATACTGAGTAAAAATTAAACATCCCTCGTTTGCGTCGAGTACTGACGTTAGCAGTTCAATGAGCTTTTCAATTTTATGGGACCGTTTTACTACATTATTTGGTCTTTCCTCTTTCAAATATAAAGCGGGATGATTACAAAGTTGTTTTAAATGATTGAGCATTTTTAAAATAAGACCTTTACGCTCAAAGCTTGATAATGTTTCAATTTGATCAAATGTATCACGGATGAGCTGCTCGTAAAGAGAAGCTTGTTCGGTTGTTAATGGGCAATATTCTTTTTCTTCTATCTTATCCGGTAAATTTAGTTCAACTTCGGGATCTTGCTTTGTTCTTCTTAATAAAAATGGCCGAATAAGTGATTGCAGTTCCCGTATCTTTCCTTCTAAGCCATCCTTTTCAATCGGGAGAATATACTTCTTTTGAAATTGCGAAAAAGTACCAAGAAAGCCATGATTCGTGAAATCAAATATTGACCACAATTCTGATAAACGGTTTTCCATCGGTGTCCCTGTCAGGGCAATTTTGTGCTCCCCATTTAGTTTTCTAATTGCACGAGATTGCTTTGTTCCGGAATTTTTAATATTTTGTGCTTCGTCAATTGCTACCGTGCTCCAGTCAACACCAGATAACTCGTCAAAATCTAAATGGGATAAGCCATACGTGGTGAGAATGACATCAGCATCTTTTAAAGATTCACCAAAATAATCCCCTTTCGGACGATTTGGTCCATAATGAAGAATGACGTTTAAATTTGGTGCAAAGCGTACGAACTCCTTTTGCCAATTGCCGAGCACAGAGGTTGGACAAATGATTAGGGAAGGAGCATTCGACTTACTAAATTTTTTTACATGTAATAAATACGCTATAAGCTGAATGGTTTTCCCTAACCCCATATCATCAGCTAGAATGGCCCCAAAATGAAATTTCCTTAAAAAGGCTAACCAACTATATCCTTGTACTTGGTAGGGACGTAAATGCCCTTGAAACTCATTAGGTACGGGAAGTTGTGGAATATTCGTTAAATCCGTAAGCTGTTGAATTAATTTTTTTATAGACCGATTTAATTCGATTTGAATTTTGGCAAACGCTTTTGGATTAAAATCTTCATCTACTTCTACATCATCGATGATTAATTCTTGTTCAAAAATGTCTCGTACTGTTAACCCTTCTTTTTTTGCTCGCTTCATTAAATCTTGAATCTGTTTGATCATTTTTGGATCAAAGCGAACCCATTGGCCATTTAATTTAATTAATTTTCTTTGGCTCTCGATTAACTGCTGAAAGTCATCTTCTGAAAGCTCCGAACCATTAACTGATAATCGCCAGTCAAAATCAATCATAGCATTTAAACCAACAAAGGACGGAGAGTGACTAGTGTTCGTTTGTTTCATTTTCGCTTTCACTGCTATTTGGGCATCTTTCATTGCCATCCACCATGAAGGCAATAATATCTCAACTCCCAATACGTGTAATTTTTCACTTGCTTCAGTTAAAAAAAGCCATGCTTGGTCTTCATCTAATTCTTCAGTCAAGCCGTTAACACCTTTTAACCAAGGAAAAAGCTTTAACCAACGATGATATTCCTCCGAAACCTCAGCGATAAATGGTTTCCATCTAGCAGGGGAATCCTTCATTGAATATAAACGGTCTGGCAAGCCACGGTCACGCAATACAGTCTCTAGTTTCCAACTATCGTGGTCTTCCTCTGGTTCGGAAAGCCGAAGCCCAATCTCAAATGGACGATCATTTTCTATCCCTAGCCATTTTTGAAAGCTTACCTCATCAAAATACAAAGTTAACTCTTCTGCAGATAGTCCGGAGGTCAATAGGTGATTAATCTTATCACTTATTTCAGGTTTTGTTTGAAAATAGTGGTCTACGGCTGACTGAAACCAATTTCCGATGATCGATTGAACAGTCCTATCATTGAATGTTTGTTCCCAGAATGAATCATGGAAATCATCAATAACGAGTGAAGGAAGTGGCCATTGAATCATTTGCTTATCTTGTGTAAAAACAGGGGAGAAACTTCCTTTGATAATAGCTTCATGCATTGTAAAAGCGGTGGATAAGAGCATTTGCCCGAGTTCATCCCACTCCCACTGGATTATGGAACTGAAACTCTCCGTGGCTAATAGGGTGAGGAGCTCCCAACTAGTCACTTTCACTCCTTCGATTGAATGATGTTGTTCGAGCGACAGAGATGTACCAAAAAAGCTTTCTTTGTGCCAGATAAATAATTGGCGCTTCCAATCTGTGGGACTCACATGAATTCCGTTTTCATCAGTAGCATGGATAAAAAACTTTCCATCTTCACATTTTTCTATTACTACATGTAGCAACCTAGTTTTAAGCATGAATCAATTTGCCCCTTTTACATTCTTCGTGAAACGCACGCAAGCGTTTCGTTTTGAGTAACAAGCTTTCAAAAAAGCGTTCCCATATATCGGACGTTTTTTGTTTTTTATAGAGGATTCGGAGCTTTTTTAAATATCTTACTGCCTTTTTATAAGAATCCCGATTTCGTTCAGCAATCATATTTTCGATGGCTTCATGGTAAATCGGCATAAGTAAGTGAGGTTGGCCTTTTCCTATTGTTTCAAGTCGTGCACGATCGATAAACTCTAGCTCAATTCCTTTATATTGTTGCAGTTCCACCCACTCTTTAAATTTCCCTTTTGTAAATAAATAGTCACTATACTGATAATATGTATGCGGCAATGTTTGAATATATATTTTTTCTAATAAAAGTGGATTTTGCTCTGCTAGCATTCCCTCATTAATATACTGAAAAAATGATCGAATGAATGCGTAACGGTCATATTCACTAGCGTGTTCTAAATAGGATGGTACGAAAGCGGCAATCGTGTTTAAGTATAAATAAAGGCGATTGTATAGCTTTTGTTCATTTAAGTATTTTAGCCAAAAGGATGAGAAAGAAGTAATTTCTTCCCCATAATGTTGAATTTCATCGATCGCTACTTCATCATATCCGGACAAAATGGCGAGATGAATGAACCCGATTTTTATGCGATTTCCATTATCTGTTTTTACTAAATCGGATAATCGATTGTATTCTAATTTACGCCAGATTGATTGTTTAAATAAAAAAGTCCAAAGCAACTGATACAACTCTACTAATTCATATTCATAATAAGATGACTCTTTTAATAAAAAAATACTGTCTTCCCGTAAATAGCTTAAGTATGGATCAAATGCAAATGGTGCAGCAGATACTGTTAATATTTTTAAAGCTTCGTCAGCTTCATCAAGCATGAATTCGAAAAATCTTTTAAACGTCCGAATATGGTATTGAGAGCATAACTGATTCACTATTTTCATCGATTCATATGCAGCAAACAGTTGATAGAGTGGTTTCCACTCTCTTTCAACAGGAGCGTACTCGATCAAACCGCGGTATTTATTCTTACAGGTCACTTCAAGGACAAATTCATTCCTAGGATCAATCCCTCGATAGGCAGATTGAAATCGTGCCAACCACGCCTCTACTCTATCCAGGGTAACAGGCGTCTTTTCTTTTAATAGATCACTGCCTCTTTTTATCTGATCTAAAATATTTGTCGCAGATTCTTCTCTTTTCCAATCTTGGATCCATTCAAAAACACTTCCATCTTCACTATAAGCAGAAAAGAAAAGTGCTAGTTGATGGCGGCATATCCCTTCTTTGGGGCAGGTACAATGACTGGATGCGGGATTTTCTAATTTCAAAGTTACTTGGACAGGGGTTACATCCTGCACTTTGCCCACAATTTCTGTCGGTGATATTTTTTTATTGTAAACAAGTTGTTGTCGATATAGTAATAATCCTTTTTGGACAAGCTTTTGGTGGATATCACTAGCAGGGTCTAATAATACTTGTAGCTGTTCTCCATACTGTTTTATCTCTTTGCTCATGTGATTATCGAACCTCCCTAATCAAGACTAATCCAAAAGTTACTTCCGTTAAATATCGTAATCCCTTTTAATTCTACAACATTTTCATTAAAAACTTTAATGTTTTTATTTGCGGGATAGGTAATCGTTGTTTCGCCCTTTTTTGCAATGAAAATGGGATTTTCCTTCGCTGTCAGATCAATTTTCGTTTCATATCCCTTGTTTTTGTAATACTCGTTTGCATTAATAAAAAGGGAATGATTCAGTCTATTAAAGGAAGGAATCTTTAAAAACTTAGCTATGATTTTCGGGATTTCTGTATTATTGATGAGCCCAACTGGTTTACTCGGCCCGTATGCATACAAGAAAACATCTTCACCGGTATGTCCTCTTGTAGTAAATCCTAAATGTGCGCGTTTAGCTAATTGACTGACCATTTCTTCTTCCAAATCTTTTGCCTTTTTTAAGCGAGTAAATTCTTGCTGGGATAACGGATCTAACCCATATGATTTAGCTACCTGTTTAATATTGGTGTGATCAGTATTCAATTGAGACATTGCGCCAGCTAGTGAGTATTTTGCCTTTTTTAGCGGGTTTATGAAATTTTGCACAGGTGTTTTATAATACGATTGTCTTGTATCGCCATTTCCCATTGTGAGACCACTGTTCCCGTGATCCGTTACAGCGATTAGTAATGTATTTTTATCGTTTTTGGCAAAACTTAGGGCTTCCTTAACAGCTTCATCAAAAGATAGTACCTCACTTATCATTCCAATGGGGTCATTTTTATGTGCGGCCCAATCAATTTTGCTGCCTTCCACAAATAAAAAGAAACCTTTCTTTTGCTTTGACAAGAGTTCTATTGCACTTTTCGTCATCTCTGCTAGGGAAGGCTGCTTAGGTGCTAGTTGTTCACGATCAATTTCATAAGCAATATCTTCCTTTGCGAAGCTGCCCCATACTTTTGTGCCTGATATATTTTTTAATTGTTCCTTTGTTTCGATATAGTGATAGCCCTTCTTTTTAATTGTCTGAATTAGGTTTTCACCGTCTTTTCGATATTGTGGCAATGCTGAACCGATCCCCATTGGTTGTTGGGGAAGTTGATTTTGATCCGGATTTTTTGGAAGGAGGGCTATTTTTCCGCCTCCTAATACAACGTTGATTCCTTGATGAACTTGTTGTTCAGCAATATCATCATAATCATTTCGAGATGTAGAATGTGCAGAGAAAGCAGCGGGTGTTGCATGTTGAATAGGGGAAGTAGAAATAAGTCCAGTGGACAGGCCCATGATTTTAGCTGCTTCTAGTATATTGACGGTTGGTCTTGCTACAAATCCATTGTTTTTGTCCAAAAAGGGAATCATTCCAATCATATCTTCATTAGTCTTTTTTCCTACAGCCATTGCAGTCGCAGCTGCTGCTGAATCGGTGATTCCAGATCGTAATGAATATGTTTGGACACCTCCTACTAAAATGTCGTCTAGCGAAAGTGGACTTCCTTTATACCACCTTGCAAGGGTTACAACATCGGAATTTGTTCCATCCATAACCATAAAGATAACATTTTTTGGCTTTTGATTATCTGCGTGGATGGAGGATAGTGACGTTGGAAATAGAAATAACATGGCAATAAAGACTTTTTTCATCATAAAATTCACCTCAACCTGTTAATACTTTAGGTTTTGAGATTGGCGAAAAAATATTCTTCGTATGAAAAAAAGTGCCTTAGACGGCACTTTTATCTCCTATTTCTGCAAGATTCCAATTGTCACATATTTTAGTGTGGATTTCCACTTTACTTGTTTGATTGACTTTTTGTTAATATCCTCTATGTTAAGAGGGGTGATGAATCGACCTGATTGCCTAATGGATTCCGGTTTATTAATATAAAAATCCCCGACCCGTGCTCCGCTATTAATCTGTTGCTTATCATTTATTTGAAAGCCAAGAGTGATTGGTTTCTTTTCTATTATACCTTTATTTAGAACCCAAATATAATGTTTCTTATTCTGTGTGAACATACTGCCTTTATTAATAACTGTTGCATTACTTATTTCTTTTGTAATCACTTGGGTGTTTACATGGTAGCCTTCATGTAGTTTTTGTTCGAAATCATCTAAAGAAATTTCATAAGGGTATAGTGATTTTTCTTCAACTTTTGGTTTGTTTTCAGGTGAAGTGGAAATCTTCTCAATAACACCGGTAATTTTCCCTTTAAATAGTTTGGAAGTGGAGATTGTTTTCATACCACTTGCCACTCGGGATAGTTGCTCCTCTGTTAATGCTCCTTGAATAACGGGCGATGTAGAGACAATTGTAAGAACAGGATTTTTTAAATTGTATGAAATGTTTTTGACGATCCCGGAAGTGTTGCTGACAATTGTTAGATTTTTGGCTTCACTGTCATAGTTGTTTTTTTGCTCTTCATATTGCTTAAGCTGTTGTTCAAGTTTTTCTTTTTCTAGCTCCTTTTGGTTGATCTCAATTTTAATGGAATAAGAGATGGTCTTTGGAATGGAAGTTGACTTCTCACCCTTTTTATTTGTCTTTACTTGTGCTGCTTCATCCTTTTCTGCATCGGACAATAAAGAGGACAGATTTTGCAGATGAGTATCAATACTTTCAATTTCCTGTTCGATTCGATCAATTTCCGTATCCAGTACCCTTTTTTGTTTCTCAATATTTGAAGAGGAATAATCAAATAAAGGAGTGCCCGTCTCAACTGTATCTCCTTCTTTGACTAAAAACTGGTTAAAACCTGCCTCTTTATCAACATAGAAATATTGTGTTTCAGATGGTATGACAACTCCATCGCTGGTAAATGATTCAATTAAATGATTTTGTTTTACGGTTTCCCATTTCGAAACGTAATGTAAACGTGCGATTTTATTATTCTTTTTTTCTATTAAATACACATTTACCGCTATAAATAGTAGGGCAAAGGCTATTAATAAAAAAGTCCATTTCTTCATAACGATTCACCCCACATTAAAATAAACGATAAAAATCGATATCGGTAAGTAATGATATGATACCCCAGAATATAAGGTTGACGACGATCACTAATATAAGCAAAGGTACACGTTTTTTTTCTGAAAGGGAGCATAAACCTTTATATTGAATATAAATTCCCCAAATCTTAAAGATAGATAGACTACCTAATAATGCAATTAGAAATGGAGTGGTTGTAATGTATTGACCAATTACTCCGAAAGAAAGCGGAGAAGAATACCAGTCCAAGTCAAGCCATAAAACAAGGGGAAAATAGGTAATGTGTTCAATTAAGAGGATAAATAATACAAATACCTGTATTACTACTAGTTTACGATAGGATACATCTGCAAATACACTGAATGCAAGCGGAGCGATGTACAATATGCCAATGGAATAAATAATACCTGAAAGTATTTTTCCCATGACGAAGAGAGCCTTGTGCCATTCGAATACTCCTTTTGGATCAATAGTAAGAGTTCTCGAAATGGAGGTAGATCCAATCCCCATTAAACCTTCCAATGCAAAAATTACTGCACTAAATAATATCATTAAAAACAGTCTCATTTTTAGTCCATAAATGACTTCTGCTTTACCTAATTGAAAGAAAGTAGTCTTCGGTTTAAATAAGTGAAAAATACGAGATTGGTAGACCATGCATAAACCCCCGTCAGGTAAAATATCTACCATTATTCTATCTTATTTTACATAAATATTACAACCTTTCAAAAAAATAAGTATTATATGTTGAATTAGCTCGAAAGATATATTTTAGTCAAAAATTAACAATTAGTTTAATTTAAATACTGGGATTGGTACAATAATTAGAAGTAACGAAAGGGGGAGAATTACAATGTTTCACAATATCTTGACCAAAACTTTACATATAGACTATCCCATTATACAAGCACCTATGGCTGGTGGAATTACAACACCAGAACTAGTTGCAGCTGTTTCAAATGCTGGCGGAATTGGTATGATCGGAGCAGGTTACTTAAATGCAGAACAAACGAGGGAAATCATACGTGAGGTTAAGTCACTTACATCTCATACGTTTGGGGTTAATTTGTTTGTGCCGGAAGAAAATGTAGCGAATGAAGTGGAAATCTTAAAAATGAATAAGCATTTACAAAAGTATCGTGAAGAATTAAATCTTCCAATTGCGGGGCAAACAATAGGTAATAAAAATGTATTTGAAGAGCAAATAAATATCATCATAGAAGAGTGTGTTCCTATCTGTACTTTTACATTTGGATTACCTCCGGAACCAATTGTGAAACAGCTGAAAGAAGCAAAAATCTTTTTAATGGGAACGGCAACAACAGTAAAGGAGGCACAATTTGGGGAGAAAGCGGGAATGGACGCAATCGTCGTACAAGGCAGCGAAGCGGGTGGACACCGTGGTACATTTCTTGAAAAACCAGAGAGTAGTATGATCGGATTAATATCTCTCATTCCTCAAGTCGTTGACCAAGTAAATATCCCAGTCATAGCCGCAGGGGGAATAATGGATGAAAGGGGAATAATGGCAGCCCGCAGTTTAGGTGCACAAGGGGTGCAAATGGGAACGGCTTTTTTAACTTGCAAAGAAAGTGGTGCACACAGCTTGCATAAAGCTGCAATCCTCGAAGCATCTGAAGAGGAAATGGTAATAACAGCTTCTTTTTCAGGTAAAAATGCCAGGGGTATCAATAATCGTTTTATTGAAGAGATGAGTGTGTATGAAGGGGATATTCCGAGTTATCCTATTCAAAATTCTTTAACAAAGGATATTCGCAAAGCTGCGGGGGAACAAAACAATCCTAACTTCATGTCATTATGGTCTGGACAGAGCCCTAGATTAAGCAAAAATATAACAGTTAGCGAGTTAGTCCAAGGACTGGTGGAAGGATATAATCGAATCAAGGGAACCATATAGGTGTAAAACAATGTTAAGAGAATAATGTGAAGAGCGAAACAGTGTGGCGTTTGTGCCATGCTGTTTTTTGTTTATGCCCTAAAAGATTCCCACGGAAAGGAACAGTTCATTCCCAAAAACAACCTTTGTATGAGGTTCATATTATATCAACCAAAAAAGACATTTTTAGTCGTTGTAAAAAACATTTGCGTAACGTAACAGTGTTATGTTACATTGATTTCATGAAAGGAGCGTTATGTGATGAGTCAAGATTTGATATCCAAAAAGGACTTGTTAGACCTGACAGGAATCTCCTATGGGCAATTGTATCGATGGAAAAGAAAAAATTTAATACCGGAAGAATGGTTTATTCGGAAATCAACTTTTACAGGGCAAGAGACATTTTTCCCTAAAGTAAAGATATTAGAAAGAATTGAAAAAATTCAATTAATGAAGGAAAACTTATCTTTAGACGAATTAGCTGATGTATTTTCTCCAGATTTAACAAATGTAAGTCTTAGTTATGAAGAAATTTTAAAAAGAAGAATCTCATCTAAGCCTGTTATGGACTTTTTTATTGAGAATATCGGTCAGTTAGATGAATTTTCTTTTGAACAAACACTAACGATTTACATTCTTGAAAAGATGCTTCAGTCGGGGAACATTAATCTGGATGAAGGAAGAATGGTTCTCGATGTACTTCTGGAGCATTATCGGAAAGTAGAATCCAAAACAGCGGAGTTAATTTTTATTCGAAAATTAGGAATGTCAACCTGTTTTCTTGCGTCGAATAATGATGAACTTTTCTTTGAAAAGGGAACAAAAATTATCGTTCGCCTTTCATTAGCTAGTTGTTTGGAAGAATTAAAATCAAAATGGACGTAATGGAGGAATTGATCATGGGGTTGGGTAGGAAAAACGATTTAGTGATTAATGGTTTTGGAAGATCGAATGGTGGTCGATTTGAAGATGTTGTATTAAATGGTAAAGGTACAATTGATGGAGATGTTGAATGTAAGGTGTATGACTGCAATGGATTAGGAACATTAAATGGCAATGTGACGGCCGAGACCGTACGAATAAACGGTAAAGGGAAAATCAATGGCAATATTGTTGCAAGGGATATTACGGTTGATGGTCATGCTTCATTAGGCGGAAACATTTCACATGAATCACTTAGAATTTCCGGACATTGCTCACTTGGAGGTACAGTGAAAGGGGATAAAATTAAAATAAACGGAAAGGCAATTATCGGTGGTGACTGCGAGACGGAGGAATTTGTTACAGAAGGATTGTTTACAATTGGTGGTCTTTTAAACGCTGAAGAAATTGATATAGCCCTTTACGGTGAATGTAAAGTAAAGGAGATTGGCGGTCAGTCCATAAGAATTCGGCAAAAACCATATGGATTAATAAAGTTATTCCGTTCATTGTTTCCTACCCGACTAATAACCGACACTATTGAAGGCGATGATATCTATCTGGAGGGGGTCCGTGCAAAAATTGTTCGGGGAAACAATGTTACGATTGGCAACAATTGTGAAATAGATTTAGTTGAATACTATGAAGAATCTTCTATAGATAAAGGTTCAAATGTGAAGAAATGCATTAAGTTATAGTACAACTTGAGGATAGGAGGAAGAAGAATGGAGCGAAGGAATCTAAATATATTTGGTTCAGGAAGCTATTCGGGTGGTCACTATGCAAAGGTAAAAATAAAAGGAGATGGAACGGTAACCAGTGATATAGATTGCCAAGAATTCAAAACGCATGGAAATAGCGAATTATTAGGGAACGTCAAAGCTGAATCATTTATTATTTATGGAACCGTCGATATAAAGGAAAATTTGAAATCAAATATAGTAAAAATAAATGGAACGATGGACATTAATGGTGATATATCAGGTCATCATATTTTAATTCGTGGAAATGGAGAAATAGACGGGAATCTTTATGGAGAAAAAGTAGAGGTCAAAGGAGGTCTATCTGTTAAGGAGAATTGTGAAGTAGAAATCTTTCAATTAGATGGTGGGTTTCAAATTGGCGGACTATTAAATGCGGGGAATATTAACATTGGCATGAAATATGGGGAAAGCAGAGTAACAGAAATTGGTGGAGAATCAATTACAATCCGTAAAAAACCTTCATTTCTTGGTTTAAGCAAACAATTTGGGAAAATGACAACAGAAATGATTGAGGGAGATATCATATATTTAGAATATACGAATGCGAAAGTTGTTCGCGGAAATAAAATAGAAATTGGACCTGGATGTGAAATTGGGATAGTTGAATATAAAGAAAACTTCAAGCAACATAAGACATCGACTGTAAAAGAAAATAAAAAAATATAGTAGAGGAGAGGAATCTATGGTTGATAATAAAAGTAAAATAGGATTTGTGGTAGCAGGTCTATTGTTAGGAATACTAATGGCATCGATGGATAATACCATTGTTGTTACTGCGATGGGCACGATTGTGGGAGATTTAGGCGGGCTAGAAAGCTTTGTTTGGGTGGTATCCGCCTATATGGTAGCTGAAATGGCTGGTATGCCGATATTTGGTAAATTATCAGATATGTTTGGCAGAAAGAGATTTTTTATGATGGGATTAATTTTGTTTATGATTGGTTCTATCCTTTGTGCAACAGCGGGAAACATAACTCAACTTAGTATTTATCGTGCCATTCAAGGGATTGGAGGAGGAGCATTAGTTCCAATCGCATTTACCATTGTTTTTGATATTTTTCCACCGGAAAATCGGGGGAAAATGGGTGGATTGTTTGGAGCTGTTTTTGGATTATCAAGTATTTTCGGCCCGCTTATCGGTGCTTATATTACTGATTATATCAGTTGGCATTGGGTGTTTTTAATTAATCTACCATTAGGCATTCTTGCACTTGTATTTGTTACATTGTTCTATCATGAATCAAAACAGCATGTGAAACAGAAAATTGATTGGTGGGGTGCTATCACACTAGTTGGTGCAGTCGTTTGCCTTATGTTTGCTTTAGAATTGGGCGGGAAGAAGTATGCTTGGGATTCAACGACAATCATCAGTCTATTTGCTAGTTTTGTTGTTTTGTCAATTATCTTCATTTTGGTTGAAAAAAGAGTTTCGGAGCCTATTATTTCATTTCCAATGTTTAAACAGCGTCTATTTGCGGGTAGTACACTAGTAGCACTATTTTATGGAGCAGCATTCATGACTGCTACACTATTTATTCCGATGTTTATTCAAGGGGTATACGGAGGTAGTGCAACAAACTCCGGATTAATCTTACTACCAATGATGCTAGGGTCGGTTATAACTGCACAATTAGGTGGATTTTTGACAACGAAACTAAGTTATCGTAGCATCATGTTTATTTCAGGAGTAATCACTATAGTTGGGATGTTTTTACTTACAACAATCACTCCTGAAACAAAACGATTCGTGCTTACTATTTATATGATTATTACCGGCCTTGGTGTAGGTTTCTCCTTTTCAGTACTTCAAATGGCAGCAATCCATAACTTTGGGATGGAGCAACGGGGCTCGGCAACATCAACAAGTAATTTTATTCGTTCTTTAGGAATGACGATAGGAATCACAATCTTTGGAATGATTCAAAAAAATATATTTGCCAATAAAATGGATAATATATTTTCTGGGTTGGGCCAAATGCCAAAAGGAGCAGCCATCGATCCGAATGCACTTCTAAATGAGCAGGCACGTACACATATTCCAACAGAAATTTTAGAAAAAATCACAACTGCTTTATCCTCATCCATTGCTCATACATTTATGTGGGGGTTGGTTCCAGCAGGATTAGCATTTTTATTTATCTTTGTAATGAGTAAAGAGAAAATGGTGGTAAAGAAAGAAACTAGAATGGAATCTTCATCCTAATTAGTCTAGAAAAGTGAACAAAGTGTTAAAATTTTTTGAAATCAATATACATCATTACTAGTTTAGGGTAAAATAATAAAAGATGTTAAATTCGAAGAGGTGATCTTCCTTGAAAAGAGATCATGATAAACTGAAGAAGGTAATTACTAACTTTGCGGAAATTGGGGTAAAACTATCAAAAACAAAATCCCGACTAGAAATCTTCAAAGTATTAGAAGACGTAAAAAACATCCCAAAATATCCGAAACTACATCACTAATAGAAAAGCGTAGGCGCCTTGTTCATACCTTGAGGGTCTAGGCACTGACGCTGAATCACAATTCATATTATAAAATAAGTCCGTTCATTTATCGGGCTTATTTTTTTTGCCAATTTCTTATGATGCCATTTAAGACGATTCGTAGACCAATATAAAATCAGTCTTAAGGTGGAAAACAATGGGTGAGAATATTGTATAATAAATACAGAAAATTGCGATTAGGGGTGTACGTATGGAATTTGTCATTGACATTCAACATTTAAAAAAGAGTTATAAAAAGAGAAAATCAAATGAAGTAATTGAAGCAGTAAAGGGGATTTCACTACAAGTAAAAAAAGGGGAAGTTATCGGTTTGCTTGGGCCAAATGGAGCAGGAAAAACAACGACGATTAAAATAATGATGTGCGGTCTTTTGTTACCAAATGAAGGAACGGTGACGATTAATGGAATCGATATGGTGAAACATAGGCTAAAAGCACTTCGACATATTTCCGCAGTATTAGAAGGAAATAGGAATCTTTATTGGCGAATGACGGTGCGAGAAAACATGGAATATTTCTCAGGAAATCGAGGATTGTCGAAAAAGGAAATATCAGATAAAGTCGATGAGCTTCTCGAACGGCTAAATTTGACACAAAAGGCAAATGAATTAGTGAATTCGTTATCAAGGGGAATGCAACAAAAACTCTCAATTGCAATTGCAATCCTTGCTGATACAGAGATTATTTTCCTTGATGAACCGACATTAGGACTAGATGTGGAAATAAGCTATGAAATTAGAAACTTACTAAAAGAAGTGGCGAAAGAATATAATAAAACCATTTTGTTAAGCTCGCATGATATGCCTGTCGTTCAAGAAATATGTGAGCGGGTCGTAATTATAAACGAAGGAAGAATTGTTACGGATGATAGTGTGAGCAACTTGCTTTCACTTTTTGATACAAAGGCATACACCTTTACACTGGGAACTATAGTGTCCCATCAATTCCTTGAAGAAATAGGGGAGCATTTTATTGTACATTCAGAAACAAATAATTCCGGACAATCGATTGTGACAGTAACAATTCAACACAGTGATGACTTTTATAAAGTTATTGAACTGTTTAAGGAAGAAAATATAGTCATTGAAAAAGTAGATCGTTCCATTATTGACTTTGAGCAAGTCTTTATGAAAATAGTTAAGGGGGAAATGGTGCATGAAGTGGCTGTATCTGTTTAGGGCAAACTTCCGAAGAGAATATATTTATTTAAAAAGGTACTTACCGAACACAATTAGTGAACTTATCACGTTTTACGCCATTTTTTTATTTCTGTTTTTTGGCATTCAAATTGTCGGCGACCCATCCACTGTTGAGGTTAATGTACAAAATACAATTGTGAATTATTTGTTTTGGTTCTTGGCTATGATGGTGATGCAAGGGATTGGATGGAGTATTATGAATGAAGCCCAACTGGGTACACTAGAGCAAATGTATATGTCACCAATGGGGGCATGGAAAATTCTACTTGCTCGAATCATCTCTTCAACTATTCTTCAACTTATCATGATTGTCATTCTATTATACTTATCGATGGTAACAACAAATACCTGGCTAAATGTAGATGTTCTGTCTATTCTTCCAATTTTGATATTTACATTGATAAGTATGGTCGGTGTAAGCTTCATGATTGCGGGATTAGCGATTATTTTTAAACAGATTGGTTCCTTCCTGCAGATTTTTCAGTTTATATTAATGGGACTGACCTTTGCTCCGCTTTCAACTATGCCTTATTTAACGATTTTGCCTGTAGTAAAAGGGGTGGATATGGCTAGAGGAATTATGATTCACCACTCAAGTTTAATGAATTTTTCAATCGGCGACTATACATCACTAGTTGCTAACGCTGTAGTATATCTTATTCTTGGTATTGTTGTATTTAAACGCTGCGAAAAAACAGCGATGATAAAAGGTGTACTAGGACAACACTAATAATAAAGAAATATAAAACAAGCACTGCTATGCAGTGCTTGTGCTTTTTCTAATTATAGTGCAGCTTCTGAATTAGTGATTGGGAGCTGCTTTTTTAGCGTGACATCTTGCGTTTGTTTTTTTCTCACTTCAACATATTTTACATGAAGGTCTTCCATTTCCTTAATAGTGAAATCAAAGTTTTCAAATTCGATGATATCTCCCTGTTTAGCTTCATAATTTTCGGTTAAGACCCAGCCACCAATTGTATCGATATCCTCATCATTGATACTTGTGCCAAGGAGATCGTTCACTTCAGAAACTAAAACTTTCGAATCAATTATATAATGATTTTCTTTTACTTTTCGAATAAGCGGTACCTCATCCATGTCGAATTCATCACGGATTTCACCAACAATTTCTTCAACAATATCTTCTACTGTCACAAGACCGGAAGTTCCGCCATACTCGTCAATCAATACAGCCATATGAATCCGTTCCTTTTGCATCATTACAAGCAACTCCTGAATCGGTATCGTATCTATGACTCGAATAATGGGGCGGATATATGAATTGAGTGTTGGATTGGATCGGTTAGAATCATTAAGTAAATCTGTTAATAATTCTTTTGCATTTACCATTCCGATAATGTGGTCTTTATCACCGTCGATGACCGGATAGCGAGTAAATCGTTCCTCACGAATGGTTTGTAACAATTCTTCAAAAGAATCTTCTTTTGAAAGCGATGTAATTTCTGTTCGTGGTACCATAATTTCCTTTGCAATTCGATTATCGAATTCAAATATTTTATTTACATATTTAAACTCAGATTGGTTAATTTCACCGCTCTTGTAGCTCTCGGAAACAATAATCCGCAATTCCTCTTCTGTATGTGCTAATTCATTCTCATTGACTACTTTAAGACCAAATAGCCTTGTCACAAGTCGGGAAGAACTGTTTAAAAGCCATACAAATGGGTATAATATGCGATGAATAAAGATAAGCGGTCGAGATGTTAATAAACTAATCATTTCAGCCTTTTGTATCGCCACTGTTTTCGGTGCTAATTCACCTACAACTACGTGAACAAATGTAATGAGTACAAAGGCAAGAATGGTTGAGATAACGTGCACAGATGGACCAGTTATATTCACAAATGAAAATACCGGCATAAGCAACTCAGAAACAGTTTTTTCACCTATCCAACCTAAAACAAGGGAAAGTATTGTAATTCCTAATTGTACTGTAGATAAATATTCATCTAGATTAGAAAGTATCTTTTTTGTTGCAAGAGCGTTTTTATTCCCTTCTTCGATTAGTTGATCAATTCGCGTACTTCTTACCTTTACTATTGCAAATTCCGATGAAACAAAAAATGCGGAAAGTGCTATGATTACAAAAATAAGCACAAGCCTAAATATGTCGTCCAAATAAGTTTACCTATCCCGTAACAATACGAGATAGGAGTCACCTCCTATTTTGTTATTAAATTTAAAGAGTTTACTAAACAAGTACTTTCTGAAATTAACTTTTGGTAAAATGCTTCCTTTTCTTCTTGATTTAGTTTTTCAATCGCAAAAATTAAATCAGATAGCTCATTATTTAATTGTTTTAATTGATGATGGACAAAATCAACCCGCTGTAAAAGTAACTTTTCATCTAATGTAGTACTTTTTTTGATTTCTAATTTTTCACGAATTGTATCAAGAGGCAGGGACAGCTTTTTACAGTCTTCAATAAATTTCAAGTCATCTATTGCGTCTGTTTCATATATTCGATAATTAGACTTTGAGCGACTCGCTTTCAATAAGCCAATACTAGTATAGTAATCTATCGTTCTTTTTGAAACATTCGCCAAAGATGCTAATTCACCAATACGGTACACAGCCCCATCCGATCACCCCTTAATAAAATGTTAAACATATTATAAAAAAAATAAACCGTACAGTCAAACGTGATACTTTTAATAAGGTATTTCTCCGCTGTATAACAGGGTGCACCACGCGTTTCATCGTTCTTTAACATAATTTATGGAGTTATATTGTACACTATGCTCTATATTTAATAATAGACATTCGAATTTCTCATGAGAATCGATTCATTAATTTTCCGAAGAAAACATGTATTCCTTATGGTAAAATCGGATGCTAAATATTAAACCTAAGGCTAACATATTTCCCATTAATGAGCTCCCGCCATAACTGATAAATGGAAGTGGTATTCCTGTAATTGGAAGTACCTGGATTGTCATTCCAATGTTCTGAAACACATGAAAAGTTATCATACAAATAATGCCAGCGCAAACATAAGAGTTAAATGGGCTTTTTGTAAAAATGGCTGTTTTCGTCAAATGGTAAATTAAGAAAAAGTATAAACAAATGACAATACTCGCACCAATAAATCCGTATTCTTCTCCAATTACACTAAAAATAAAATCTGTATGTCGTTCAGGTAAATAAACTTCTTTGTTAAAAAAGCCTTTACCTGATATTTCACCTGAACCGATGGCGCTAATTGAGAGCAAGAGATGCCAGCTTTCTTCAGGGTAGTTTTCGGGGTAGAGCCAAGCATAAATACGATCGAATTGATATGCTTTAATAGGTAGATATTTGACAAGGATGTCAGGTGCCCATATAACAAAATATAATATGGTTCCGCCAATTCCTATTATGGAGGAATATAAAGGGACGATGATTTTCCAAGTAATTCCCGAAATAAGAACTAAACCGGCAACGATAGCAATAAAAACTAAACCTGTACCTAGATCGGGTTGAAGCATAATTAAACCGAGTGGCAAAGCGGTAATTAAACCGACTTTTACCAATAGAATCAGATCGGTTTTCGTTGTTTTTACGGTCACTTTTTCATTATGGGAGGCAATTATATTACTTACCGCGAGAATTAGGAATGTTTTCATGAACTCAGATGGCTGAATTTGGCCTAAACCCGGCAAAACGTACCAACTCGTAGCGCCATTTCTTTTAGGAACTAAGCAGCCTGTATCGATACAATGCGGTGCAACGAGTAATCCCGCTAATAAGAGCACTCCAAATCCGTAAAAATAAAAGGAAAGTTTTCGATACTGGCTAGGGTCTAATACAAGCGCCATCCCGATAATTATAAAGCCAATAACATACCATATTCCTTGTTGAAGAACAAAATTTCCTTTATATTGCGCAGATGTTTGTGCACTTGAGATGGAGATGCAACTAATAATTAAAAATAAGAACAAGATAAGTACTAAAGTCCAATCAATTTTATCCGTTACTTTTTGTTGCCTTTTCAACTATTTTCACCTAATTTCTATGTAACACATCAATAGTTATAGACGTCTTACTTTAGAAAAGGTTTCTTTTTTTTATGTCCGTTCCTTTCCGCTGCAGGCACTTGCTTTCCGCTCCAATCCACTCTGTGCTTTTTAAAAGCAGCAATCCTTTGAAAACCTTTTAGACTACTAATGAATTTTTTTCACTTCTACATATTGGACATGTGATTGTTCCATATCTGATACAATAAACTCAACATTCTCCAATTGGACAATATCACCTTTCTTTAAATCATATTTCTTCGTAAGAAGCCAGCCGCCAAGGGTGTCAATCTCTTCATCAAAAATATGTGTTCCCAATAAATCGTTCACTTCTTCAATTAGTACCTTTGCATCTAAAATATAGTGAGACTCATTAATTTTTCTAATAAGTGGAATTTCATCTGAATCGAATTCATCACGAATTTCTCCGACGATTTCTTCAAGGATATCTTCAACAGTTACTAATCCGGCAGTTCCTCCATACTCATCAAGTAAAATAACCATATGTGTACGATCCTTTTGAATTTTAGATAAAAGCCCTTTGATTGGAACTGTTTCAATAACTCTTGGAACAGGTTTAATATATTTTTCAATCGGGTTTTCTTCGAGACACTCATCAAAAATACAATCGGTTAAGACTTCTTTTATATTTACAATTCCGATAATACTATCTTTATCACCGTTCGTAATGGGGTATCTGGTGAACTTTTCAACCTTTGCAGTTTCCAAAATCTCATCAATAGTTGCTTCCTTTTCCAATGTCACCATTTCTGTGCGCGGCACCATGATTTCCTTTGCGATTCGATTATCAAATTCAAAAATATTATTTACGTATTTATATTCGGATTGATTAATTTCACCGCTTTTTAGACTTTCTGATAAAATGATTCGTAGCTCTTCCTCGGTAGGTGCAATTTCACTTTCTGAGGCAGGTTTCAAACCAGCAAGTTTGGTTACAAGGCGTGATGAGTTATTTAACACCCAAATAAATGGAAACATAATGCGATTGAACCAAACTAATGGTTTGGCAACAAATAAGGTAATCGCTTCTGTTTTTTGGATTGCGAATGATTTGGGGGCAAGTTCACCTAATACAACATTGAAAAAAGTAATAAGTGCAAAAGAAATAATAAACGAAATCACGCTAGTTATGGATGGTGGAAAGCTAATCTTATTAAGAATTGGGTTTAAAAATACTTGAACGGTCGGTTCACCTAACCATCCTAAAATCAGGGAAGTAACGGTGATGCCCAATTGAATTGCTGATAAATAACTATCAAGATTGGAAATTACTTTTTTTGCCGTAATGGCGGACTGGTTCCCTTCTGCGATTAATTGATCAATTCTAGAATTTCGAACACGAACAATAGCGAATTCTGATGCGACGAAGAAAGCTGTGATGGCAATAAGAATAACAATAATTATAAAGTTGACTATTGGCATAGGACTGTTTTACTAAAAAGTAAAACTTGCACCTCCTCTTATTGTTAATGTACCCGAAAATCATACAGAATAAATCTAAATAAGAAAGGTTGCAAAACAATCGATGATACAATAATGTAAAAAATATTATAAGGATTTATCATAAAAATTTGGTAAAATAAAAGTAACGAAAGAACTTTGTAAAACAGCCCTTTCAAAATGAAGCTGTTTTTTTACATATCCCATTAAGAGACATTTATTCGGAGGGAACTCTATTGAAAAATCGTGTTGCGAATCGGGGAGTTATCTACGTTCATACAAATGTCGTGGATCATTATGTCTTATCACACGGCATTGATTTTAGTGATTTTTATCAGGCTTTTCCTGATTTACCTAATCTTCTATTGCTACGGCATCAATTTGAAGATGCGAATTTTAATCTTCATACATTACTCGATTATGTTGATCCAGAATTGATCCAGAAAATGGCAAAAGACGACATTTATCATTATGGAGATTTTTGCTGGATTGATTTTGAAGATGAGGATACACTAAATCGTCTGGATGGTCAGGAGATTGCGGAATTATTGTATTTAGGCCATATAAAATCACATTTACGTCTGCCCTTTTATCGAAAGTTGAATAATCGATTTGCCTATTTATCCCAGGATGATGGCTGGCTTAACAAAACCTACTATCGTCTCTTTGATGACTTCTATACCACTTTAGGTACAACCATATCCAACCGATTAAATGAAAAAGCAGAGAAAACACTTCTAGGATTTAAAAGGAAGAAGGATATTCCTTCAATTCCAATCGAGATTCTTTATCCATTTATTGAAGATATGAAAGAGGGAATGCTTTTCGCAATTGAAGAGGCCACCCATACTAGAAACGCCGTTGAAATACCGATTTGGGTAATTGGCGATTACTATGACATGGACGAAATGTACGAGGAATTTAAAGAACGTGATCGGCATCAATTAGATGGAAAAATTGTTTTTGATCGAAAATCTAAAGAATGGAAGGCATTTGTGAAATAAAATGACCTGTGAAGCACAGAAATAGAGCTTTTTACATAAGATAATTTAGGCAAATGACCTAATTCAACGAAATAATGCTAAACTATTTGTAGCTATTATGATGGAGGAAGAACATGAAAACGAAATTATGCTTACTTTACGGCGGAAAATCTGCGGAACATCAAGTATCCTTGCAAACGGCAAAAGCAGTTATACAGGCACTTGATCACGAAAAATTCGAAATCGATCCGATTTATATTAATACAGAAGGTATGTGGATAAAAGGGGAAGCAATTACAGGTCCAATCGAAAGTGTTAAAGCATTGGAGTTCTCTACTGGTGAAATGATTGCTCCTAATGCGCTTTCGACTTCATTCGTGAGTACCCCTTCTGAGTCTGAGGCGGGCAATGGTTACGATGTAATTTTTCCACTTTTACATGGTCCAAATGGTGAAGATGGGACTGTGCAAGGGATGCTTGAATTATTAAATTTACCTTATGTAGGCAATGGGGTTTTAGCATCTGCAGCTGGCATGGATAAAGTGATAATGAAAAACTTATTTGCACAGGCAGGTCTTGAACAAGTTAAGTATGTCTGGTTTATCCGCAGTAATTGGGAAAGCAATCGTGAAGCTGCATACGAAAAAGTTGAAAAAGAACTTGGATATCCTTGTTTTGTCAAACCTGCAAATCTTGGATCAAGTGTTGGGATAAGTAAATGTACGAATCGTAATGAACTAGAAACAGCTTTTATAGAAGCTTTCCAATTTGATCGAAAAGTGATTATTGAGGAAGGGATTACCGCTCGTGAAATCGAAATTGGTGTGCTCGGTAATGACGATCCTGAATGTTCTGTAGCTGGGGAAATTGTACCTAAAAAGGACTTTTATGATTATAAGGCAAAATACGAGGATGGAGAAACAGCTTTAATTATTCCTGCTGAAATCTCATCAGACATTTACCACCAGTTATCAAATACAGCTATTCAAGCTTTTAAAGCATTAGACTGTTCAGGCCTTGTTCGCGCCGACTTCTTTGTAACGAACGAAGGCAAGGTATTAATCAATGAAGTGAATACAATGCCCGGTTTTACGCCATTTAGTATGTTCCCACTTTTATGGAAGCATAGTGGAGTAGAATACCCTGCACTAATTGAGCGATTAGTCGAATTGGCACAAGAGCGACATAAGGATAAACAAAACATTAAACATACATTTTAATTTGAAGCATCTTTAAGGGTATCTCACAAATCAGGTCGAGACACCCTTATTATTCATTTAAAAGCCTGGAGGAAACGAATAATGATTCAAAGAACGATCTCACAGATAACTAAAATGATTAAGGCCGAAAATGATGTTTCCCAATTTGCTGATACGATGATTAATGGCGTATGTATTGATACTCGCAAATTACAACCAGGGAATCTCTTTATCCCATTTAAAGGTCAAAATGTCGATGGACATAAATATGTCGAAGATGCGATAAAGAACGGAGCATCTGGAGCATTCTGGCAAAAGGATGTTCCTAATCCTCCTTCACATTTACCAATCATCGTAGTAGAAAATACAGAAACTGCTTTGCAAGAATTAGCGAGAAACTATCGCTCAGAACTTACTATCAAAGTTGTTGGCGTTACAGGCAGTAACGGGAAGACAACGACAAAGGACATCATTACCGCTGTTTTAAGTGAAAAGTATGCAGTGCAAAAAACAGAGGGAAATTTCAATAATCATTTAGGTCTTCCAATCACAATCCTTTCTTTAAATGAGGAAACCGATGTTGCTGTCCTAGAAATGGGAATGAGTGCTAGAGGAGAAATAGAATTTTTGACGAAAATGGCTAAACCCGATATAGCGATTATAACAAATATTGGTGAAGCGCATCTTCAGGATCTTGGTTCAAGGGAAGGAATAGCCGAAGCTAAATTAGAAATTACCAAAGGTCTATCAAAAGATGGTTTATTTATTTATATTGGTGATGAACCATTATTAAAAGACCGAGAACAATTATATAAAAATTTCAGGGTAAAAACGTTTGGGAAGGCTAAGTCAAATGATGTATTCCCGACCTATATTGAGAAAGAAGATAATGGAAGTAAATTTTCCATCAATATTGCACCGGATAAGAACTTCTTTCTTCCGGTTCTAGGAGAGTATAATGTTTTAAATGCATTAGCGGGGATAATCGCTGCACTTGAATTAGACTTGTCGATGGAGGAAATTGAGTCTGGGCTAAAATCATTAAAGCTCTCGTCAATGCGAATGGAATTACATTCTGGCATAAATGGAACGAAAGTTATAAATGATGCCTATAATGCGAGCCCAACCTCCATGAAGGCTGCTATTCATATGTTAGAAAATCTTGATCAAGATGCAAGGAAAATTGTTGTTCTCGGCGATATGCTTGAGCTTGGAGAAAATGAAATACAATTCCATAAAGAAGTAGGAAGTACAATAAACCAAGATAAAATTCATTATGTTTTTACTTATGGTGATTTGGGAAAACATATTGCTGAAAGTGCATTAGAAAAATTTACGCCAGAAAGAGTATTTAACTTTTCGGACAAACAAGATCTCATCCATTCATTAAAATCTGTTATTAAAGGAAATGAATGGATTCTTGTAAAAGGTTCAAGAGGAATGAAGTTAGAAGAAGTTGTTAAATCTTTGATAGATAATTAAAAGAATTTAAATTTTTTCAGGGCCCTTATATTTTATTTTGTAAAAAGGGAATAATAAATGAGAAGGTATATCGTTTCCATAGAAAAAGTAGATAATTTGGGATTTCTTACGCGTTGAAATCCCTGCTTATTAATGGTACGATACCCATACATCGTTTACACTTTTTGCCGTAACTCTTTATTTTACAAATGAGTGAATTTTTTTTGTATAGTATCGGGGAAACAAACCATATAGGTTTTCTTGGCCCTGTTAAGTAATAAAGGAGAATGAGAAGCATTGACGAATTTTTCAGAGTTAGATTTAAGCCCCGCAATTTTAAAATCACTAAAACGAATGGGCTTTGAAGAAGCATCACCAATTCAAGCGAAAACAATCCCACTAAGTACCCAAGGAAAAGATATTATTGGTCAGGCGCAAACAGGAACTGGTAAAACAGCTGCCTTTGGGATTCCGCTAATTGAAAAAATTGATACGAAAAACCCTAATATTCAAGGAATTATTATTGCTCCAACACGTGAATTAGCTATTCAAGTATCTGAAGAGTTATATAAAATTGGATACGATGCAAGATCACGTGTTTTAGCAGTTTATGGTGGGCAAGATATTCAACGTCAAATTAAAGCGTTGAAAAAAGGTCCGCAAATTATTGTTGGAACACCGGGGCGTATTCTAGATCATATTAAACGTCGTACTTTAAAGCTTGATCAAGTTTCCACATTAGTTCTTGATGAAGCCGATGAAATGTTAAATATGGGATTCATTGATGATATTGAATCTATTTTATCTAGTGTTCCGGAAGAACGCCAAACATTACTTTTCTCAGCAACAATGCCAGACCCGATTCGTAGAATTGCTGAGCGATTCATGAAAGATCCAGAATTGGTACGTGTAAAAGCAAAAGAAATGACAGTTCCTTTAATTGAACAATACTATGTGAAAGTACAAGAAAGAGAAAAGTTTGATGTTCTTTCTCGTTTAATAGATGTTCAATCACCAGAACTTGCTATCGTTTTTGGTCGCACGAAACGACGTGTTGATGAGTTGGCAAATGCCTTAAATCTTAGAGGTTATACGGCAGAAGGAATTCATGGCGACTTAAGTCAAGCGAAACGCTTATCTGTTTTGAGAAAGTTCAAAGAAGGAAAAGTAGATGTTTTAGTTGCGACAGATGTTGCTGCACGTGGTTTAGATATTTCAGGTGTAACACACGTTTATAACTATGACATACCTCAAGACCCTGAAAGTTATGTTCATCGTATTGGTCGAACAGGCCGTGCGGGTAAAGAAGGAATGGCGATTACATTTGTTACCCCTCGAGAAATGGGTTATTTAAAAACAGTCGAACAAACAACCAAAAAGAGAATGATGCCTATGCGTCCGCCAAGTTGGGATGAGGCATTTGAAGGTCAAATTAGAGTTTCAATGGAGAAACTTGTAGAGACAGTGAAAGAAAATGGTCTTTCAGAGTATATTTCGATTGCCAAAGAATTATTGGAAGAAAATGAAGCAACACAAATTGTTGCGGCAGCTCTTAAATTAATGACGAAAGAGCCTGATAAAACACCTGTGCATATTACTGAGGAACGTCCTCTTCCATCGAAGAGGGATGGGCAAAGGTCTTCTTCAAGACGCGGAAAGCCATCTTATGGAAATAAGGGTGGTAACGGCGGAAATGGCAACCGTAAGCCAAGAAGATCAGGTAGAAGAGACTTCAACAGAGATAATAATAAAGATTACAAAAGAGATCATAACAGATCATAAAACGCGATAATAAATAGATGTAATAGGGCCAAAAAAGAGTAAGCGATCAATACGCCGGCTATTATGAACATAGAGCTTGCAAACGAAAAGCAATCGGAGCGATGTCCGGTTGCTTTTTTTATTCAATATAAAATGAAACAAAAGTGCTAGTTTCACCGTATATATGCATAGTTAATTAGATGGAGGTAGGGTATGGAAATAAGAGAACCTCAGAAAAGGATATCTAAACTTGCTTTAAAGGTATGGAAAATTACCGGCATATTGCATTCAATTCTTGTTTGGATGGCCTGTGCGGCGGCAATGTTTCTTGTATCTTTATTTAATTGGAGTACCTGGTTTACTAGTATTGCCCTTATTATCGCTTTATTTTATTCTGTTCTTTTTATATTTATCATTCCGAAACTAAGGTGGAAAAGATGGAAATATGAAGTTAGGGAACAAGAAATAGAATTGCAGCAT
Organism: Heyndrickxia vini; assembly: GCF_016772275.1. Taxonomy (NCBI): domain Bacteria; kingdom Bacillati; phylum Bacillota; class Bacilli; order Caryophanales; family Bacillaceae; genus Heyndrickxia; species Heyndrickxia vini. The sequence continues at coordinate 3,971,174 of NZ_CP065425.1, read as the reverse complement.
GGCGTATTTATAATTAAACGGACACTCGTTCCGATGATTCGTGTCCAACATGTTGATACTGTTCAAGGGCCGCTTTTGAGAAACTACGATCTTGCCACAATAACGATTTCCACAGCTGCGACTGTTCATCATATCCCGGCTATTGATATGATTGAGGCTGATCGTTTGCGCCATTCAATTTCTGCGTTGGCAAGGGTGGACGAAGATGATGTCTAACTATAAAAGATTACATCCAATTACCGCAATTTCAAACTTCCTTAAAGAATTGAAACAATTGATTGCCCCAATTATCATCTTCTTTTTCATCGGTAGGGGAGATCATAAAGAATCTATTTGGGAATACTCATCTATGTTCTTTATGGTGTTGATGATCTTGATTGTATTAATTACAGGGATTGTTAAATGGCGTCGATTTACCTATCGTTTGGAAGAGGGAGAACTGCGAATAGAATATGGTCTACTCGTAAAGAAAAAACGCTATATACCTTTCGAAAGAATTCAAAGTTTGGATCTGTCCGAAGGAATTCTGCATCGTCCATTTGGTTTGGTTAAAGTGAAAATTGAAACAGCTGGCAGCAATATGACGGAGGCGGAGGCCGAATTAACAGCTATTAAAAAAAGTGAAGCGGATGAAATTCAACGGATTATATCGGAGGCGAAAAAGTCATCGCCAAAGATTGAAACAAATGATGCCCCGATTGACTTTGAACAGTCAGATACAATTATTTATCAAATTTCTAAAAAAGAAATGTTTATTATGGCATCTACTTCCGGTGGCGCGGGTGTGATTGTTTCTGCCTTGTTAGCCTTTTTCTCACAATTTAATGAAATGATACCTTATGAAAAGATATTTAAAGAGCTAAGTCATCTCGTTGAAAGTGGCGTATTTCTTATAATATTTTTAATAGTGCTGCTTTTACTAGCTGCATGGATTGGATCAATTCTTGTTACGTTGATTAAATATAATGGATTCACAACGAAACAAAATGACGGCAATTTAATTATTACTAGAGGGTTATTAGAAAGACGTCAAACAACCATTCCTCTCCATCGAATTCAAGCGGTACGGATTACAGAAAACCCGTTAAGACAATTATGGGGCTATGCATCAGTCTATATTGAGAGTGCTGGTGGTTCGGTGGCAGATAAAGAAAGTATGAATGTTGTACTTATTCCGATAGTAAAAAAGAGTAAGATTCCAAGTATTTTAGATGGAACTTTAACAGGCTATAATTTTAATACTTCTTTCCACAAAGCTCCGGGACGAGCGAAAAATCGATATATGATTCGCGAAATACTTAAAGTTTTCCCTGTGTCGGCAGGTTTAGCCATCGCTTTCTGGCCCTTTGGATTAATTAGTATAATATTACTTGGTTTCTTCGCAGTCTACGGCCATTTGCGATTTCGCTCAGCAGGATGGAGCATTGAACAGGAGCAGCTATCTCTTCGGTTTAGAGGATTATTAAAACATACCATATTTATGAAGAAAAATCGTATCCAAAGTATGATGGTGAAACAAAGCTGGTTTCAAAGGAAATTGCAGTTAGCGTCCATCTTTTCCACGGTTAAGTCATCTGGATCTGGAAAAACTTCAAAGGTCTTTCACTTAGATTTATTAGATGTGGAAAAGATTTATCAGTGGTATCGTCAATAAAAAAATACAAAGGGCATCTTAAACAGTTTTAATAGATGCCCTTTTTTCTGGTAGTAAAATATATTATTCCAATCAAATAGCCGGACAATATTCCAAAAATATGCGAGATAATATTCACATTTGGTTCAAGGAAAGTCATAATGAGGGCAATGACAACAATGGGTATTATTACTTGTTTAATAGACATGGTCAACACATGTTTTTTTAAAACGAACATCGCTAAATAGATGCCAAATAAACCAAAAATTGCTCCACTGGCACCTACATGGCTATAAGTAAGTGGTAGTAAAAAAAATGTAGCGATATTCCCAAGTACTCCACAAATAAGATATAATGCGCAGAACATCATTTTTCCTACTAATCTTTCTAAAAATGGTCCAAAAATGAGGAGGGAAAATGAATTAAATAGTAAATGTGTAAAACTTGCATGTACGAAAATGGGGGTAATGAGTCGCCAATATTGTCCATCTGCAATATATAGATTTACTCCAGATAAGCATTGAAAAATGTATTTGTGGGGGACAAATGGGATAAAATTCATTATGAACAACAATACCTGTAATAAAATAATCATGCTTATGATTGGGTAACTTTTTATATATTGAAAGAAACCTTCGTTACGAATAAACATAGAGTTTACTCCTCTCGCAAAAAGTCTTGTACATCATATGCAGCAATTTAAAGTGATAGAAGGGATTGACTAAAATGATTCAAGGGATAGGGATAGATATTATTGAAATTGACAGAATACATCAATTAAGAAACCGCCAACAGCGTTTTCCAGAAAAAATTTTAACAGAAAATGAATTGAAACTATATTTAAAACTAAAAGAATCAAGAAAGTCTGAATACTTAGCAGGAAGATTTGCAGCTAAAGAAGCATTTTCAAAAGCGATGGGAACGGGCATTGGGAAAGAACTTTCTTTGCAAGATATGGAGATTATGGTAGATAACAATGGAAAGCCTTACTTTCGGAAGCCACATGAAAAGGGAGTTCATCTTTCCATCACACACAGTAAGCAATTTGCGGCCGCTCAAGTTGTCATCGAGACAATTTAAAAATTACTGCTCCTTTTCGCATATTCCCAAAGGTTGTCTCATATATTCATAGTGCGATAGGAGAGACAAGGCTTATTTGAACATTGCTATTAGTTCATCGGCTGTTCAGCACAAAAGATGATGAAAGTCGTTTGGAGACTTTTGGTAATTGATTTATGCGGGCCTTTCTCTTCACCAACGAATATTACACTATGAAGGGGTTGAAGGGATGAAAAGAAAGGTTTGGATGCTTGTAATGGCTCTTGCAGTAATGGTCGTACTATCAGCTTGTGGATCCAAGTCGCAAGAAGATGTAGTAGGAAATTTAAAAGAAAAGATGGAAGACTTAAAAGGGTATAAGGCAAAAGCGAAAATGACGTTGCAAGTAGGAAATGAACCACAAACTTATGATATTGAAATTTGGCATAATAAGCCAAACTTTTATCGAGTACTTTTGAAAAATGATGTAAAAGAGCAAAGTCAAATGATTTTAAGAAATAAAGAAGGGGTGTATGTTTTAACACCCGCTCTTAATAAAAGTTATAAATTCCAAAGTGAGTGGCCGCAAAATAGTAGCCAAGCATACTTATTTGAATCACTTGTAAAAGATATTCTAATGGATAAAGATGCAACGTTTAAATCAACTAAAGATCAATACGTATTTGAAACAAAGACTCGTTACCAAAACAACAAAATGTTACCTTATCAGGAAATTGTTTTTAACAAAAGAAACTTGTCTCCAAAAAGTGTGAAGGTTATGGATACGGATCGTAAAACATTAGTTTCTGTACAATTTACAAAAGTGGATTTTAATGCGAAATTCGATAACAATGCATTTGATACTGATAAAAATTTAACGAGCTCTATATTAGATGAAATACCTGCCAGTGCAAAACCAGAAGGAACAGAGTTAACGGTGAAATATCCTACTGCGAAAATTGGTGATACAACTCTATTAGATGAAAAAGAAATTAATACGGAAAATGGGAAACGAGTAGTATTAACTTATACTGGCGAAAAGTCGTTTACGATGATACAAGAAAAGGCGGAAATCGTGCAAACTGCAACGATGATTCCTACATCAGTAGACGACGCTGATATGGTAGATTTAGGATTTGCTATCGGAACATTAACAAAAAACTCCATTTCTTGGACCCAAGATGGTGTTGATTATATGATTGCATCAAAGGAGCTAACAGAAAAGGAATTAATAGAAGTGGCTCAATCGGTACAATCAGAACCTGTGAAATAAATGGATGAAATATAACATAAAAGAATAGTAAACAATATTATGTAGACAGGTTCATCTATAAAGAACCTGTTTTCTTTTTTGTCTATTATATGTTTAAATAATTATGAAAATAATCATATAGGATAATTAGGGAAGTGGATGGAATGAATGAAATAACACCTTTTTTTCGTGATACGTGGGTCGAAATCGATTTGGACCAATTGACAAAGAATGTAGAACAAGTTGAAAAACACTTACCTAGTGAAATAAAGGTTTTTGCGGTAGTGAAAGCAAACGCTTATGGACATGGAGATGTGCAAATTGGTAGGGCTGCACTACAAGCAGGTGCCTACGGATTAGCAGTTGCTTTTCTGGATGAAGCTATTTCACTAAGAAAAAAAGGAATCATGTCACCTATTCTTGTTTTAGGAGCAAGTAGGCCGACAGATGCACATATAGCAGCCCAATACAAGATTTCATTAACCGTTTTCCAAAAAGAGTGGCTAGAACAAGCAGAAATGCACTTGAAGAAAGAACAGAAGCTTCTTGTCCATGTAAAATGTGATACTGGGATGGGAAGAATAGGTGTAAGGGAAATAAGTGATTTATTAGAGATTGAATCATTTCTTCATCACTCAGATTGCTTTCAATTTGAGGGGGTATTTACTCATTTTGCTACCGCGGATGAACTTGATCAACAATACTATAAACAACAGCTTTTTAAATTTAAAGAAATGGTAGCAGCATTAAATAAAAAGCCTCCATTGGTCCATTGCGCCAATAGTGCTACAACCTTACGTTTTGATCAATCGGATTTTAACGCGGTAAGATATGGGATTGGTATGTATGGGCTATCCCCATCCGAAGAAATGAAAAGCGTTCTTCCGTTTCCATTGAATGAGGTGTTTTCACTCCATACGAGAATTTCAAATGTGAAAAAGGTTCAACCGGGTGAAGGAATTAGCTACGGTTCTGTCTATAAATCAGAGCAAGAGGAGTGGATAGGAACACTCCAAATAGGGTATGCTGACGGATGGATCCGTAAATTACAAGGCCAAGAGGTGCTGGTAGAAGGAGAAAGAGTGCCAATTGTAGGCCGCGTTTGTATGGATCAATGTATGATAAAACTTAAACGAGAAGTACCTATTGGAACAAAAGCAACATTAATTGGTAAACAAGGAAATGAATCCATCACTATCGATGAGATAGCAAAAAAACTTGAATCCATCAATTATGAAATACCATGTTTAATTTCAACAAGAATTCCTAGAGTGTACATTCAACATGGGGAGATTATTGAAGTGGATAATCGTTTATTATGAGTGCTTTTATAATATAAGTGCAGAAAATTATTTTAACCAATTGCATATTTAATAGATTTTTTTGGCGATAATACTTAGGAATGCTTAAAATATATTTGCATATAGTAAATTTGGTGGTATTATTAAATTGGTATTTAAGAATCGGTGTGTAGTGATTGGTGGAGGTGTAGTTTGTGTCTGAATCCAGCGCAACAACAGAAATATTAATTCGGTTACCGCAACAATTGTTAATAGAACTTGATGGATTTGCAGAACAAGAGAATATGAATCGTAATGAATTTATTTATCGCGCTACAAAAATGTATCTGCGTGAGCGTAAAAAAAGACAAATTCGTGAATCAATGAGACGTGGCTACATGGAAATGGCTAAAATTAATTTAGCGATTGCATCTGAGGCGATTCAAGCAGAATACGAAGCAGAACATACAGTAGAACGCTTAGTAAGCGGGGGTTAGTCCTTTGATTGTTAAGCGTGGTGACGTGTATTTTGCTGACCTTTCCCCTGTTGTCGGTTCCGAACAAGGCGGAGTCCGTCCTGTTTTAGTCATCCAAAACGACATTGGGAATCGGTTTAGTCCCACTGTAATTGTTGCTGCTATTACAGCGCAAATCCAAAAGGCAAAACTTCCTACACATGTTGAAATTGATGCAAAGCGTTATGGCTTTGAACGCGATTCTGTTATTTTGCTTGAACAAATTCGCACAATTGATAAACAACGCTTAACAGACAAAATCACACATTTAGACGAAGAAATGATGGAAAAAGTGGACGATGCATTACAAATTAGTTTAGGACTTATAGAATTTTAATATGTACGAATCAAACAAGAAACACTCAAGATATGGGGGTTTCTTTTTTTTATAGGTATAAAGGATGGAGGCGGTGGGAAAAATGTCCTATTTTTCGGGAGTTTTGAGGAGAAAAATATTTTAGTTATTTATTTTTTGATAACATAAATATAGTTAAAAGATAAAAGAGGGAATAATTAGAAATAGATTTTTAGATAGGAGAGGTCGTAGTGTACAATTTTTTAGTAGAATATATCCCTACTCATAAAGATGAGATTCTAGATGAGTGGATGAAACGAATGAAAAGTGACGAGGACGAGCGTTTTATAAATGTTGTTTCCGATCAGGTGTTTGTTAATACAAGCAGTGAATTTGTTAATGTCATATTATCGAGATTAACGGATTCAAGTGAAAACTATAACGAGAAACTTACTGATTTTGCAGAAAGGCTTGTTCAACTTGGTTGGCCTTTAACTTTTGTTACTTCTGGTATATCTACATTAAATAAAGTAATTTTTGAAAAGGTAAATGAAACTAAATTGTTTTCTTCGGAGAAGAAACTCGAGTATTTTACCATTTTTGAAAATTGGATGACTCCTATAAATAATGAAATCATTAAAGCATATAACAGTACTTGGGAAAGGACCGTTTCTTTACAAAAAATTGCTCTCCAAGAATTATCAGCACCATTAATTCCTGTATTTGAAAAAATATCGGTTATGCCTCTTGTTGGGACAATCGATACCGAAAGAGCGAAACAGATTATGGAAAACCTATTAAACGGGGTGGTGAAACATCGTGCTGAAGTCGTGTTAATCGATATTACCGGTGTTCCCGTAGTCGATACGATGGTTGCTCATCATATTATTCAAGCAGCAGATGCAGTTCGTTTAGTAGGCGCCAAATGTATGTTAGTAGGAATCCGCCCTGAAATTGCACAAACAATCGTAAACCTAGGAATTAATTTGTCACAAATCATAACAACGAGTACATTAAGAAAAGGCATAGAGAAAGCATTGGAAATAACAAATCGAAAAATTGTGAAGTGGGAGGGTGCACTGTGAGGATACCGATTTTAAAACTAAAAGATTGTTTGCTAATATCCATTCAATGGGAACTGGATGATCAAACGGCATTAGAGTTTCAGGAGGATCTATTACATAAAATTCATGCAACAAGTGCACGTGGTGTAGTAATAGATATTACATCCATCGATTTTATCGACTCTTTTATCGCGAAGGTTCTTGGAGATGTCATAAGTATGTCAAAACTTATGGGGGCTAAAGTTGTCATTACTGGGATTCAGCCAGCCGTCGCAATAACCTTGATTGAACTGGGGATTAGGCTAGAGGATGTCCTAACTGCAATAGACCTAGATAATGGTTTAGAGAAATTACAACAGGAACTGGGGGATTAACTTTATGGAGTTCCAATCCTGCGTAAAGATATTAAATGAGTGGGACATCGTTGCGGTTCGTCAATTGGGACGTAACGTGGCTAAAGAGTTGCACTTTGGAATAGTTGACCAAGCAAGAATTACAACAGCTATTAGTGAATTGGCAAGAAATATATTTCTTTATGCCGGTCAAGGACAAATTTGCATTGAAAAAGATATTAAAGATGGAAAAATCGGGTTGAAAATCATTGCGAAAGATGATGGACCTGGAATTAAGGATATCCGAAAAGTAATGGAGGATGGTTTCTCCACGTCAGGTGGCTTAGGTGCTGGTTTGCCAGGGGTCAAACGCCTTATGGACGAATTTGATATAGATTCAACACCAAGCAAGGGTACGACGATTATAGCGATCAAATGGCTCCGCTAGAAAGGAGTAATTATGGACTCTAAAACAGTACTTGAACAAAAATATAAAGAGATTATAAGAAGTTATTTAGACAATCAAGATGAACAAGTTTTGTACCAAGCCCAAAAGCTTAGCCGGAAATCGATCGAACATCGTATATCTCCGGAGGAAATTATTAATTGGCACCGTACGGTTATGCTCGAAGTTGAACCGAATCAATCCAGTAGTCTTCTTAAGTCCTTTGATGTTCTTCTTGAATTAATGATGGGATATGGATTAGCTTACAGAGAACATCAAAGTTTAAGATTTCAACAACAAGAGTTGAAAACGGAAATAGAAGTTGCTGCTAGTATGCAAAAAACGTTATTAGGGACAAAAGTTCCAAAAACAGACTTTTTGGATATAGGGGCGATTAGTGTCCCTGCTAAACATATGAGTGGGGATTATTTTCACTTTGTAAAGGATGAAAACGGATGCATCGGTGTTGCTATTGCAGATGTTATAGGAAAAGGAATTCCTGCTGCATTATGTATGTCTATGATTAAGTATGCGATGGATAGTTTACAAGGGAATGGTGAGCCCCACATTATTCTAGAAAGCTTAAATAGAGTTGTTGAACAAAATGTGGACCCGAATATGTTTATTACGATGTTTTATGGATTGTATAATCCGGTGAATCATCGTTTGTACTATTCATCCGCGGGACATGAGCCGGGATTTTATTATGATTCTAACAAACGAGAGTTCACAGACTTATATGCAAAAGGATTACTGCTTGGAATAGAAAAGAAAACGAATTATCACCAATATGAAAAATTCATTCAAAAAGATGATCTCATTATTTTGCTTTCGGACGGTGTTACCGAGTGTCGAACAAATGAAGGATTTATAGAACGAAACACGTTGACCCGTTTAATTGCGAAAAATCTCCATTTATCTGCACAAGAAATTGTAATTAATGTGTATAAAGAGTTGGAAAGACTTCAAGCTTTTCAGCTTCGAGATGATTTTACTTTAATTATTTTAAAAAGAATTAATTAAATAGGTTTAGCATTATTTTATACGGGTAAAGAAGAGAAAGAATAAACGTTTAATGAGGTGAACGTTATGAATATATCAATTGATATTCAAGAAAGTGAAAATCATGTTCTAGTTAAAATTAATGGAGAAATCGATGCTTATACTGCGCCAAAGTTAAGGGAATCCCTTGTGCCTTATGGTGAAAAAACAGAAATATGGATGTCGATTGATTTATCGGATGTTTCTTATATGGATAGTACAGGTTTAGGTGTTTTTGTAGGTCTATTCAAAAGCATCCGCGCAAATAACGGAAAACTATATCTAAGTGGTTTATCTGAAAGATTAAAAAGATTATTCGATATTACAGGTTTAACTAATATTATGGAAATTTATACCGAGGTAGAGGGTGGAGTATAATGGTTGAGGCATTCGATTACATCGAGATGAAGATTCCCGCAAAGCCGGAATACATAGGGGTTATAAGATTAACCCTTTCTGGAATTGCAAGTCGTATGGGTTTTGGATACGAAATGATAGAAGATTTAAAAATAGCAACAAGCGAAGCTATTACAAATGCAATACAACATGCATATAAAGAAGAGGCAGTCGGGGAAATATTTGTCGGTTTCAGCGTTTTTCCTGACCGCTTAGATGTAATGGTAGCTGATCAAGGTGGAAGTTTTGATATTGAAAGGACAAAGTTAGAAACGGGTCCATATGATGAAAATGAGAAAGTCGAGTTTATGCGTGAAGGAGGCCTGGGGCTTTACCTAATTGAAAGTCTTATGGATGAAGTTAGGTTTCATTATAAGGAAGGGGTAACGGTCTTAATGACCAAATACCTTGAAGGAGAGCAGGTGGAGACTGATGCCCAAATTGTCTCAACCTAATCAATATGGAAAAGAAAAAATTAATGACTTAATAAAGATATTTCAAGAAAACGGAGATATGGACGCACAGGATGCCCTCGTTGCACATTACAAAAATTTAGTGGAGTCCATATCTTGGAAATATTCAAAAGGCAAAACCTATCAGGAGGATATTTTTCAGGTAGGCGTACTAGGATTACTTGGTGCGATAAGACGTTATGATGCCACTTATGGGAAAAGCTTTGAGGCTTTTGCGATTCCAACTATAATTGGAGAAATCAAACGATTTTTACGTGATAAAACTTGGAGTGTCCATGTTCCACGTCGTATTAAGGAACTTGGCCCGAAAATAAAAACAACTTCAGAAGAACTAACTGTCTTATTACAACGGTCCCCCCGAATTGATGAAATCGCGGCAAAGTTAGATGTTTCCGAAGAGGAGATTCTTGAAGCGATGGAAATGGGGAAAAGTTATCATGCCCTTTCTGTAGACCACTCCATCGAATCTGATTCTGATGGAAGTACTGTTACTCTTTTAGATATAGTGGGCAAGGAAGATACAGGTTTTGAAAAAGTAAATCAACGGATGGTTCTTGATAAGGTACTGCATGTTTTAAATGAACGAGAGCGAAAAATTATTCAATTGACTTATCTAGACAATTTGAGTCAAAAGGAGACGGGGGACAAACTAGGTATTTCTCAAATGCATGTTTCCCGTATACAGAGAAAAGCAATTAAGAAATTACGTGATGCAATTAATGAAGAATCACGAGATAGGAAGAGTTCATCGGTATGAAACATTTGCAGCAAGAATTGGTAGAAATTTATGCTTACCAATCAGCTAAAGAAGGAAAACCTTTTTGTGGGGATAGTTACTATTTTACCGCTACAGAGGAATACTTTCTATGCGTTCTAGCGGATGGATTGGGCAGTGGCCGTTATGCTTATGAAGCATCATCAGCAGTGGTAGAAGTAGTTAAAGAGAATGAAACTGATGATGTTGAAACATTAATGAAACGCTGCAATGAAGTGCTCGCGCAAAAACGTGGTGCAGCGGTCGCTGTTTTAAAGGTGAATTTTATTACTCGCGAGTTCGAGTATAGTTGTGTAGGAAATATTCGCTTTTATTTGTATACACCAAATGGAAAAACGATATATCCGTTACCAATACGAGGTTTTTTATCGGGACGTCCACAAAACATTCGCACACAACGTTTCTTCTATGAACCAAATTCGAAATTTCTATTTCATACAGATGGTTTAACGGTGAATAATACAAAAACATTAATAAAAAGTTGCCAATCGGTTGAAATAATTGCAAATGAAATAAAAAATAAACAGTTCTCAAAAGATGATGATTCTACTTTTATTATCGGAAGCTTGCACTAATTAGCAAGCTTTTTCCTTTGCATAAAGAAATGATAAAATATGTTTAGCGGAAATGTTAGTGAATTTTAGAGAAGTAGGTGTTTGATAGTGGAACAAGCGGTTGAAAAAAATAGGACCCAATTGCAACAACGTTTATCAAAAGAGCTTCATTTTTCGGGAAAGCAGATTTCAAATGTTATTGCATTACTTGAAGAAGGAAATACTGTTCCGTTTATTGCCCGTTATAGAAAGGAAATGACAGGGGCATTAGATGAAGTTCAGATCCGTACAATTATGGATCGATGGAATTATATTCAAAATTTAGAACAACGGAAAGAAGAAGTTATTCGTTTAATTGAGGAACAAGGAAAGCTAACAGATGAGTTAAGAAAAAATATTATAAATGCCGATAAGCTGCAAATGGTGGAAGATCTCTATCGACCTTATAAACAAAAAAGAAGAACAAAAGCAACAATTGCTAAGGAAAAAGGGCTGGAGCCGTTGGCAACATGGATGATGACCTATCCATTAGATAAAGATATTAATAAAGAAGCAGCACATTATGTCTCCGAGGAGAAAGAAATACATACAATTGAGGATGCACTTACGGGAGCAAAAGATATTATAGCTGAGTGGATTTCCGATGATGCAACTACACGTGATTGGATTCGGAAAGAAACATTTAAAACAGGGATTGTTACATCAACATTAAAAAAAGAAGAAAAAGATGATAAAAAAGTGTTTGAAATGTATTACAAGTATGAAGAGCCTGTCCGAAAAATTGTCCCTCATCGAGTACTTGCATTAAACAGAGGAGAAAAAGAAGATGTCCTGAGAGTTTCCATTCAACCGGATATCGAAAAAATAATTAATCAACTTTTCCGTAAAGTGATTAAGAATGAGCATTCAAGTGTAACGCCTTATGTAAAAGAAGCGATAGAAGACGGCTATAAACGACTAATTCAACCTTCTATCGAGCGGGATATTCGAAATGAATTAACAGAAAAGGCAGAAGATCAATCAATCCATATTTTCTCTGAAAATTTAAGAAATCTCTTGTTGCAACCCCCGCTAAAAGGAAAAATGGTACTTGGTGTTGACCCGGCATATCGAACAGGCTGCAAGCTAGCGGTAGTCAACGAAACTGGTAAAGTTCTATCTATCGGTGTCATCTATCCTCATCCACCGAAGGCAAAGCCAGAGGAAGCGAAAAAGAAAGTTATCGATATAATAAAAGAATTTAAGGTAGAAGTAATAGCAATAGGAAATGGTACCGCTTCTCAGGAAACAGAACAATTTGTCGCTGAACTTTTAAAAGAAATAGATGATGATATTTCGTATATTATTGTCAATGAAGCTGGTGCAAGTGTATATTCTGCATCCGATTTAGCGCGTGAAGAGTTCCCAGACCTTCAAGTAGAAGAAAGAAGTGCAGTATCAATTGCTAGGAGATTACAAGATCCATTAGCGGAGTTAGTGAAAATTGATCCGAAATCTGTTGGAGTAGGTCAATATCAACATGATGTTACCCAAAAGAAATTAAATGAATCACTTACATTTGTAGTGGAAACGGCTGTAAACCAAGTAGGAGTAAATGTGAATACTGCCTCTTCTTCTTTATTGCAATATGTTTCTGGGCTAAGTAAATCAGTTGCGAATAATATTGTGAAGTTTAGAAATGAAACTGGGAAAATTAACAATAGAAAAGAATTAAAAGGGATACCGCGTTTAGGATCAAAAACATATGAGCAAAGTATTGGTTTTTTGAGAATTATTGATGGAGATGATCCACTAGATAAAACACCAATACATCCTGAGAATTATCAGGCGGTCAAAACTTTGCTGAAAAAAATAAATTGTTCACCTAGCGATATCGGAACGGAAAAATTAAATGAAGCGATTAGTTCTTATTCCTTAAGTGACTTATCGGAGCAATTAAACATTGGTGAGTTAACGTTGAAGGATATTATAGATGCATTAAATCGTCCGGGGCGCGATCTTCGTGATGAATTACCAAAACCACTGCTGAAAAAGGAAATATTAAAGTTAGAAGATTTAAAAGTAGGAATGGAAATGCAAGGAACCGTAAGAAACGTAGTTGATTTTGGAGCATTTATCGATGTCGGAGTAAAAGAGGATGGACTTGTTCATATTTCTAAACTTAGTAATAAATTTGTGAAACATCCATTAGATGTCGTTTCGCTAGGTGATGTTGTTACTGTTTGGGTGGAGAATGTGGATATTCAAAAGGGAAGATTGTCATTAACCATGCTTCAAGGACAGTGAAATAGTAAAGGGTGGCGTGTATACATACACGCCATTTTTTGTTCAGATGAATTATTATAGAATGAGATTAGAATTTTTGTTGATAAAAAAACCAACATTGATTGAGAAGCTTTATTTGGTATCGATTTTTTTCCGAAAAAGCTTTTCGCATTTGATTTTGAAACCAAGTTGGCATAGGCGATGGCCTCCTTTAGTATTATCTACAATATGCTATAATAGTTTGTCATGTTCATGTTAAATGGAAAAAAGGGGAGCAAAAGATGAATGATCAAGAGCTTCAAGAATTAGTTGAACGCATATCATTAAGGTTCTTTGGAAAACCTTTTAAACATGTTGCTTTATTTAATTCAAGACTTCGTACAACAGGTGGGAGATATTTACTAAAAAACCATAATATCGAGATAAACTATAAATATTACGATGAATTTGGCGAAAAGGAATTGATTGGTATAATCAAGCATGAGTTATGTCATTATCACCTTCATATAGAAGGAAAAGGATATCAACATCGTGACAATGATTTTAAAAACTTACTTAACGAAGTCCATGCTCCAAGATTCTGTTCGCCATTACAAAACATACATAGAAAAAAGTCCAAAGTGATATATAACTATGTCTGCAAAGGTTGTAAGACAAATTATACCCGTAGAAGGAAAGTGGATGTTAAACGTTTTGTTTGCGGAAAGTGTAGGGGGATATTGGAGCTGAAATAAGTGGATTATAAGTTTTTGAAAAAAGTTTTTAAAATGGGTTGACTTAATGTCTAATCGTAATTATAATTTTAAGAGTCGACAAGATGAAATGTTATTCCGCAGTAGCTCAGTGGTAGAGCTATCGGCTGTTAACCGATCGGTCGTAGGTTCGAATCCTACCTGCGGAGCCATAAGGGGAAGTACTCAAGTGGCTGAAGAGGCGCCCCTGCTAAGGGTGTAGGTCGCGTAAGCGGCGCGAGGGTTCAAATCCCTCCTTCTCCGCCAGGAAATTAATTTTTATGGCCCGTTGGTCAAGCGGTTAAGACACCGCCCTTTCACGGCGGTAACACGGGTTCGAATCCCGTACGGGTCATTGTTTTAAATAATTGTTTTGGTCCGGTAGTTCAGCTGGTTAGAATGCCTGCCTGTCACGCAGGAGGTCGCGGGTTCGAGTCCCGTCCGGACCGCCATTTCGAAAAAAATGATATTGGGCTATAGCCAAGTGGTAAGGCAACGGACTTTGACTCCGTCACTCGTTGGTTCGAATCCAGCTAGCCCAGCCATTTTTTTATTTTTTGAGCCATTAGCTCAGTCGGTAGAGCACGAATGAATAAACTGCGAAGGTGAACTTCAGCGTACCAATCGAGCTGCTACTTGAATAATCTTTCTGAGATTGGGACGTCGTAGATGCTTAACTAAGCTCAAATTGAATAAGACATTACATTAATATCTTTTTAGAGCCATTAGCTCAGTCGGTAGAGCATCTGACTTTTAATCAGAGGGTCGAAGGTTCGAGTCCTTCATGGCTCACCATTCTACAAGTTGATTTGTGTGTATTGAGGCAAATATACTTAATTCTACTGTATTATACAATGCGGGTGTGGCGGAATTGGCAGACGCACCAGACTTAGGATCTGGCGCCGCAAGGCGTGGGGGTTCGACTCCCTTCACCCGCACCAAAATAACTATTGACTTTTATCTAGCAGTTTGTTATTATACTATATGTCACTTTTTAAGATGCGGTCGTGGCGGAATGGCAGACGCGCTAGGTTGAGGGCCTAGTGGTGGCAACACCGTGGAGGTTCAAGTCCTCTCGGCCGCACCAAAGTTTTTCAGAGTCCTTACAAATTACAAATGCGCCCGTAGCTCAATTGGATAGAGTGTCTGACTACGGATCAGAAGGTTATGGGTTCGACTCCTATCGGGCGCGCCATCCAAAAATATAATATGCGGGTGTAGTTTAGTGGTAAAACTACAGCCTTCCAAGCTGTTGTCGTGGGTTCGATTCCCATCACCCGCTCCAAAAAAAAGTATTGACATCATTTTATAAAGATGATAAGATTTAAAAGTCGCTTCTGGAAGAGAAAAAACATTCTCAAAAAAGTTGTTGACAACAAACACTAGAAATGATATAGTAAGAAAGTTGTTTCTAAAAAAAGAAGTAATGATTGATCTTTGAAAACTGAACAAAACGAAACGTCAATTAATTTATTTTTAAACTAGAGCTATATCAAACATCTTTTTGGAGAGTTTGATCCTGGCTCAGGACG
Organism: Heyndrickxia vini; assembly: GCF_016772275.1. Taxonomy (NCBI): domain Bacteria; kingdom Bacillati; phylum Bacillota; class Bacilli; order Caryophanales; family Bacillaceae; genus Heyndrickxia; species Heyndrickxia vini. Next base: position 3,955,553 of record NZ_CP065425.1, on the reverse strand, counting down.
AACGCTGGCGGCGTGCCTAATACATGCAAGTCGAGCGAATCTGATGGGAGCTTGCTCCCTGAAGATTAGCGGCGGACGGGTGAGTAACACGTGGGTAACCTGCCTGTAAGACTGGGATAACTCCGGGAAACCGGGGCTAATACCGGATAACTTTTTCCTTCGCATGAAGGAGAATTGAAAGATGGCTTTGGCTATCACTTACAGATGGACCCGCGGCGCATTAGCTAGTTGGTGAGGTAACGGCTCACCAAGGCGACGATGCGTAGCCGACTTGAGAGGGTGATCGGCCACACTGGGACTGAGACACGGCCCAGACTCCTACGGGAGGCAGCAGTAGGGAATCTTCCGCAATGGACGAAAGTCTGACGGAGCAACGCCGCGTGAGTGATGAAGGTTTTCGGATCGTAAAACTCTGTTGTTAGGGAAGAACAAGTATCGTTCGAATAGGGCGGTACCTTGACGGTACCTAACCAGAAAGCCACGGCTAACTACGTGCCAGCAGCCGCGGTAATACGTAGGTGGCAAGCGTTGTCCGGAATTATTGGGCGTAAAGCGCGCGCAGGCGGTTTCTTAAGTCTGATGTGAAAGCCCACGGCTCAACCGTGGAGGGTCATTGAAACTGGGAGACTTGAGTGCAGAAGAGAAGAGCGGAATTCCACGTGTAGCGGTGAAATGCGTAGAGATGTGGAGGAACACCAGTGGCGAAGGCGGCTCTTTGGTCTGTAACTGACGCTGAGGCGCGAAAGCGTGGGGAGCGAACAGGATTAGATACCCTGGTAGTCCACGCCGTAAACGATGAGTGCTAAGTGTTAGAGGGTTTCCGCCCTTTAGTGCTGCAGCTAACGCATTAAGCACTCCGCCTGGGGAGTACAGTACCGCAAGGCTGAAACTCAAAGGAATTGACGGGGTACGCACAAGCGGTGGAGCATGTGGTTTAATTCGAAGCAACGCGAAGAACCTTACCAGGTCTTGACATCCTCTTGCCCTCCCTAGAGATAGGGATTTCCCTTCGGGGACAAGAGTGACAGGTGGTGCATGGTTGTCGTCAGCTCGTGTCGTGAGATGTTGGGTTAAGTCCCGCAACGAGCGCAACCCTTGACCTTAGTTGCCAGCATTTAGTTGGGCACTCTAAGGTGACTGCCGGTGACAAACCGGAGGAAGGTGGGGATGACGTCAAATCATCATGCCCCTTATGACCTGGGCTACACACGTGCTACAATGGATGGTACAAAGGGTTGCTAGACCGCGAGGTTACGCCAATCCCATAAAACCATTCTCAGTTCGGATTGTAGGCTGCAACTCGCCTACATGAAGCCGGAATCGCTAGTAATCGCGGATCAGCATGCCGCGGTGAATACGTTCCCGGCTTTGTACACACCGCCCGTCACACCACGAGAGTTTGTAACACCCGAAGTCGGTGAGGTAACCTTTTGGAGCCAGCCGCCGAAGGTGGGACAGATGATTGGGGTGAAGTCGTAACAAGGTAGCCGTATCGGAAGGTGCGGCTGGATCACCTCCTTTCTAAGGAATATGGAAGACCACTGACGTGGTTACAAAAAAGACGCTTTCGTTTTGTTCAGTTTTGAGAGGTTAATTCCTTTCAAACTAATTGTTCCTTGAAAACTAGATAAAATGAGATATAACCAAGTAATAACCGAGAATCGCCACTTTATGGATGAATCCATTAAGTAAGTTATAAACAACCTTTTTAGGTTAAGTTAGTAAGGGCGCACGGTGAATGCCTTGGCACTAGGAGCCGATGAAGGACGGGACTAACACCGATATGCTTCGGGGAGCTGTAAGCAAGCTTTGATCCGGAGATTTCCGAATGGGGGAACCCACTGCCCGTAATGGGGTAGTATCCTTACTTGAATACATAGAGTATGGAAGGCAGACCCGGGGAACTGAAACATCTAAGTACCCGGAGGAAGAGAAAGCAAACGCGATTTCCTGAGTAGCGGCGAGCGAAACGGAAGAAGCCCAAACCAAGAGGCTTGCCTCTTGGGGTTGTAGGACACTCTATACGGAGTTACAAAGGAACGGAGTAAATGAAGAGGTCTGGAAAAGTACCGTCAAAGAAGGTAACAACCCTGTAGTTGAAACTTCGTTCCTCCAGAGTGGATCCTGAGTACGGCGGGACACGTGAAATCCCGTCGGAAGCAGGGAGGACCATCTCCCAAGGCTAAATACTCCCTAGTGACCGATAGTGAACCAGTACCGTGAGGGAAAGGTGAAAAGCACCCCGGGAGGGGAGTGAAAGAGAACCTGAAACCGTGTGCCTACAAGTAGTTAGAGCCCTGTGCGTATTTCCTTCGGAAAGACGCCGGGTGATAGCGTGCCTTTGTAGAATGAACCGGCGAGTTACGATTTCAAGCGAGGTTAAGCTGAAGAGGCGGAGCCGCAGCGAAAGCGAGTCTTAATAGGGCGAATGAGTTTGAGGTCGTAGACCCGAAACCAGGTGATCTACCCATGTCCAGGGTGAAGGTAAGGTAACACTTACTGGAGGCCCGAACCCACGCACGTTGAAAAGTGCGGGGATGAGGTGTGGGTAGCGGAGAAATTCCAATCGAACTTGGAGATAGCTGGTTCTCTCCGAAATAGCTTTAGGGCTAGCCTTAAGGTAAGAGTCTTGGAGGTAGAGCACTGTTTGGACTAGGGGCCCTCATCGGGTTACCGAATTCAGACAAACTCCGAATGCCAATGACTTATCCTTAGGAGTCAGACTGCGAGTGATAAGATCCGTAGTCAAAAGGGAAACAGCCCAGACCACCAGCTAAGGTCCCAAAGTATACGTTAAGTGGAAAAGGATGTGGAGTTGCTTAGACAACCAGGATGTTGGCTTAGAAGCAGCCACCATTTAAAGAGTGCGTAATAGCTCACTGGTCGAGTGACTCTGCGCCGAAAATGTACCGGGGCTAAACGTATCACCGAAGCTGTGGATGGACACCGTCTGGTGTCCGTGGTAGGAGAGCGTTCTAAGGGCTGAGAAGCTAGACCGTAAGGACTGGTGGAGCGCTTAGAAGTGAGAATGCCGGTATGAGTAGCGAAAGAAGGGTGAGAATCCCTTCCACCGAATGCCTAAGGTTTCCTGAGGAAGGCTCGTCCGCTCAGGGTTAGTCGGGACCTAAGCCGAGGCCGAAAGGCGTAGGCGATGGACAACAGGTTGATATTCCTGTACCACCTCTTCACCGTTTGAACGATGGGGGACGCAGGAGGATAGGGTAAGCGCGCTGCTGGAATAGCGCGTCCAAGCAGTTAGAGGGGTGACGAGGCAAATCCCGTCACCATGTACCTTGAGCTGTGATGGCGAGGGAAATATAGTACCGAAGTTCCTGATTCCACACTGCCTAGAAAATCCTCTAGTGAGGTGAAAGGTGCCCGTACCGCAAACCGACACAGGTAGGCGAGGAGAGAATCCTAAGGTGAGCGAGAGAACTCTCGTTAAGGAACTCGGCAAAATGACCCCGTAACTTCGGGAGAAGGGGTGCTCTGTTAGGGTGCAAGCCCGAGAGAGCCGCAGTGAATATACCAGGCGACTGTTTAGCAAAAACACAGGTCTCTGCGAAGCCGCAAGGCGAAGTATAGGGGCTGACGCCTGCCCGGTGCTGGAAGGTTAAGAGGAGAGGTTAGCGCAAGCGAAGCTTTGAATTGAAGCCCCAGTAAACGGCGGTACCTAACTATAACGGTCCTAAGGTAGCGAAATTCCTTGTCAGGTAAGTTCTGACCCGCACGAAAGGCGCAACGATCTGGGCACTGTCTCAACGAGAGACTCGGTGAAATTATAGTACCTGTGAAGATGCAGGTTACCCGCGACAGGACGGAAAGACCCCGTGGAGCTTTACTGCAGCCTGATATTGAATTTTGGTACAGCTTGTACAGGATAGGTAGGAGCCTTTGAAGCCGGAGCGCCAGCTTCGGTGGAGGCGTCGGTGGGATACTACCCTGGCTGTATTGAAATTCTAACCCGCACCCCTGATCGGGGTGGGAGACAGTGTCAGGCGGGCAGTTTGACTGGGGCGGTCGCCTCCTAAAAGGTAACGGAGGCGCCCAAAGGTTCCCTCAGAATGGTTGGAAATCATTCGCAGAGTGTAAAGGCACAAGGGAGCTTGACTGCGAGACCTACAAGTCGAGCAGGGACGAAAGTCGGGCTTAGTGATCCGGTGGTTCCGCATGGAAGGGCCATCGCTCAACGGATAAAAGCTACCCCGGGGATAACAGGCTTATCTCCCCCAAGAGTCCACATCGACGGGGAGGTTTGGCACCTCGATGTCGGCTCATCGCATCCTGGGGCTGTAGTCGGTCCCAAGGGTTGGGCTGTTCGCCCATTAAAGCGGTACGCGAGCTGGGTTCAGAACGTCGTGAGACAGTTCGGTCCCTATCCGTCGTGGGCGTAGGAAATTTGAGAGGAGCTGTCCTTAGTACGAGAGGACCGGGATGGACGCACCGCTGGTGTACCAGTTGTCTTGCCAAAGGCATCGCTGGGTAGCTATGTGCGGAAGGGATAAGTGCTGAAAGCATCTAAGCATGAAGCCCCCCTCAAGATGAGATTTCCCTTAGTTTATCTAAATAAGACCCCTGAAAGATGATCAGGTTGATAGGTTCGAGGTGGAAGTGTGGCGACACATGGAGCTGACGAATACTAATCGGTCGAAGACTTAACCAATAATAGATTCAAAGTTATTACGAAGTATTTCTCATCTATCTAGTTTTGAGGGAACAATCCCTTAATTGTATATAGTCTGGTAATTATGGCGAGAAGGTCACACCCGTTCCCATCCCGAACACGGAAGTTAAGCTTCTCAGCGCCGATGGTAGTTGGGGGCTCTCCCCCTGCAAGAGTAGGACGTTGCCAGGCTGTATATAAATATATATTATCGTCGCGGGGTGGAGCAACGAGCATTGCTTCATTGAAAAAGCTGCGAGTTGTACCGATTGAGCAGCATCTTGAATCAGCTTGCTGAAATCGGGACAGTCAAATGATGCACTTAGTGCATAATATATACTAAATTATTATCGTCGCGGGGTGGAGCAGTCTGGTAGCTCGTCGGGCTCATAACCCGAAGGTCGCAGGTTCAAATCCTGCCTCCGCAATAAGTGCCAATGAAAAACGAAACTTAGTTTCGTTTTTTTTCATTTAAAGTAATAGTTATTTTGCTCATTTAGTGGAAATGATGTAAACTACCAATAGACAAGTTTTGCCTTAGGACTGAATTATCCTAAGGATTTTTTATATAAGCTTTTTAAAATAAGCTGTTTTTTAGATAATTATTAACAGACTATAAGTAAATAACATTTACATAAGTATTGTCAGAGGAGATTATTATGAAAGTATATGAGTGGCTTTCTAAAGGGCCGGATGACACTTCTTCTTTTGCTCAAAAGTTAGCAGGAAAGTTAAAAGCAAAAGATGTCTTATTATTAGAAGGCGATTTGGGAGCAGGGAAAACAACATTTACTAAAGGGATTGCATTAGGATTAGGAATTCGACGAAATGTAAGCAGTCCCACCTTTACAATTATTAAAGAATATCAAGGAAATTTACCATTATATCATATGGATGTTTACCGTTTACAAGATTCCAATGAGGATTTAGGTTTTGATGAATATTTTGAAGGCACTGGTGTAACGATTGTTGAGTGGGCCCATATAATTGAGGATCAGTTACCAAACGAATACTTATCGATTTCGCTTTATCGATTAGGTGATGTAGAACGGAGATTCGAATTAAAACCAGTAGGAAAACGCTACGAATTATTGTGTGAGGAGTTATTTTCATGAAAGTGCTTGCAATAGATACATCTAATTATGCATTAGGAATTGCATTATTAGATAATGACAAGGTAATCGGTGAATATATTACTAATTTAAAGAAAAACCATAGTATTCGGGTTATGCCTGCAATTCAGCAATTGATGAAGGATTGTGACCTCTCCCCAATGGATCTTGAAAAAATTGTTGTAGCTAAGGGCCCAGGCTCCTATACTGGGGTCCGAATTGGCGTAAGTATAGCAAAAACAATGGCTTGGAGTTTAAACATTCCACTAGTGGGAATATCTAGTTTGGCTATAATGGCTGGAGTTGGGAGGCATTTTCACGGGTTTATTTGCCCTTTTTTCGATGCAAGAAGGGGACAGATTTATACAGGATTATATCGTTTTGAAGATGAAAGATTAATAACGGAGTTAAACGATTGCAATATTTTAACGGTTGAATGGGTAGAAAAGTTAAAGCTACTTGATGAATCTGTTATTTTTGTAGGTAATGATATTGATTTACATAAAGATACAATCATTAATACACTAGGTGATAAAGCAATTTTTGCTAGTCCATCAGAAATTAATCCACGACCTAGTGAACTTGCATTTTTAGGAAAAGATTTATCTGGTGAAGATATTCATACATTTGTGCCTAATTATATTCGTTTAGTTGAAGCTGAAGCAAAATGGTTAGAATCTCAAAAGGCTAATGGAAGTAAAGAAGGATGATGAATTATCAATTAAGAGAAGCAAACATAGCCGATTTGGATGGAATTATGGATGTTGAAGTACAATCATTTTCATTACCTTGGTCTCGGGAGGCATTTTATAATGAATTTGTAAAAAACCATTTTGCAAGGTATTTTGTCATAGTAGATCAAGAAAAAATTATCGGTTATTGTGGGGTATGGCTTGTAGTGGATGAGGCACATATAACAAATATTGCTATATTACCTGAATATCGTGGACAAAAACTAGGTGAGTTATTATTAAGCAGTATCATGGATTATTCAATTCAACAAGGTGCAAAATCAATGACTTTAGAAGTCCGAGTAAGCAATGTAATTGCTCAATCGTTATATAAGAAATTAGGTTTCTTTGAGGGTGGAATCAGGAAAAGTTACTACACTGACAACCAAGAGGATGCCTTAGTTATGTGGGTGAATTTATAATGAAGAAGGATTTAATTGTTTTAGGAATTGAAACAAGCTGTGATGAAACAGCGGCAGCTATTATTAAAAATGGGACGGAAATACTCTCTAATATCGTTGCTTCACAAATCGATAGCCATAAAAGATTTGGGGGAGTTGTACCTGAGTTAGCATCTAGACATCATGTGGAACAGATTACAGTCGTTATCGAAGAGGCCCTAATTAAGGCTGAGGTCACGTTTGAAGATATTGATGCCATTGCGGTGACGGAAGGTCCCGGTTTAGTAGGAGCTTTATTAGTAGGAGTGAATGCAGCAAAGGCAATTTCCTTTGCGAGAAATATTCCTTTAGTAGGTGTGCATCATATAGCCGGACATATATATGCTAATCGATTAATGAAGGAAATGGCATTTCCGTTATTATCATTGGTTGTCTCTGGAGGACATACGGAATTAGTTTTGATGAAAGAGCACGGGGAATTCGAGGTAATCGGCGAAACAAGAGATGATGCAGCTGGAGAAGCATATGATAAGGTGGCAAGAACACTTAATCTCCCTTATCCAGGAGGTCCACATATTGATCGACTTGCACATGAGGGCATACCAACGATTGATTTACCACGGGCGTGGTTAGAAGAGGATTCCTTTGATTTTAGTTTTAGCGGGTTAAAGTCGGCCGTTATTAACACATTGCATAACGCAGAACAAAAAGGTATGTCAATTGATCCGAAAAATATGGCTGCAAGTTTTCAAGAGAGCGTCATTGATGTATTAGTAACTAAGACGATAAAGGCTGCTAAAGAGTTTCATGTAAAACAAGTATTATTATCAGGCGGAGTTGCGGCTAATAAAGGGCTTAGAGACAGACTTGAAAAGGAATTTGCAGAGATTGATGGGATAGAGTTACTTATTCCGCCATTACATTTATGTACTGACAATGCGGCGATGATTGCAGCGGCCGGAAGTATTTTGTTTGAAAAAGGGAAGCGAAGTGAATATTCTTTAAACGCGAATCCCAGTTTAGATATAGAGCATTTTTAGAAGCATGTGGGTGACATGCTTCTTTTTTTTCCATAAAACTATCCACATGTGAATAAAAAATACGAACAACTGTTGTTGTGCACAGCTTGTGGATAAAATGTTAATAAAACTATGTTGGTGTGTATAAAATATTGTTGAAAAATTATGATTTCTGTGGATAATGTGCATAAGTCTGTTGATAAGGCTAGAAATGCACAAATAATAATACTTTTATACTATATGTGCTGAAAAAATAATGTGGATACTTTTGTGGACTAAAAAAATACCAGAGAATCTGGTATTTTTGTCCTAACGTATTCATATTTATGCTCTACTCATCTGATGCAAGCTCTGTCCATTCTTCCATCAATTTTTCAAGCTGTTGTTTATAACTACTAATTTCTTTATTTAATTCAAGGACTTTTTCATGGTCTTGATAGATTTCAGGCTTACATAATAATTCCTCATTGTCGTCTAATTTGCTCTCTAAACTGTCAATGAGTCCTTCGATTTCCTCAATACGACGTTTACGCTGCCGTTCCAATTTTTTTGCCTCTTTGTCTTGTTGATAGGATTGTTTAGCAGGATTCTGTGTATCCGTTGTAGTTTCAAGTTTTGAATGTTCCAGTTTTTTTAATTCCAGCAATTCTTGTTGCTTTTCAACATAGTAGTCGTAATCTCCAAGAAATTCCTTTGTTCCATCTTTCCCAAGCTCGATCACCTTTGTTGCCAGCCTGTTAATAAAGTAGCGATCATGGGAGACAAATAGTATCGTGCCGGGGTAATCGATTAAGGCATTTTCCAATACCTCTTTACTATCGAGGTCCAAATGGTTTGTCGGTTCATCTAAAATAAGAAAATTTGCTTTTTGCAGTAAAAGCTTGGATAAAGCAAGTCTTGCTTTTTCTCCACCACTTAAACTTGAGACAATTTTAAGAACATCGTCCCCTGAAAATAAAAAGTTTCCTAATACTGTTCGTATTTCTTTTTCATCTTTTAAAGGATAATCATCCCATAGTTCATTTAAAACTGTTTTGTTCGATGAGAGATTAGCTTGTTCTTGATCATAATATCCAATCATCACGTTTGAACCGTAATGTATGTTTCCATTATGAAGTTCCAACTTTTTAATAATTGTTTTTAGTAGGGTTGATTTACCTACTCCATTTGGTCCTACAAGTGCAATACTGTCACCTTTTTTAATTGATAAAAAGATATTTTTTGCGATAATACGATGATTATACCCAATTGAACCATCCACAAGATTTAAGACTTCATTACCACTTTGCTTCTCAATTTGAAATGTGAAAGTAGCCGATTTTTCGTCACCTAATGGCCTGTCCATTATTGTCATTTTTTCAAGCTGTTTTCTTCGACTTTGCGCTCGTTTTGTTGTGGATGCTCTTGCTAAATTGCGTTGGATGAAATCTTGTAGTTTGGCAACTTCCTCTTGTTGTTTCTCGTATTGTTTGAAATCACGTTCGTATTGTTCTGCCTTCTGAGTCAAATATTGGCTGTAATTCCCATAATATTTCTGAATAGCGTGTCTCGATAATTCATAAACTTGATTAACTACTTTGTCTAAGAAATATCGGTCATGTGAGACGATGAGAATGGCACCATTATAGCTTTGTAAATATTGTTCCAGCCAAGAAAGAGTATCAATATCTAAATGGTTTGTTGGTTCGTCCAAAATTAAAATATCTGGTTTAGTTAAAAGTAATTTAGCTAATGCTAAGCGCGTTTTCTGGCCGCCGCTTAATGTTTCAATCATTGTTCCATAATCAAAATCATTAAATCGCAGGCCATGAAGGACTGAACGGATATCTGATTCATATTGATAACCACCTAAATCTTTAAAGCGAATCTGTAATTGATCATATTCTGTCAATATTTTGGAATAGAGATCGGGGTTATCATAGTAATATGGATCTGCTATTTTTTGTTCTACATTTCTTATTTCAATCTCCATTTGCCGCAATTCTTGGAATACAGTTAACATTTCATCCCATATGGATAAACTAGATTTCAGGCCAGTATTTTGTGCTAGATACCCGATAGAAACATCCTTTGGTTTGACAATATCCCCGGAATCTAATGACATTTGGCCAGAAATAATTTTTAATAATGTAGACTTTCCTGCACCATTTCTTCCAACTAATGCAATACGATCTCTCGTCTGAATTTCTAATTTAATATTTGATAAAATAAGTTCAGCACCAAAATGTTTTGTTAGTTGTTGAACTTGTAATAAAATCATATTTATTTCACCTCATCTATATTGGTAGTGTACCGTATTCATGAGGGTTTGAGCAATGATTCACCACTTCTAAAAAGGACAAGGAAAGAAAAATAGTGTATGATAAGTTGAGAGGTGTTTTCGATGTCAAAGCTTACTCATTTTAATGAGCAGGGAAGAGCGAAAATGGTTGATGTGAGTACAAAACCAGATACTGTCCGCACGGCGATTGCGCAATCGAGTGTTGAATTAAGTAATGAAATTTATCAATTAATCCATAATAATAAAATAAAAAAAGGCGATGTTCTTGCAGTTGCACAGGTTGCAGGTGTAATGGCTGCAAAAAAAGCCTGGGATCTCATTCCGATGTGTCATCCTATTTTAATTAATGGGGTAAATATTGAATTTAGTTGGGAACAAAAAGACGAAAATGTTTATATATTAAAGATCATTTCAAGTGTAAAAACAAAGGGAAACACTGGTGTTGAGATGGAAGCATTAACTGCTGCATCTGTAACCGCTTTAACTGTGTATGATATGTGCAAAGCCATTGACAAAGGTATGGTTATTGGACCAACGTTTTTGATAGAAAAAACAGGCGGTGTTTCAAGCACTGATTATCTGAGGGGATAGTTTTTAGGCAAACGCTTTTTTAGTTAGATTTATATGGGGGACCTATCGTATGAATGAAGAAATAATTAAAATACCTCAAGCCACAGCAAAACGATTACCATTATATTATCGATTTTTGAGGAATTTACATAACTCTGGCAAGCAACGTGTATCTTCGGCAGAGTTAAGCGAAGCTGTGAAAGTCGATTCCGCCACGATTCGCAGGGATTTTTCATACTTCGGGGCATTAGGAAAAAAGGGATACGGGTACAATGTTAATTATCTTTTAACTTTTTTTCGAAAAACTTTAGACCAAGATGAATTAACGAAAGTAGCTCTGATTGGTGTGGGAAATTTAGGAACAGCATTTCTAAATTATAATTTTATGAAAAATAATAATACAAAAATAGAAATCGCATTTGATATAGATCCAAATAAGGTAGGTAAAAAAATTGGAGATGTATCTATTTATAGTTTGGAAGAGCTTGAAACAAGGTTAATTAGTGAAGATATCAGTGTTATTATTCTTACTATACCAGCGGAAGTTGCACAACGGGTTACTGATCAGGTGACAACGAAAACAAACGTAAAAGGTATATTAAATTTTACACCGGCTAGACTAAATGTACCGTCATCTATACGTGTTCATCATATTGATTTAGCAGTAGAGTTGCAATCATTAGTTTATTTTCTAAAGCACTATCCAAATGACACGGAAATTTCACAAGACTAATTAATAAGATAATGGATTAAACGTTTAATTTGTATTATCATGTACATATGAGGAGGTGGGCACAGATGGGACCAGGAATTGGAAGTATTATTCTCATTGTGATTGTTGCCTTACTAGTTTTCGGACCAAAGAAATTACCCCAATTGGGCAGAGCTGCCGGGGATACATTAAAAGAATTTAAAAATGCAACTAAGGGCTTGGCGGATGAAGAAGACGATAAGCCAAAAACAGATAAAGACAACGTTAAGTAAATGTTAGGATGAATTCATATGAGTCAAAAAGACATGACGATTTTTGAACATTTATCCGAGTTAAGAAAGCGACTGTTTGTGATAGTCGTTTTCTTTATCTTGGCTGTAATTGTAAGTTTTTTTCTTTCACAACCAATTATTCGATATCTCCAACATTCTGATTTTGCACAAGAAATGACAATGAATGCGTTTCGGCTGACAGACCCTTTTAAAGTTTTTATGGAAGTTACTCTGTATTTGGCCGTAGTGATTATTTTGCCAGTCATTCTTTATCAACTTTGGGCATTTATTAGTCCCGGTTTATATGAAAAAGAGCGGAAAGTTACATTGAGTTATATTCCAATCGCACTTATTCTCTTTTTAGCTGGACTAGCATTCGCTTATTTTATATTGTTTCCGTTAATCTTACGGTTCATGATGAAGCTATCAACACAAATGGATATTAATCCGGTCATTGGTATTAATGAATATTTTTCGTTTTTGTTTCAGATTACCCTCCCGTTTGGGATTCTGTTTGAATTACCAATCGTTATCATGTTTTTAACGAGATTAGGGATTATCACACCAATGTTTTTAGCGAAAATTAGAAAGTATGCCTATTTCTTTCTTCTTGTTCTTGCTGCCTTTATCACACCACCAGATGTAATGTCACAAATTGTTGTCGGTGTACCGCTAATGGTTCTATACGAAATTAGTATATTGGTTTCGAAAGTTGGTTATCGAAAAGCGAAAGCAGCGGAATTACAATATGCACTGCAAAATGATAATGAATAAGAAAAGCGGAGGCGCCTTGTTCAGCCCCGACAAGCAAATAACCTTTGGCAAAAAAAGTCTGCTCTTTGACTTTTATTGCCGAAGGTTATTTGACCTCGATGGGCTAGGCGCTGGAGCTGGACAGCATGAATAAAAACCTTCCAGCTGGAAGGTTTTTATTTTTTTTGATGGTTTTTTAACCGAAAATGCAATGTGATTAATCGAAATCCTGATCCATAATCAATCGTTGCTAAAAAGATAAGCATGTAAGCAAAAAAAGACCATCCATGAAGATTAACTTGTTTTACGGCAAAATAAGTAAACAGGGTGCCAAGAAGGCAATAGATCACTCCTGATTGTAGTGGTCTCATGAGAAAAGTCCTCCAATAAAGCTTTGTTTCTCAATTATTTTTTGAATTTCTTCGCGGTTCAATAGCTGAGCAATAACGACTATTGTATTCATTATTACGTGTGCGCTTATTGGGACTAAAATTCGATTTGTTTTTTTATACAAAAAGGCAAAAGTGAATCCCATAGCAGAATAAAGTAATAAGTGCACAAACTCCATATGTGCAAGACCAAAAATGACGGAACTAATAAGTGCCGAAGAAAAAAAAGATAAATATTTATTAAGTGTTCCAAAAATAATTTTCCTAAAGACAATTTCCTCCAAAATTGGGCCAATTATTGAACTTACAACAACAACAATCGGAAAAGTTTCGATTAGGTTTACGATACGCTGAGTGTTTTCCGATCCAGGTTTAATGCCAATCATTTGTTCAATGATAGATGCAAGTGTTTGAGCAATAAATGCTAGAAAAATCCCTCCGACTGCCCATGAGATTGATTTTCCGGCAGAAAGCGGTGTACTTCTCTCTAATTGATATTTACGTTCAGATTTTCGTAAAATCAGCAAAACAATAATCAAAGCGGAAATAAAGCTGATTACGATCCAATAAACAGGCGTCATCATTTTCATATAACTTTCTGAAGTATGAAATCCTTTCACGCCAATAAGATAAACAATGGGATAACCGACATAGCCAGATAATTGCATGGCAATATACGTAATTAAAATATATGCATATTCTTTTTTCACAATATTTTTCCTTTCCTATTAGCTCATAATCTCATTCTACTATTGAATAAATAGAGGTTCAAATATTAAGAAGTGCAGCACTTTTTTAACCTTCAAACTATTATATGTGGAAATCTCCTCCAATTATGAATAGAAATTATATTAGGACATAAACTTGAATATTGCGCAAAGTTCTATTTGAAGGGTTTCCAAACTAATAGAAGAGTTTTTTCAAAAAAGTTAACTGTGAGACTTGCAAAATGGAATTGAATTATTTATTATAATAATTGTGTTAGCACTCAAGAGTAACGAGTGCTAATAATTAAAAATTTACATAAAATTATTGAGGAGGTTGTTTCACTTGTTAAAACCACTTGGAGATCGCGTCGTAATTGAACTAGTAGAAACAGAGGAAAAAACTGCAAGCGGTATCGTTCTTCCTGATTCTGCAAAGGAAAAACCGCAAGAAGGTAAGGTAGTAGCTGTAGGTACTGGACGTGTTTTAGATAGCGGTGAGCGCGTTGCTCTTGAAGTATCTGAAGGCGATCGCATCATCTTCTCTAAATATGCTGGTACAGAAGTGAAATACCAAGGTAACGAATATTTAATTCTTCGTGATTCAGACATTCTAGCTATTGTACAATAGTTATTTACCATTTTCGAAAATAAATACATCATTAAAGAAGATCGAGGAGGTAATTTCAAATGGCAAAAGAAATTAAATTCAGTGAAGATGCACGCCGTGCTATGCTTCGCGGAGTTGATAAATTAGCAGATGCTGTAAAAGTAACACTTGGACCTAAAGGACGTAACGTGGTTCTTGAGAAAAAGTTTGGTTCTCCACTTATTACTAATGATGGTGTAACGATTGCTAAAGAAATCGAACTTGAAGATGCATTCGAAAACATGGGTGCTAAACTTGTATCAGAAGTTGCAAGCAAAACAAATGATGTTGCTGGTGACGGTACAACGACTGCAACTGTACTTGCTCAAGCCATGATTCGTGAAGGCTTGAAAAACGTAACAGCTGGTGCAAACCCTGTGGGTATCCGTAAAGGAATTGAAAAAGCTGTTCAAACAGCTGTTGAAGAACTTAATGCGATTTCTAAACCAATCGAAGGTAAAGAGTCGATTGCACAAGTTGCTGCAATCTCTGCTGCTGATGAAGAAGTGGGCCAATTGATTGCTGAAGCAATGGAACGTGTTGGAAACGATGGTGTTATCACAATCGAAGAATCAAAAGGCTTCACAACTGAATTAGATGTTGTAGAAGGTATGCAATTTGATCGTGGCTATGTTTCACCATACATGGTTACAGATACAGATAAATTAGAAGCAGTTCTTGAAAATCCATATATTTTAATCACAGATAAAAAGATTACAAATATTCAAGAAGTTTTACCAGTTCTTGAACAAGTGGTACAACAAGGCAAACCGCTTCTTATCATTGCTGAGGATGTTGAAGGTGAAGCACAAGCAACACTTATCGTAAACAAACTTCGTGGAACATTTAATGCAGTTGCTGTTAAAGCACCTGGATTCGGTGACCGTCGTAAAGCAATGTTAGAAGATATCGCTGTTCTAACAGGTGGTCAAGTTATCACTGAAGATTTAGGACTTGATCTTAAGACAGCTACAATTGATTCTCTTGGACGCGCTGCTAAAGTTGTTGTTACAAAAGAAAACACAACAATCGTTGAAGGTTCAGGCGATTCTGCAAGCATTTCAGCTCGCGTAAATCAAATTCGTGTTCAATTAGAAGAAACGACTTCTGAATTTGACCGTGAAAAATTACAAGAGCGCCTAGCTAAGCTTGCGGGCGGAGTAGCAGTAATCAAAGTTGGTGCCGCAACTGAAACTGAGTTAAAAGAACGCAAACTTCGTATTGAAGATGCACTTAACTCTACTCGTGCGGCTGTTGAAGAAGGTATCGTATCCGGTGGTGGTACGGCACTTGTAAATGTATACAATAAAGTTTCTTCTGTTGACGCTGAAGGTGATGTTGCAACAGGTATCAACATCGTTCTACGTGCATTGGAAGAACCAGTACGCCAAATTGCTCACAATGCTGGTCTTGAAGGATCTGTAATTGTGGATCGTTTGAAAAAAGAACAAGTAGGTATTGGCTTCAATGCAGCTAACGGTGAATGGGTAAACATGTTCGAAGCGGGCATTGTTGATCCAACTAAAGTTACTCGTTATGCACTTCAAAATGCAGCTTCTGTAGCGGCTATGTTACTAACAACTGAAGCAGTTGTAGCAGATAAACCTGAAGAAAATGCAGGTCCTGCAATGCCTGATATGGGCGGCATGGGCATGGGCGGCATGATGTAATTCATCTGCCCAATAGTAAAAAAATCCTCTAAGATTTTATCTTAGAGGATTTTTTTTTGTGGATTACCTACGTTTTTTTAATTGTTTCATGTTTTACAATATCAATAAAAAATGTATAGTAAAGCATCTGCTGCTTACTATACATTTTTATCATTAATTAAACTCATCTATATCAATCTTACATTCCTTCAATGGAACCACTTTTGTTTTCTTAATAAATTTATATCCTAGCCACATGATGATAAATAATGGGATACCGAGATAAGCGGCGATCAGGTCCATCCAATTTATTTTATCTCCGAGAAAGGCTTGATAGTCTTGAGCTAATATGACAACTAATCCAACGACAAATGCGAGAATCGGGCCAAACGGATAAAGTTTTGCTCGGTAAGGAAGCTTTTCAAGTGAATGTCCTTGAGCGATATAAGCCTTCCTAAATCGATAATGACTGGCAGCAATACCGAGCCAAAAGATAAATCCCGTTATTCCTGCTGCATTTAACAGCCACATATAAATCGCCCCATCGCCGAAAGCGGATGCCAAAAATGCGAGCATCCCCACCAAAGTTGTTGCAATAAGTGCGGCGACTGGAACTCCACGCTTATTTAACTTTCCAAAAAACTTAGGAGCTTGTCCTTCTTTTGCCATAGCAAATAAAATTCTTGTAGATGCATAAAGACTTGAGTTTCCGGCAGACAATACTGCCGTTAAGATGACTGCATTCATTAACGATGCGGCGAATGCGAGCCCAGCCTTTTTGAACACTAACGTAAATGGACTGACCATGATGTCTTCACTTTGTAGGCTTTCAGTTGTATAAGGAATAATTAAGCCTATAACTAGAATTGCAAGTACATAAAATAAAAGAATTCTCCAAAATACACTTTTGATGGCTTTTGGTACATTTTCTCTCGGATTTTCACTTTCGCCTGCAGCTACACCGACAATTTCTGTTCCTTGAAAAGAAAATCCTGCGGTAAGAAACACTCCGATAACTGCAAGTAAACCACCATGAAAGGGTGCGTCACCAATTGTGAAGTTTTTAAAGCCAATGGCGTCACCTTTCATTATACCTAATATCATTAAAATACCTACAATAATGAAAATAATGATGGTAGCTACTTTAATGAAAGAGAACCAATATTCGCCTTCTCCGTATCCTTTAACAGAAAGAATATTCAATCCGAAAATAATCAGGATAAAAAGGCCACTCCATAACCAAGATGGGCTATCTGGGAACCAAAATTTCATGACTAATGTTGATGCGGAAAGTTCCGCCGCAAGTGTGATTGCCCAGCTGTACCAATAGTTCCACCCTAATGCAAATCCAAGTGCGGGATCGATAAAGCGGGTAGCATAGGTGCTAAATGCCCCACTTGTTGGCATGAAAGAAGCAAGTTCACCAAGGCTCGTCATAATAAAATACACCATGACACCAATTATCAAATAGGCAAGCAATGCGCCGCCAGGTCCTGCTTGATAAATAGCAGATCCACTTCCAAGAAATAGCCCGGTTCCAATTGAACCACCTAATGAAATCATCGTTAAATGCCGTGCTTTTAAACTCCGTTGTAAGCCACCATTTTGATTTTCCATCTATATAAACCCTCCGTATTCCATTCATACCCTTAAATTAACCATATTTAAACAAATGGCTTTGTTAAAGTTCAATGTTAATTATGGCGCCTTGTTGATTGGAGCGGAAGGTGCGAGACTCCTGCGGGAAAAACGGTATACGGGAGACCCCGCAGCGCGATAAGCGTCGAGGAGGCTCCCGAACCGCCCGCGGAAAGCGAGCACCTGCAGCGGAAATCAACATCGAATAAAACCAATGGATATTTATAAATAAAAAGTTATATTAATAACTATATAAAGATATCATAAACCGAAAAGATTGAAAATAGAAAGCTGTATATTTTACCATGTGGATGAATTAAATTGCATGTACAATATTTTTTTAGAATAGTTATTGAATAAATGATTACAAAGTATCTTTACATACGATTATCTCTCATGTATGATTAGGGCGAATAATAAAACTGCATATGACCTATCTACACTAGGGGTGCTGAAAAAGCTGAGATGTGAACGTGGAAGTGCGTTCCGATCCCTTATTACCCGATCTAGATAATACTAGCGTGGGGAAGTGTAGTAGTATTGGTGTAAGATCATTCATTGATTTGCATCTTTTCGTATACTACTGCATCTTCCTAGAGATGCAGTTTTTTTATTCTCCAAAAAAGAGAGGAGAATGGTTATGACAGAAGTATGTGGAACAAGTAGAATTGTAGGTTTTCGTTTTTCCCTTTATCCGATGGCGGATAATTTTGTAGATATAATTTTATCTACGCTTCAACAAGTTGACACCTCTAAAGTATGGGTAAAAACAGATGATATTAGTACAGTGATTCGCGGAAAAATGGATCATGTTTTTGACGTAGCAAAAACGATCTATTTAATTGCGGCAA
The DNA here is from genome assembly GCF_016772275.1 of Heyndrickxia vini. Taxonomy (NCBI): domain Bacteria; kingdom Bacillati; phylum Bacillota; class Bacilli; order Caryophanales; family Bacillaceae; genus Heyndrickxia; species Heyndrickxia vini. The sequence continues at coordinate 3,937,159 of NZ_CP065425.1, read as the reverse complement.
ATACTAAAAAACATGTTGTATTGAATGGAACATTTTCAATAGGATGCCCGGGAGATTCAGATGGAGATGTGTATATGTCTGAGGACGATGTTCGGATGAATGAAGACAGAGTAAAAAATATTCATATTGAAGCACCTACACAGTTTGCGTTATATCCAATGAATAATGAAAACTATATGCAAATCATTGCAGATGTTGTGGAAATTGCCAAACAACAAAACACATTTACTGCTGGAATTCACTATGCCAGCAGATTGGACGGGGATGCGCACGATGTGTTTACAACACTTGAGCGGGCCTTTCATTACTCACAGGAAAAAGTTAAGCATGTAACAATGACAGTGAATATTTCGGCGAATAGTCCTTCGACTAAGAAGAAATAGGGGAGGGAAAAATGATGTCTAAATGGAGTCTGCGTGAAATTGTTGTGATGTCAGTGTTAGGGATTGTCTTTGCCATCGTATATTTATTATTTACCCAAGTAGGGAATATTTTTTTTGGGTTAGTTGGACCGATCGGGTATGAACCGATATTTGGGATATGGTTCATCGTTTCTATCATTGTTGCCAATATTATTCGCAAGCCGGGTGCAGCTATTTTGTCGGAAACGATTGCAGCATTTGTGGAAATCTTAATAGGAAATGCGGTTGGTCCAAGACTATTAATCTCTGGAATGATCCAAGGTTTAGGTGCTGAGGTAGTGTTTGCCGCAACTGGCTGGAAGCGTTATTCAACATGGGTGTTAATGCTTGCTGGAGTTGGCTCGGCTCTATTTAGTTTTGCATGGGGATATTTTATCTCGGGATTCGCAACGCTATCCACATCATATGTTTTATCCATGCTGGCGATACGAATGGTTTCTGGTGCGCTCCTTGCAGGATTATTAGGTAAATATATAAGTGAAGGATTGGCACAAACAGGAGTGCTTAATGGAATGCCATTAGGCAAAGAGATAAAAAAGAGAAAAGTGGCATGATTGAAATGGAGATACGGGAACCCTTATTAGAAGTTAGGAATCTTTCAGTATCTTATGAGGAGCAATCGATTATAAACAATATCTCCTTTTCCATAAATAAAGGTGAAAAACTTCTATTATTAGGACCAAGTGGCTCCGGGAAAAGTTCGTTAGCACTTTGTTTAAACGGGCTGATTCCAAATTCAATTGAAGGGGACAGAACGGGAAGTATTAAATATGTAGGGAAAGAGATTCAATCTTATGAACCGGGGCAATTAAGCAGCCGAATTGGCGTAGTATTTCAAGATCCGGATTCCCAATTTTGTATGCTCACTGTAGAGGATGAAATCGCATTTGGCTTAGAAAATATAAAAATACCTAAAGAAGAAATGAAACAAAAAATAGAATGGTCGCTTTCATTAGTTGGTTTAGAAGAGTATAAAAAAGCTTATATTTCTACTTTATCAGGCGGAATGAAGCAAAAGCTGGCACTTGCATGTGTGATGGCGATGGAACCGGAATTGATGATTCTTGATGAACCCACTGCCTTGCTAGATCCAATGGCGACAAAAGAATTTGTCGTAACGATTGATAGACTGCAAAGAGAATTAGATTTTTCCCTTATCGTTATTGAGCATAAACTTGATTATTGGGTTCCTTTTATTGACCGTACCCTTGTTTTTACACAATCGGGGCAACTGTTGTATGATGGTTCATTGAAAAAAGGATTGGTTCTTCATTTTGATGATATGAAAGACTTTGGCATATGTCTTCCGAAGGTGACAGTATTCGGTCAACAGGTGAAAGAAAACTTTTATCCCATAACAGTGGATGAATTAATGGAAGAGTTAGATGAGATAAATGGTTTTTTTCCATTACAGGCAATGAATGATATCTCATCATCGCCGTTAATCCGAATGGAAAACGTATCTTTTTCCCGGGGAGAGAAGAAAATTTCAAACCATATTCATTTATCATTAAATAAGGGTGAGTGGACAGCGATAGTAGGACCAAATGGTGCAGGTAAATCTACATTAACCTTGTTGTTGGCGGGACTTCTTAAGGAAAAACAAGGAGAGATTTACTATAAGAACAAAGCGTTTAAGGATTTAGATGAAAAGGTAAAGCTAAATTCAATAGGTTACGTTTTTCAAAACCCAGAGCATCAATTTATTGCGGATACAGTTTTCGAAGAAATCGCATTTGGACCAAGAATGAAAAATATAGAAGAAATAGACTTAATCGTTTCTAATATTCTTTCAGATTTTCGTTTACTTGGGTTAAAGGATCATAATCCCTTCACATTAAGTCAAGGGCAAAAGCGGAGATTAAGTGTTGCAACGATGCTAGTTGATGAAAGAGAATTCCTTATTTTAGATGAGCCTACCTTTGGACAGGATGAAAAAGCGACGAATGAGATGATGAAAATGATTCAGTCTCGAGTTAATTTGGGAATGTCGGCGTTAATGGTGACGCACGATATGGAATTAGTGGCGAAATTTGCTCATCAAGTTATCGTTCTTGTCGAAGGTAAAGTAATGTTTCAGGGAACACCGCATGAACTATTTATAGAAAATAGTGAGATTGTGCAGAGAGCAAACCTTGACATTCCATTACTCTATTCAATTTGGCATACATATGGAAGAAGAGGTGAACCTATTGCGGCTTCAGTTATTAAATCCTAGTATAAAAGCAATTGCCGTTTTGGTTTCTGTTGTGCTTTTAGCTTTTGTATTTGACCCGTTAACTCCATTGCTTTACTTGTTTTTTACGGTTTTAATCACATTCATTTTTGGTGAAGTAGGAATTAAAAAATGGTGTATACGATTTATTCCTTTTTTTATCATTGCCTTTGGTTATGTGTGGACAACAACGGTTTTTTCTCATCCACCAAGTAATACTAGTTTTGTAACTTATGTCAATGTCGGTCCTATTGAAATTACCGATTACGGACTTAGAACAGGATTATCACTTGGTTTAAGGGTCCTTTGTTTCGCTGCGTTATCTTTACTGTTTATTTTAACAACAGACACTACTAAATTTATGTTAAGTCTGATTCAACAGTGTAAACTTCCACCTAAGCTTGCCTACGGAATTTTGGCAGGCTACCGATTTTTACCTTTATTAAAGGAGGAGTTTACGATCATTAGAAATGCGCATCGAATTCGAGGTGTTCATAGGGAGAAAGGGATAAAAGGGAGAATCCAGCTTTTAAAAAAATACACCATACCTCTTTTAGCAAGTGCGATTCGCAAGGCTGAGAGAACAGCCATTGCAATGGAATCTAAGGGATTTACGGGAAGCAGGGATCGTACATTCTATCACGAGTTGAAAATAAACGGAAAAGACGTGTTATTTTTCTTTGTCATGGTAGGTCTATTCATCATTTCTAAATACGTTTCTGAAGCATTATTTTTCCTGTAAACTAAAAAAAACATCCATTAATTACTGTGTAAAAATGATCACAATAATTAAATGGGTGTTTTTATTTTCACTTATTTTAAGAATTTATAGTACAATAGTGTCGAGATTGCCAAGAGGGGGAGTTTTGTGATGACTAAAAAAGCATTAATTAATATCGACTATACATATGATTTTATTGCAGATGCTGGTAAGTTAACATGTGGGAAACCTGGTCAGGAAATTGAAAATACGATTATACAGCTAACTAGCGATTTTATTCTATCGGGTGATTATGTTGTTTTTGCGATCGATTGTCATCAAGAAGAAGACACACTCCATCCAGAGGCAAAATTATTTCCACCGCATAATATAGTAGGAACGCCAGGACGTCAATTATTCGGAGCTTTGCAGAGTTTGTATGAACAACATAAAAATGACGAAAATGTACATTATATGGATAAAACACGTTATAGCGCGTTTGCAGGAACGGATTTGGATATAAAGTTAAGAGAGCGTGGAATTGAAGAAATACATCTTTGTGGAGTTTGTACGGATATATGTGTATTGCATACAGCTGTAGATGCTTATAATAAAGGATACAAAATAGTTGTTCATGGGAACGCTGTAGCGAGCTTTAATGAAACAGGCCATCAATGGGCATTAGAACATTTTAAAAATACATTGGGTGCGAAGGTACTCTTTTAGGGTAAATAAGGAGTGGGGTTAAATGGTAAAGCAATATAAGGACGATGGGTTTGCACTTCATACCGATCTTTATCAAATCAATATGGCAAAAACATATTGGGATGACGGAATTCATGAACGAAAAGCGGTGTTTGAAGTTTTTTTCAGGAAGCTTCCTTTTGATAATGGGTATGCAGTATATGCCGGTTTAGAACGAATTGTTGAATACTTACGTGACTTTCATTTTTCCGAGACTGATATTCAATATTTACGTGAAGAGTTGAACTATGATGAAGAATTTTTACAATATTTAAGCGAAATGCGTTTTACAGGAACCGTTCGGTCGATGAAAGAAGGAGAAATTGTTTTTGATAATGAACCATTAATTCATGTCGAAGCACCTTTAGCTCAAGCGCAAATAATTGAAACGGCCTTGCTTAATATTGTGAATTACCAAACATTGATTGCGACCAAAGCAGCGAGAATTAAAAATGTAGTCGGTGACCAAATATTAATGGAATTTGGTACACGTAGAGCACACGAAATGGATGCTGCGGTGTGGGGAACAAGAGCTGCCTTCATCGGCGGGTTTGATTCAACAAGTAATGTTCGAGCAGGTAAACGATTTGGAATCCCTGTGTCCGGTACCCATGCCCATGCGATGGTACAAGCATATCGTGATGATTATACCGCCTTTCATAAATATGCAGAAAGCCATCGGGATTGTGTATTCCTTGTGGATACATATGATACGTTGAAATCCGGTGTCCCGGCAGCAATACAAGTTGCAAAAGAATTAGGAAATAAAATTAATTTTATTGGCATTCGATTAGATAGTGGAGACATGGCGTTCTTATCAAAAGCCGCACGAAAAATGTTAGATCAAGCAGGATTCCCAAATGCGAAGATTGTTGCATCAAGCGATTTAGACGAGTATACGATACTCCATATGAAGTCCCAAGGTGCAAAAATTGATATGTGGGGAGTAGGGACAAAGTTAATCACTGCTTTTGAGCAGCCAGCATTAGGAGCGGTTTATAAAATGGTTTCAATTGAAGACGAAAATGGAGTAATGCAAGATACTATTAAAATATCTTCAAATGCGCAAAAAGTAACGACACCCGGATTAAAAAAGGTTTATCGAATTATTAATACAAAGACGTATAAATCAGAAGGTGACTATATTGCCATGCAGGATGAGGATCCACAATCCCAAGAAAAGTTAAAAATGTTCCATCCTGTGCACACTTATATAAGTAAAACCGTGACCGATTTTGAAGCGAAAGATTTACAACATGATATTTTCGTAAATGGAGAATTAGTCTATCGATTACCGGATTTAAAAGAAATCCAAGGATATACGAAAGAAAGCTTAGGATTACTCTGGGAGGAATATAAACGCTCACTTAATCCACATGAATATCCGGTTGATCTTAGCCAAAAGTGTTGGGATAACAAAATTAAAAATATTGAAGACGTTCGAGAAAAGATTGCTCATATGAAAAAATAAAAACGGAGATGGAGGTAATGCGAAAGTGGATGGACTACAAAGAAGAATTGTTGAAAATATGAAAGTGAGTCCTACGATAGATGCCCGTGAGGAAATCCGAAAGAGTGTAGATTTCCTTAAAAGTTATTTAGCGAAGTATCCCTTTTTTAAAGGATTTGTCCTGGGAATATCAGGAGGGCAAGATTCTACTTTAACAGGGAAACTTGCACAATTAGCTATCAACGAAATGAGAGAAGAAACTGGCAATAATGAGTATAAATTTATTGCTGTCCGCCTTCCGTATGGTGTCCAAAAGGATGCAGCGGATGTGGATGATGCCATTGCATTTATCGATCCAACCCACGCATTAACAGTAAACATAAAAGCTGCTGTCGATGCAAGTGAAGCTTCATTGAAAGAAGCAGGTATTACATTATCAGACTTTGCAAAAGGAAATGAAAAGGCAAGAGAGCGGATGAAGGCGCAGTATAGTATTGCTGCTATGGAGAATTGTGTTGTTCTTGGTACCGATCATTCAGCTGAAAATCTTACAGGATTTTATACAAAATATGGAGACGGTGGAGCGGACCTCGTACCTATCTTTCGTTTAAATAAGCGACAAGGTAGAATGCTGCTCAAAGAATTAGGATGCCCAGAGCATTTATACTTAAAAACACCAACAGCTGACCTTGAAGATGAACGACCACAATTGTCAGATGAAAGTGCACTAGGCGTCACCTATGACGAAATTGATGATTACTTAGAAGGAAAAAAAGTTTCAGAGCAAGCCCAACAAACCATTGAAAAACTCTATCAAAAATCCGAACATAAACGACACATGCCAATCACCATCTTTGATGATTTCTGGAAGTAAAAAGAGTCCTAAGGGGGCTCTTTTTATTATAATAGGCTCTTTTAAAAAAATGTTTTTTTAACAGTGTTAAGAGCACAGAGTGGATTGGAGCGGAAGGTGCGAGACTCCTGCGGGATCAGCTGGACAGATGAGACCCCGCAGGAAGCGAAGCGACGAGGAGGCTCATCGCCAGCCCCGCGGAAAGCGAGTACCTGCAGCGGAAAGGAACGGACATTGTTTATTCTCAAAAACAATCTTATAAAAAAAGGAAAAAATCTAGGAATTTTTTCTTTCAACCCTTTTTCTTCGTCCCAATTCATAGTATGCTAAAAATAATAAGAAATTTTAAAATTTTCCAGACTACTTTAATAGAGATACTAGGGGGATTCGAATGAAAGACACCATTTTTCATCCACAATTAAAGCAAGTTTTAAATAATATCGAAAAAGTAATGATCGGCAAATCAGATATAGCGGAACTAAGCCTTGTTGCACTGTTAGCTGAGGGACATGTTTTATTAGAAGATGTACCAGGAGTCGGGAAAACGATGATGGTAAGAGCATTGGCAAAATCGGTTAATGCCAAATTTAAGAGAATCCAATTTACACCAGACTTATTACCATCCGATGTAATTGGAGTATCGATATATAATCCGAAAGAACTAGAATTCCAATATAGACCGGGACCAATTATGGGGAATATTATCCTAGCTGATGAAATAAATCGTACATCTCCGAAAACACAATCCGCATTACTTGAGGGAATGGAGGAAAGTAGTGTTACAGTAGACGGAAATACCAGACAATTGGACCGACCTTTTTTCGTTATGGCAACACAAAACCCGATTGAATATGAAGGTACATACCCTCTTCCGGAGGCTCAACTAGACAGGTTTCTGTTAAAGATGAAAATGGGATATCCAAATATAAATGAAGAAATAGAAATACTAAATCGAACGCAAAAACAAGCTCCAATCGATCGTTTAGATTCGGTAATTACCCTTTCCGAATTGGTAGAGCTACAAGATCAGGTGAAAGAAGTGTATGTTGATCAAACACTCAAACAATATATTGTAGAATTAGCGCATTACACGAGAAATCATACGAATGTTTACCTAGGTGTAAGTCCTCGTGGATCAATTGCATTAATGAAAGCATCACAAGCATATGCGTTATTACATGGAAGGGATTTTATTATCCCTGATGACGTTCAATATTTGGCTCCATTCGTATTTTCGCATCGAATTATTATAAAATCCGAAGTCAAATATGGCGGTAAAACAGCGGAAGATATCGTAAAGGAAGTTATTAAATTTGTACAGGTTCCCGTTCAAAGGGCAGTGAGATAATGATGAAAACAAAAATAAAAACATGGGGAAAGTTAATTCTTCTCATTATTTTTCTTTTATTAACTTTTTCATATGCCATGTTTCAAGGTGGATTTGTTAGCTGGTTTTTATTTTTTAGCTTTGTACCATTCGCTCTGTATGCTCTATGCATTGCTTTTTATCCTTTAAGTGATTTAGTTATAGAAAGAACGTTTAACAAAGATACCTATTTGGATGGAGAGAATCTTAATATAATCATTAAAATAGATAGAAAATATTCATTCCCGCTCTTTTTTCTTATCATCAAAAATACTTCAAGTCTTTCTAAAGAGAACGGGAAACACATTATATTCCCTGGTTTCAAAAAGCATATTCAACTTGAGTATAGCATGCCAAACTTACCGAGAGGTGAACACCATTTCGATAAAATATTGATTAAAATTGGTGATCCTATTGGGTTATTTGAGAAGGAAAAAGATTATTCATCGGAAAAAATCATTCTTGTTTATCCATCCTATGTAGATATGATTTATCGCTCTTTAGAAAGTCGATACGAGCAAGGAGCTACAGCGTCCCAAATTAAAATTCAAAATGATACAACAATGGTTGCAGGAATACGAAATTATGAACCGGGAGATCGTTTCACATGGATTGATTGGAAGGCGACTGCAAGAATGAATGAGATGAAAACAAAAGAATTTGAAGAACGCCAATCGAATGATGTATCCATCATTTTAGATCGTTCTCCCTCTTCATCGTTTGAGGAATGTGTGAAATTTTCCGCATCAATCATTCGCACGATTATTCATCATGGTGGTCAAATAGGATTTTACTCTATTGGACAGGAGCGCACCATTTTCCCAATCAGGGGAGGGGAGGAGTATAGACAGCAACTATTCCATCATTTAGCCAAAGTCAAGGCGGATAGTAATGTTCATATTTCTGCTATTTTGGATGGGGAATCAGCATTCTATCAACGATCAGCGTCTTTATTAATTATCACTTCTAACTTAACACAGGCGTTAGTTGAAATGGTAAAGAAGCATGTGCAGAGAACTGGAACCGTGATTATTTTTGTAGTAAAAAATGATATTGAACCATTTCTTGATGACGAGTACCAATTAAGTTCTATCGCTGCACGTTACGGAGTGTTTGTAAACTTTCTGCATGAAAAGGACTTCCGTTCGGCTTTAACAGGGGTGAAACAAAGATGAAATTAAAGGAAAACAATAAGAGCCTTTCATTTATTCTATATCTTTTTAGTTTTTTTCTTTTACTGGAATGGATCTATCCTTTAAAGGAAGTTGCAAATACGGGAAATACATCTTTGTTTATTATATTTATAATCCTTTCATTTATTTTGTATTTATTTAACGCTCCATTCTTCCCAGTGATCGTTCTAAAAATCATTTTTATATCCTTTTCGTTACACCATATTTTCTTTGACAAACCGATTTTTGGGATTGAGTGGGTAAGTATTTTGTTAGCTGATATCGTGAAAAATATCGGTCTTTTATTCGCCAGAAATTGGGGAGAACTCACTAATGAGTTTAGGACCCTGCTGTTTTTTATTTTATTATGGTTAATTATGTATCTGTTAAGATATTGGGTGATCGTAAGGAGAAATGTGTTTCTATTTTTTGTAATGACCATTGTTTACATAACGGTCCTTGATACATTTACTCCATATAATAGTGAGTTTGCGATTGTAAGAACGGTTGTTTTTGGATTTGTTCTATTAGGTATGTTATTTTTTCAACGTTTTGTCGAAAGAGAGAATGTACAGTCTACCCGTAAGTTAATGACAAAATGGATGATCCCTTTATCAGTAATGATTATTGGCAGTATATTCATCGCTCTTATTGCACCTAAAGCCTCTCCGATATGGCCAGATCCCGTTCCTTATTTAAAATCCTATGCAGGAGCGGACAATAATGGAAACAAAGAAGGAATCGGATCGGGAGTTAAAAAAGTCGGCTATCGTGAGGATGATTCTGAGTTGGGAGGACCATTTGAAGGTGATGATACGGTTGTTTTTAATGTTGTAACAGAATCGCGTCAATATTGGAGGATGGAAACAAAAGACTTATACACAGGGAAAGGATGGAAAACATCTAAACCGGATACAACGTCATCCTATCAACAATATGATAAGCTTCCAATCTCTCTAAATGAGGGAATTGACTCTCTTTCTATTAAAAATAGTACGGCAGAAGACGAAAAGAAATTTAAATCGGCCTATATTACAATGGAACAACGAAGCCCGAATTTTGTTCATACGTATGGCTTTACAAATATACTATTCGAACGACCATCCAGCAGCGAAAAATCGGATAATGATGATGCATTTTTGGTAAATGATACAACTGAGAAAATCACGGCCATTCAATATAATGAACCATTCTTTGTAAGAGAATACAATATTATTTATCAACTACAAAGATATAGCATAAAAAAAATGAGTCAAGTAACTGGCGAGAATGTTCAATTTGATCCACGTTATATTCAGTTACCAGAAAAGTTTCCAAAACGAATAACGGATCTTGCGATAAAATTAACAAAAGATAAAAAGAATTGGTACGATAAAACAAAAGCAATTGAAGGATATTTACAATCCGGCAAATATAAATATGATCAGAAAAAAGTGGGCATTCCAAAAGAGAATCAAGATTATGTAGATCAATTTCTATTTGAAACATTACGAGGATACTGCGATAATTTCTCTACTTCTATGGTTACAATGCTTCGATCTATTGGAATACCATCAAGATGGGTAAAGGGATACTCATCAGGTGACTATCAGGGGTCGGAAGGTGTTTCACGAAATATATATAAAGTAACGAATAATAATGCACATTCATGGGTCGAAGTCTTTTTTCCGAAAGTTGGCTGGGTGCCTTTTGAGCCAACGATGGGCTTTATTAATAATTCCGTATTTAATAACGATCTGACTACTAAGTCACAGGCTGCATCTACTACACCAAAAGAGGAAGAAAAAGTTACAAAGAAACCACAGAAAGAGCTAGATTCAGATAGTGAAAAAGCAAGCTCAGACGGGTTTTCATTCGCGAATTTGTGGAAAAAAACAACCCAGTTTTTACATGACCATTGGTTGTTCATTGTTTTCAGTATTATCATAACTTCGCTAATTTCCGGTTTGATCTTTATAAAGCGTAGTAAATGGTTACCTTATATTCTTATTTGGAAATACCGCGCAAGAAATGACACCGAAACGTTCTCAAAAGCTTATTTATCACTTTTAAAACAGCTAGAGAGATTTGGGTTGCAAAAAGAAACAGGTCAAACCTTGAGGGAATACGCAAGAAATGTGGATGATTATTTTGGAACACAGACCATGCATCAATTGACCGAGCAATATGAGAGAAATATTTATCGAGGAGAAAATATCACTGCTGATTGGGAACAGACACGAGAATTGTGGGAAAATTTAATCAAAAAGACAACGGGTTGACCGTATGTTTAATCAGGTATAAAATGATGACAATTAAAAAAATAGTGCTTCATATAATTTTGGTAATAAGGTCCAAAAGTCTCTACTAAATCACCGTGAATGATTTAACTATGAAGGCAGTGTGATTCTATTGATTGTCATCATTATTTAGTATAATGGTGTAATTAACAGTGCTTTTAAACTAGAATTCTGCCTTCTTAATTTATTTGAGGTGGAGTTCTAGTTTTTTTTTCAATCGAATTGTTGATATAGTTTCCTTAATCATAGGGGAAAGTATGACTAAGAAAAAACTCAATTGGGGGAATAAATATGCCTGAAGTAACACAAGAAATGATTGTTGTACTTGATTTTGGTAGTCAATACAATCAATTAATTACAAGAAGAATCCGTGAATTTGGTGTGTATAGTGAACTACACCCACATACAATCACAGTAGAAGAAATCAAAAAGATGAACCCAAAAGGCATTATTTTCTCGGGTGGGCCTAATAGTGTATATGATGAAAATTCCTTCCGATGTGATGAAGCAATTTTCGATTTAGGAATCCCGGTATTTGGCATTTGCTACGGTATGCAGCTAATGACCAAACATTTTGGTGGAAAAGTAGAGCCTGCTAGCCATAGAGAATATGGTAAAGCAAAAATCAATGTTCAACCATCTGCTGGACTATTTAAAGATCTTCCAAACGAACAAGTTGTATGGATGAGCCACGGGGATTTAGTAACGGAAACACCTAAAGATTTTGTTGTTGATGCAGTCAGCCCATCATGTCCAATTGCAGCTATGAGTAATAAGAGTCGTTCTCTATATGCTGTGCAATTTCATCCGGAAGTTCAACATTCACAATACGGAAATGATATATTAAAGAACTTTGTATTTGATGTATGTGATTGTTCGGCGGATTGGTCCATGGAAAACTTTATTGAAATCGAAATAGAAAAAATCCGTGAAACAGTAGGAGATAAGAAAGTTCTTTGCGCACTGAGCGGCGGAGTTGATTCTTCTGTAGTGGCCGTTCTTATCCATAAAGCAATAGGTGATCAATTAACATGTATTTTTGTTGATCATGGCTTATTGCGTAAAGGTGAAGCAGAAGGTGTTATGAAAACTTTCGCAGATGGATTCCATATGAATGTTATTAAAGTCGATGCGAAAGACCGTTTCATGAGCAAGCTCGAAGGAGTTTCTGACCCAGAGAAAAAACGCAAAATTATCGGTAATGAATTTATATATGTATTTGATGATGAAGCGACGAAACTGGAAGGTATTGATTTCTTAGCTCAAGGTACTTTGTATACAGATATTATCGAAAGTGGGACAGCTACTGCACAAACAATCAAGTCACATCATAATGTCGGCGGACTTCCTGAAGATATGCAATTTACGTTGATTGAACCGTTAAATACATTATTTAAAGACGAGGTACGCGCACTTGGTACAGAATTAGGAATTCCTGATGAAATCGTCTGGAGACAACCATTCCCAGGTCCTGGTTTAGGTATTCGTGTTCTTGGAGCGATTTCTGAAGAAAAGTTAGAAATTGTTCGTGAATCCGATTATATTTTACGGGAAGAAATTAAAAAGGCGGGTCTTGATCGAGAAGTATGGCAATATTTCACCGTGCTTCCTGACATTCGCAGTGTAGGAGTTATGGGGGACACAAGAACGTATGATTACACAATTGGTATTCGCGCAGTTACTTCAATCGATGGAATGACATCCGATTGGGCACGCATTCCATGGGATGTGCTAGAACTAATTTCAACACGTATCGTCAATGAAGTTAACCATATAAATCGTGTAGTGTATGATATTACATCTAAGCCACCTGCAACTATTGAGTGGGAATAGTAAGAACAAGTGCCTTATTTAGCCTTCCAAGTCTAGTTGTGAGAAAACACGAACATTCGGATGGAAATATTTAAAAATATTCGTTTTTGTGTTGACTAGTGCTTTAAAACTATTTAAACTATAAATATAAATTAAATAGTAACATCGTATAATTTCGGGGATATGGCCTGATAAGTTTCTACCAAGCTGCCGTAAATAGCTTGACTACGAGGTTGTAAGATATAGGTGTGGAATCTCAACGCTTTCTGCCTATAATTTTTTCACAACCTTAAGGTCAACGCTCCGAACAAATTGGTTCGGAGCGTTTTTTATTTCCGTTATCTATCGATGGGGGGAGAGACAATGAAAAAATATTTTCAATTTGATGAACTAGGGACGAATTATCGACGTGAGATCATTGGTGGAATTACAACATTTTTATCAATGGCATATATTCTTATCTTAAATCCGTTAACATTGTCATTATCTTCTGTAAAAGATTTTCCCGATGCTTTGCGTATGGATTCTGGAGCTGTATTTGTGGCAACAGCACTTGCAGCTGCTGTAGGTACATTAATCATGGCGTTTTTAGCGAAATATCCAATCGCACTTGCACCAGGCGTTGGATTAAATGCGTTTTTTGCTTATACAGTCATATTGACACTTGGTATGTCTTGGCAACAAGCATTGACTGGTGTTTTGTTTTCAGGAATTATTTTTGTCATTTTAACTTTATTCGGGTTTCGTGAAAAAATCATTAATGCCATTCCTGTTGAATTAAAATTAGCAGTGGGTGCGGGAATTGGCTTGTTCATTACTTTTATTGGGCTTCGTAATGCAGAAATTATTGTTGATAATGATGCTACATTAGTTGGACTTGGGGATTTAACGAATGGAAATACGCTTTTAGCTATTTTCGGAATTGTTATCACGATTATCATGATGACAAGAGGATGGAAAGGTGCTATTTTTATCGGAATGCTTTTAACAACAGTGGCTGGAATGATTGTAGGATTAATAGATGTGCCACATAAAATTGTTGGTGCTGTACCAAGTATTGCCCCAACCTTTGGAGCACCATTTGAAACATTATTTCACCACACTAGCGATCTTTTTACCGTTAAAATGTTAGTAGTCGTTTTAACTTTCTTATTTGTAGATTTCTTTGATACGGCGGGCACGATGGTGGCGGTTGCTAATCAAGCGGGATTAATGAAAAATAATAAATTACCTCGAGCAGGGAGAGCATTATTTGCTGATTCTTCTGCAACTGTTATTGGCTCCATCTTAGGAACGTCAACAACAACTGCATATATCGAGTCGACTGCTGGAGTTGCAGCTGGTGCAAGAACAGGGTTTGCAAGTGTAATTACTGCAGTATTATTTTTACTTTCTTTATTCTTTTTCCCGGTTTTAGGTGTTATCACTTCTCCTGTAACAGCACCTGCTTTGATTGTAGTCGGAGTTTTAATGGTATCATCACTAAACGAAATTGACTGGAAAAAGTTTGAAATTGCTGTCCCGGCATTTTTTACAATCATTATGATGCCATTGACCTATTCGATAGCAACAGGAATTGGAATCGGCTTTATCTTCTACCCAATTACTATGCTACTTAAAGGGAGATGGAAAGAGATTCATCCGGTGATGTATGTTTTCTTTTTTATCTTTATCCTGTATTTTATTTTTATTTTGTAAAATTCAGAGAGCCTCTTGGGGCTCTCTTTTGTTCTTGATTGATATCCCTTTATATTTTCGGTAAACTAAAGTCATCATGACGGAATCTGTCGAACTTTAGGAGAATATTATGGAAGCGTTTGAAGTTATAAAAGTTCTTAATAATAATGTAGTTATTGCTTCTAATTCAAAATATGAGGAAGTCGTACTAATTGGTAAAGGAATAGGTTTTAATCGGAAAAAGGGGGATTCCATTACTAAGCGAGAAGCGGAAAAACTTTTTGTATTAAAAGGTGAAGTGGAACAAATTCAATATAAGAAGCTTCTTCCATTTATTGATGAGGATACACTTGAAGTAATCATATCCGCTATCGAGTTAATACGCAAACGTACGGAAGCTTATTTGGATGAGCATATCCATATTGCATTAACGGATCATATACTTTTCGCAATTAATCGTTTAATGAAAGGTATGGCCATTAAAAATCCATTTAATTCTGAAACTAAAGTGTTGTATCCAGATGAATATGTCATTGCTCGTGAAGTAGTGGAAATGATTAATGATACAACTAATATTCAGCTCCCAGAAGGAGAAATTGGTTTCATTGCTTTGCATATTCATAGTGCAGTGACAAATAAAAATTTATCGGAGATAAATCAATATTCACAATTAATCTCTAAATTAATTGCTACAATCGAGGAGCAATTTGGAATTAAATTAAATAAGGATGAAGTAAACTATATGAGACTGGTTCGCCACTTAAGATATACAATTGATCGCGTGTTAACCGGAGAAAAAGTGAATGAGCCAGAAAAAATAACCTCCTTCTTGAAACAGGAATATCCTTTGTGCTATAATCTTGCTTGGAAACTTATTAAGATTATGCAACAAACATTGAAGAGACCAGTATTTGATGCGGAAGCAGTTTATCTAACGATGCATTTACAGCGCATTCAAAATAAAATAAAGTAATCATACTTTTATACGTGTTACTGATTCGATCAGGCATGAGTAAAGAAGATAATTGAAATGAGGATTTTTGGGGAATATATTCCTATACTCATTTCTATCTTTTTTACTTATGCCTTTTTTTATTGGTTATTTCAATTGTTGAGAGCATGTCCATAAGGTTACAAAAATAAAAAGGGGGATATACAATGTTTAAAAAAATCTTTGGTGTTTTGCAAAAAGTTGGTAAAGCATTAATGCTGCCAGTAGCTATTTTGCCTGCTGCGGGTATTTTATTAGCAGTCGGTACAGCGCTTACGAATCCAACTTTAGTGGATATAGCACCATTTTTGGATGCCTCATGGGTTAAGCATGTTGCCGACGTAATGGCCAAAGCGGGAGGTATTGTTTTTGATAACCTTGCCTTGCTTTTTGCAGTAGGTGTTGCTGTTGGTTTAACAGGCGGTGAAGGTGTAGCTGGTTTGGCCGCAATTGTAGGCTATCTAATTATGAATGTAACGATGGGTGTCGCTAAGGGAATAGGTATGACAGATGTCATTGGTGAACATGTGAATCCCGCGCACGCACTCGTGTTGGGTATTCCGACTTTGCAGACAGGGGTATTTGGCGGTATTATTGTCGGATTGATTGCAGCATATATGTACAATAAGTTTTTCGAAATTGAATTGCCATCATACTTAGGTTTCTTTGCTGGTAAACGTTTTGTTCCGATTGTAACTGCTGCATCTGCGGTAATATTGGGATTAATCATGATTATTATTTGGCCGCCGGTTCAACACGGTCTAAATGCATTCTCTAATTATATGTTAGGATCACAACAAACATTAGCAGCCTTTATATTCGGAGTGATTGAACGTTCATTGATTCCATTTGGATTGCATCACATTTTCTATGCGCCGTTTTGGTTTGAATTTGGTTCATACACAACGCATGCAGGAAATGTTGTTCATGGAGACCAAACGATTTTTATGAAACAAATTCAAGATGGAGTTCAAAATTTAACCGCAGGTACATTCCAAGTTGGTAAGTATCCGTTTATGATGTTTGGACTTCCAGCGGCAGCTTTAGCGATTTATCATGAAGCCCGTCCAGAAAAGAAGAAATTCGTAGCTGGTATTATGGGTTCTGCCGCACTTACCTCTTTTCTAACAGGTATTACTGAACCACTTGAGTTCTCATTCTTATTCGTGGCACCAGTTCTATTCGGTATTCATGCAATTTTTGCCGGATTATCCTTTATGACAATGCATTTATTAAATGTGAAAATTGGGATGACATTCTCCGGAGGATTAATCGACTTTCTTCTATTTGGTGTATTAAATAAACAAACTCACTGGTGGTGGGTTATTCCAGTAGGTTTAGTCTTTGCTGTAATTTATTACTTTGGATTCCGTTTTGCAATCCGCAAATTTAATTTAAAAACTCCTGGTCGGGAAGATCCTGAAGATGAATCCACCGATGAGTCAGCGGGGCAACCAACGAATGATTTACCATATGACATTTTAGAGGCGATGGGTGGACAAGAAAACATTTCTAATTTAGATGCGTGTATCACTCGTCTTCGTGTTCAAGTAAACGATGTTAAAAATGTTGATAAAAATCGATTGAAAAAACTTGGGGCAGCAGGTGTACTTGAAGTTGGTAATAATATTCAGGCAATCTTTGGTCCTAAATCGGATACTATTAAGTCTCAAATGAAAGATATTATGTCCGGAAAAAGACCCCGTAAAGCAATAACTGATCCAGATAGAGAAGTACAACAACAAATCGAAGAAGTGCAACCGGATGTTCTCCAATCTAACGTGAAAGATAATAATGAAGAAATTGTATCACCAGCTAAAGGTGAGCTAAAGCCAATTACCGAAGTGCCGGATCAAGTATTTTCAGGTAAAATGATGGGAGATGGCTTTGCAATCCTACCTATGGAAGGATTAATTGCATCACCTGTGAACGGGAAAATAGTAAATGTGTTCCCGACTAAACATGCACTAGGCATCATGTCTGACGGTGGCAGAGAAATCTTAATCCATGTTGGAATTGATACGGTAAATCTAAAAGGTGAAGGGTTTGAGACACTAGTTAATGAAGGTGATCGTGTAGAAGCAGGACAACCATTATTAAAAGTGGACCTTGAATTCCTAAAAGAAAAAGTTCCTTCTATTATGACCCCAATTGTATTCACTAACCTTAATGAAGGTGAACAAGTCGTATTAGAAAAAGAAGGATTAGTTGAAATAAAGGAAAGTAATATCGTATCAATTAAATAAAACAGTTATTATGACGCCACCCCCTATTCGGGGTTGGCTATTTCTATAATTATGGATTGTAGTTTCATTAATACCTTCCTATGAAATGGAGGATGAGACGTAACTTTGTACTGAAGGATGAGAAATTGACAAAGTGCTAAGACATATAAGTATGAGGTAGAAGATTGAATTAGATGGTGAAAGAAGTGCCTCATAGGGGGAGTATGAGGTAGATCAATGGATAAAAAGGTGGGAGAAGTGCTTCAAAGTGGAAGTATGAGGTAGAAGATCCGATAAATAGATGAAGGAAGTGCTTCAAAGAAGGCGAATGAGGAGGACCTTATTAAAATAAAAATACTTAATGAATTTCCTCCACCTTCATTTATCTATAGTGTATGAATTTTGCTTCTTGCAATAAAAGTTCTTTTAATAAGATTGCTAAGTAAAATAAAAAAACTAAATCTCTTACAAAAGAGAGTAGAATAAGTAAATTGTGTTGTATGAAAGATAACCAAGCCATTGAATCCTTAATTTCTTATTTTAAATTATTGGGTTAAATTACCATGTATAATCTATTGACCTTATTTAAAATGGGTGATAATATATAAAAACCGGTTAAGATAACCGGAAAATAAAATAACAAAATTTGTTGACAACATCCTGTTCAGATGATATTATATTAAATGTCGCTTCTGAGAGAGAAAAAGAAAATCAAAAAAGTTGTTGACATCACTGTTTTAAAATGATAGACTTATAAAGTTGCTTCTTGATAAGGAAGTAATAAGTGATCTTTGAAAACTGAACAAAACGAAACGTCAATTAATTTATTTTTAAACTAGAGCTATATCAAACATCTTTTTGGAGAGTTTGATCCTGGCTCAGGACGAACGCTGGCGGCGTGCCTAATACATGCAAGTCGAGCGAATCTTTGTGGGAGCTTGCTCCTACGATGATTAGCGGCGGACGGGTGAGTAACACGTGGGTAACCTGCCTGTAAGACTGGGATAACTCCGGGAAACCGGGGCTAATACCGGATAACTTTTTCCTTCGCATGAAGGAGAATTGAAAGATGGCTTTGGCTATCACTTACAGATGGACCCGCGGCGCATTAGCTAGTTGGTGAGGTAACGGCTCACCAAGGCGACGATGCGTAGCCGACTTGAGAGGGTGATCGGCCACACTGGGACTGAGACACGGCCCAGACTCCTACGGGAGGCAGCAGTAGGGAATCTTCCGCAATGGACGAAAGTCTGACGGAGCAACGCCGCGTGAGTGATGAAGGTTTTCGGATCGTAAAACTCTGTTGTTAGGGAAGAACAAGTATCGTTCGAATAGGGCGGTACCTTGACGGTACCTAACCAGAAAGCCACGGCTAACTACGTGCCAGCAGCCGCGGTAATACGTAGGTGGCAAGCGTTGTCCGGAATTATTGGGCGTAAAGCGCGCGCAGGCGGTTTCTTAAGTCTGATGTGAAAGCCCACGGCTCAACCGTGGAGGGTCATTGGAAACTGGGAGACTTGAGTGCAGAAGAGAAGAGCGGAATTCCACGTGTAGCGGTGAAATGCGTAGAGATGTGGAGGAACACCAGTGGCGAAGGCGGCTCTTTGGTCTGTAACTGACGCTGAGGCGCGAAAGCGTGGGGAGCGAACAGGATTAGATACCCTGGTAGTCCACGCCGTAAACGATGAGTGCTAAGTGTTAGAGGGTTTCCGCCCTTTAGTGCTGCAGCTAACGCATTAAGCACTCCGCCTGGGGAGTACGGCCGCAAGGCTGAAACTCAAAGGAATTGACGGGGGCCCGCACAAGCGGTGGAGCATGTGGTTTAATTCGAAGCAACGCGAAGAACCTTACCAGGTCTTGACATCCTCTTGACCTCCCTAGAGATAGGGATTTCCCTTCGGGGACAAGAGTGACAGGTGGTGCATGGTTGTCGTCAGCTCGTGTCGTGAGATGTTGGGTTAAGTCCCGCAACGAGCGCAACCCTTGACCTTAGTTGCCAGCATTTAGTTGGGCACTCTAAGGTGACTGCCGGTGACAAACCGGAGGAAGGTGGGGATGACGTCAAATCATCATGCCCCTTATGACCTGGGCTACACACGTGCTACAATGGATGGTACAAAGGGTTGCTAGACCGCGAGGTTACGCCAATCCCATAAAACCATTCTCAGTTCGGATTGTAGGCTGCAACTCGCCTACATGAAGCCGGAATCGCTAGTAATCGCGGATCAGCATGCCGCGGTGAATACGTTCCCGGTGCCTACACACACCGCCCGTCACACCACGAGAGTTTGTAACACCCGAAGTCGGTGAGGTAACCTTTGGAGCCAGCCGCCGAAGGTGGGACAGATGATTGGGGTGAAGTCGTAACAAGGTAGCCGTATCGGAAGGTGCGGCTGGATCACCTCCTTTCTAAGGAATATGGAAGACCACTGACGTGGTTACAAAAAAGACGTTTTCGTTTTGTTCAGTTTTGAGAGGTTAATTCCTTTCAAACTAATAGAGGTGAATTAGAAGTTTATTATTCGCCGAATTGTTCTTTGAAAACTAGATAATATGAGAAATAACCAAGTAATAACCGAGAATCGCCACTTTATGGATGAATCCATTAAGTAAGTAATAAACAACCTTTTTAGGTTAAGTTAGTAAGGGCGCACGGTGAATGCCTTGGCACTAGGAGCCGATGAAGGACGGGACTAACACCGATATGCTTCGGGGAGCTGTAAGCAAGCTTTGATCCGGAGATTTCCGAATGGGGGAACCCACTGCCCGTAATGGGGTAGTATCCTTACTTGAATACATAGAGTATGGAAGGCAGACCCGGGGAACTGAAACATCTAAGTACCCGGAGGAAGAGAAAGCAAACGCGATTTCCTGAGTAGCGGCGAGCGAAACGGAAGAAGCCCAAACCAAGAGGCTTGCCTCTTGGGGTTGTAGGACACTCTATACGGAGTTACAAAGGAACGGAGTAAATGAAGAGGTCTGGAAAGGCCCGTCAAAGAAGGTAACAACCCTGTAGTTGAAACTTCGTTCCCCCTCCAGAGTGGATCCTGAGTACGGCGGGACACGTGAAATCCCGTCGGAAGCAGGGAGGACCATCTCCCAAGGCTAAATACTCCCTAGTGACCGATAGTGAACCAGTACCGTGAGGGAAAGGTGAAAAGCACCCCGGGAGGGGAGTGAAAGAGAACCTGAAACCGTGTGCCTACAAGTAGTTAGAGCTCTATGCATTTATGCAGAGTGATAGCGTGCCTTTTGTAGAATGAACCGGCGAGTTACGATTTCAAGCGAGGTTAAGCTGAAGAGGCGGAGCCGCAGCGAAAGCGAGTCTTAATAGGGCGAATGAGTTTGAGGTCGTAGACCCGAAACCAGGTGATCTACCCATGTCCAGGGTGAAGGTAAGGTAACACTTACTGGAGGCCCGAACCCACGCACGTTGAAAAGTGCGGGGATGAGGTGTGGGTAGCGGAGAAATTCCAATCGAACTTGGAGATAGCTGGTTCTCTCCGAAATAGCTTTAGGGCTAGCCTTAAGGTAAGAGTCTTGGAGGTAGAGCACTGTTTGGACTAGGAATTTCATCGGGTTACCGAATTCAGACAAACTCCGAATGCCAATGACTTATCCTTAGGAGTCAGACTGCGAGTGATAAGATCCGTAGTCAAAAGGGAAACAGCCCAGACCACCAGCTAAGGTCCCAAAGTATACGTTAAGTGGAAAAGGATGTGGAGTTGCTTAGACAACCAGGATGTTGGCTTAGAAGCAGCCACCATTTAAAGAGTGCGTAATAGCTCACTGGTCGAGTGACTCTGCGCCGAAAATGTACCGGGGCTAAACGTATCACCGAAGCTGTGGATGGACACCGTCTGGTGTCCGTGGTAGGAGAGCGTTCTAAGGGCTGAGAAGCTAGACCGTAAGGACTGGTGGAGCGCTTAGAAGTGAGAATGCCGGTATGAGTAGCGAAAGAAGGGTGAGAATCCCTTCCACCGAATGCCTAAGGTTTCCTGAGGAAGGCTCGTCCGCTCAGGGTTAGTCGGGACCTAAGCCGAGGCCGAAAGGCGTAGGCGATGGACAACAGGTTGATATTCCTGTACCACCTCTTCACCGTTTGAACGATGGGGGGGACGCAGGAGGATAGGGTAAGCGCGCTGCTGGAATAGCGCGTCCAAGCAGTTAGAGGGGTGACGAGGCAAATCCCGTCACCATGTACCTTGAGCTGTGATGGCGAGGGAAATATAGTACCGAAGTTCCTGATTCCACACTGCCTAGAAAATCCTCTAGTGAGGTGAAAGGTGCCCGTACCGCAAACCGACACAGGTAGGCGAGGAGAGAATCCTAAGGTGAGCGAGAGAACTCTCGTTAAGGAACTCGGCAAAATGACCCCGTAACTTCGGGAGAAGGGGTGCTCTGTTAGGGTGCAAGCCCGAGAGAGCCGCAGTGAATAGGCCCAGGCGACTGTTTAGCAAAAACACAGGTCTCTGCGAAGCCGCAAGGCGAAGTATAGGGGCTGACGCCTGCCCGGTGCTGGAAGGTTAAGAGGAGAGGTTAGCGCAAGCGAAGCTTTGAATTGAAGCCCCAGTAAACGGCGGCCGTAACTATAACGGTCCTAAGGTAGCGAAATTCCTTGTCAGGTAAGTTCTGACCCGCACGAAAGGCGCAACGATCTGGGCACTGTCTCAACGAGAGACTCGGTGAAATTATAGTACCTGTGAAGATGCAGGTTACCCGCGACAGGACGGAAAGACCCCGTGGAGCTTTACTGCAGCCTGATATTGAATTTTGGTACAGCTTGTACAGGATAGGTAGGAGCCTTTGAAGCCGGAGCGCCAGCTTCGGTGGAGGCGTCGGTGGGATACTACCCTGGCTGTATTGAAATTCTAACCCGCACCCCTGATCGGGGTGGGAGACAGTGTCAGGCGGGCAGTTTGACTGGGGCGGTCGCCTCCTAAAAGGTAACGGAGGCGCCCAAAGGTTCCCTCAGAATGGTTGGAAATCATTCGCAGAGTGTAAAGGCACAAGGGAGCTTGACTGCGAGACCTACAAGTCGAGCAGGGACGAAAGTCGGGCTTAGTGATCCGGTGGTTCCGCATGGAAGGGCCATCGCTCAACGGATAAAAGCTACCCCGGGGATAACAGGCTTATCTCCCCCAAGAGTCCACATCGACGGGGAGGTTTGGCACCTCGATGTCGGCTCATCGCATCCTGGGGCTGTAGTCGGTCCCAAGGGTTGGGCTGTTCGCCCATTAAAGCGGTACGCGAGCTGGGTTCAGAACGTCGTGAGACAGTTCGGTCCCTATCCGTCGTGGGCGTAGGAAATTTGAGAGGAGCTGTCCTTAGTACGAGAGGACCGGGATGGACGCACCGCTGGTGTACCAGTTGTCTTGCCAAAGGCATCGCTGGGTAGCTATGTGCGGAAGGGATAAGTGCTGAAAGCATCTAAGCATGAAGCCCCCCTCAAGATGAGATTTCCCTTAGTTTATCTAAATAAGACCCCTGAAAGATGATCAGGTTGATAGGTTCGAGGTGGAAGTGTGGCGACACATGGAGCTGACGAATACTAATCGGTCGAAGACTTATCCTAATTTGATTTGACGTTATTATGAAGTATTTCTCATCTATCTAGTTTTGAGGGAACAATCCCTTAAATTTTTATAGTCTGGTAATTATGGCGAGAAGGTCACACCCGTTCCCATCCCGAACACGGAAGTTAAGCTTCTCAGCGCCGATGGTAGTTGGGGGCTCTCCCCCTGCAAGAGTAGGACGTTGCCAGGCAAATGAAACACGGAGTGTATGCTCCGTGTTTTTTTGTTTTTATATGTAAAAAGCAATAAAAAGACAGTCCTTGATAAAACAATTTGCAAAAATAAAAAGACCAATCAAAAAAGGCTGTGAACCAATCGAACAAGTAAAAAGACCAATCAAAAAAGGATAGAAACCAATCAAAAAATGAACAAAACTATTCAAACGAAAACGAACCATTCAAAAAAGGCAGCGAACCAATCGAAAAAATAATAAAACCAATCAAAAATAATTGCAAACCACTCAAGCTAGGCGTGGAACCATTCAAGTCACAATAAACCCCAAACCCCAGTACGTGTAATCTTCAATATTATCATTCATCACATAGGTCAATGTATAACCGGATAAATTTCAAACAAAAATAATTCCAAAAAACTTGTTTGTTAAAAGCAATTTAGGAAAAACATAAAGAAAGGATATTTAATAAAGGAGTGCTTAATTTGCTTCAAAACAGCGTTATGATGGTAATTATTATATTAATTATAAATATTATCTACGTTTCATTTTTTACGATTCGAATGATTTTAACTTTAAAGGGGTACCGCTATGTTGCGGCCTTTGTAAGTATGATTGAAATTGTTATTTATGTGATGGGGCTGGGACTAGTACTTGATAATTTAAATCATATTCAAAATGTCATAGCCTATGCGGTGGGTTATGGGATTGGTGTCATTGTAGGTATGAAGATTGAAGAAAAGTTAGCATTAGGCTATATAACGGTAAATGTAATAACAAAGGAATATGATAAGGATTTGCCCAAACAGTTAAGAGCAAGTGGGTATGGGGTAACAAATTGGGCAGCAAATGGTCTTGAAGGAGATCGAATGGCTTTGCAAATATTAACTCCAAGAAAATATGAACTGAAGCTATATCAAAAAATAAAAGAACTAGACCCTAAAGCATTTATCATTGCATATGAACCGAAAACAATATATGGTGGATTTTGGGTGAAAAATGTGAAAAGAGGTAAGTTGAAACATGAGTAAAAAAAAGCAATTTGAAGTGTTAGAAAATGAAACAATAGCCGATTGTTTAGCACGAATGGATGAGGAGGGGTATCGTCCAATCCGAAGAACCGAAAAGCCAATTTTTAAAGAGGTGCTAAAAAATAATCAACCAGAATATCAACCCGTCAGCAGAAAAATAATATTTGACGCACTAAAGATTGAGTAAAACACGAACATTAATTATACCAAAATCCCAAATGTTCGATTTTTAGTTGACATGTAAAAAGCCTATTGTTAAGATGTAATTGTCGAAGATAAATACAACTCTCATATATAATGGGAATATGGCCCATACGTTTCTACCCAATTACCGTAAATGATTGGACTATGAGAGAAAGTGGATTTTGGGAATTATTTTCCGTTTATTTGTGTTGTTTTTCCCCAGATGAGCTGCTTTCTCTTAAGGAATGCAGTTTATCTGGTTTTTTGCTTTTATTTGAATCTTTAGTAAAAATTTGACGGAGGCCTATTATGATAACCAAAGTTGGAGTAATAATGGGAAGTATTTCTGATTGGGAAACAATGAAGCACGCAAGTTCTATTTTAGAAGAGTTAGAGATTCCATATGAAAAACAGATCGTATCCGCACATCGAACACCAGAATTAATGTTTGAATATGCCGAAAATGCGAGAGGCAGAGGAATTGAAGTAATTATTGCCGGTGCGGGTGGGGCTGCACATTTACCAGGAATGATAGCAGCGAAAACGACTCTTCCTGTTATTGGTGTACCTGTTCAGTCGAAGGCATTAAACGGACTTGATTCATTGTTATCCATTGTTCAAATGCCTGGTGGTGTTCCAGTGGCTACCGTAGCAATTGGAAAAGCTGGTGCACAAAATGCGGGATTGCTAGCTGCGCAAATTTTATCAATATATGATTCTGAGATAGCAAATAAAATAGAAAAAAGACGAGAAAAGACAAAAGAAACTGTTATCGAAAGTAGTGGTCAACTTGAATAGGACAATTATTCAACCGGGGAAAACAATAGGCATTATCGGAGGTGGCCAGCTTGGCAGAATGATGACACTTGCTGCAAAGGAAGCGGGATTTCGAATTATTGTTTTAGATCCTACGAATGACTGTCCATGTGGTCAGGTTGCTGATGAACAAATTACAGCGGGTTATAACGATTTACAGGCACTCGAACATTTAGCAAAAAAATGTGATGTAATTACCTTTGAATTTGAAAATATTGATTATGAATCATTGCTTTCACTTTCGAAAATAGCGAATGTTCCTCAAGGTGCAGAAATTATTCGTATTACCCAAGATCGAATAATTGAAAAAACTACATTAGTAGCTTCAGGTGTAAAGGTGGCACCATTTGAAGTGATACACTCAGAAGCTGAAATGAATAAAGGAATTCAAAAGCTTGGATTCCCATGTGTGTTAAAAACGAGTCGTGGGGGCTATGATGGTAAAGGGCAGCATGTTATAAAATCTGCAGCCGATATTAATGAAGCTAAAAGGCTATTAGATCATGGGGCATGTGTTCTTGAATCATGGGTTGAGTTTAAAAAGGAAATCTCTGTGATTATATCTAGAAATGTAAAAGGGGACATGGAATGCTTTCCAGTAGGGGAAAATATTCATGTTGATAATATTTTACATCAAACAATTGTCCCTGCTCGTATCAATGAGCACATCGAGAATGCTGCCTTTCAACTAGCGGAAAAAATAGCAGAACATATTGAACTCATCGGTACATTAGCTGTAGAAATGTTTCTTACGGCAGATGAACAAATTTTTGTAAATGAGTTAGCACCTAGACCACATAATTCAGGACACTATTCAATTGAAGCATGTGATTTTTCTCAATTTGACCAGCATATCCGGGCAATCTGTAATTGGCCATTAAAATCGCCATCTCTTTTAAAACCGGTAGTAATGGTAAATATTTTAGGGCAACATGTGGAAAAATTAATGGAACAAATCCCATTGCAATCAGAATGGTCTATTCATTTATACGGGAAAAGTCAGGCGAAATATCAAAGGAAAATGGGTCATATTACAGTTTTAACAGATAATATTGAGACTACACTCTCAAAACTAAATGATAGTGGAATTTGGAAGTAGAATCGGAGGAAATAGTTTATGATCGAGCGTTATACACGTCCAGAAATGGGCGCAATTTGGACAGAGGAAAATCGCTTTAAGGCATGGCTTGAGGTTGAAATTTTAGCTTGTGAAGCATGGGCTGAACTTGGAGATATTCCAAAAGAGGATGTTGAGAAAATACGCCAACATGCAACATTCGATGTGGCAAGGATTAAGGAAATAGAGGAAGAAACTCGCCATGATGTCGTTGCTTTTACAAGAGCGGTTTCTGAATCACTCGGCGAAGAACGGAAATGGGTTCATTATGGCTTAACTTCTACGGATGTTGTTGATACAGCTTTGTCGTATATTTTAAAGCAGGCCAATGAAATTCTTTTAAAAGACATCGAGAATTTTATCGGGATTATTGGGGAAAAAGCAAAAGAACATAAGTACACGGTGATGATGGGGAGAACCCATGGAGTTCACGCAGAACCAACAACTTTCGGATTAAAGCTTGGTTTATGGTATGAGGAAATGAAACGCAATCTGGAAAGATTCAAGCAAGCCGCTGCAGGTGTTGAATTTGGGAAAATCTCTGGTGCTGTCGGTACGTATGCAAATATTGATCCATTTGTTGAGAAATATGTATGTGAAAAGCTTGGTTTACAAGCAGCGCCGATTTCTACCCAAACATTGCAAAGGGATCGTCACGCTCATTATTTAGCAGCTATTTCTCTTATAGCGACTTCCATTGAAAAATTTGCAGTAGAGATCCGTGGATTGCAAAAAAGTGAAACACGTGAGGTTGAAGAGTTTTTTGCAAAAGGACAAAAAGGTTCATCTGCAATGCCGCATAAACGGAATCCGATTGGCTCGGAAAATATGACAGGAATGGCAAGGGTAATCCGTGGATACATGATGACTGCATATGAAAATGTAGCATTATGGCATGAAAGAGATATTTCTCATTCATCTGCGGAACGTATTATCTTACCCGATGCGACGATTGCATTGAATTATATGTTAAATCGTTTCGCGAATATCGTGAAAAACTTAACTGTATTTCCTGAAAATATGAAACGGAATATGGATAAAACACTCGGCTTGATTTATTCACAGCGTGTATTGCTTGCGTTAATTGATAAAGGAATGGTACGTGAAGCAGCTTATGATACAGTACAGCCGAAAGCAATGGAAGCATGGGAAAAGCAAGTACCTTTTAGAGAGTTAATTGAAGCAGATCCAACAATCCAAAGCAAATTAACGAAGGAAGAAATTGCTGATTGCTTTGATTATAACTATCACTTAAAAAACGTTGATTTCATCTTTGAAAGACTTGGACTATAGCAGGATCACACTCACGGTGCCTGACACCGTGGGTGCCTGACACCATAGGGGGCATGTGTGATGGAAAAGCTAGGTTTATTGTATGAAGGAAAAGCGAAGCGGATTTTTGGTACGGAACGTGATGGTGTGCTGTGGGTGGAGTATAAGGACTCAGCTACAGCGTTTAACGGCCAAAAGAAGTCTGAAATTACTGGAAAAGGACAGCTGAATAATGAAATTAGCAGTTTACTATTTGCTAGTTTAAAAGAAAATGGGATTGATAGTCACTTTATTGAAAAGATTTCGGCATATGAACAACTTGTACAGCAAGTTTCAATCATTCCTTTGGAGGTCGTAACACGGAATATCGTGGCAGGCAGCTTATCAAAACGACTTGGTATCGAAGAAGGAACACCATTAAAAAACCCAATTGTTGAATTTTATTATAAGAATGATGATTTAGGGGATCCATTAATTACAGAGGATCATGTTGAAGTACTAAAGATTGCTAGCCCGCAAGAGTTAGCCCTTCTAAAGCAGAAAGCACGAAAAATTAATGATGTGCTATCAAACCTGTTTTCAAAGCTTGGCATCCATCTAGTAGATTTTAAACTAGAGTTCGGCAAGGATTCGCATGGAGAAATATTGCTAGCTGATGAGATTTCACCAGATACATGTCGACTTTGGGATAAAAATACCAATCAAAAGCTTGATAAAGATGTTTTTCGTAGAGATTTAGGTGATTTGACAACGGTATACCAAGAAATATTAAACCGCTTGAGAGGAGAAACGACACATGTTTAAAGTAAAAGTATATGTAACTTTAAGAGAAAGTGTTTTAGATCCACAAGGTACAGCTGTAAAAAGCTCACTTCACAGCATGAATTACAATGAGGTTGCTGATGTCCGAATCGGAAAATATATGGAGCTAACGATTGAAAAAACAGAACGTGATATTGAAGAAGTGGTTAATGAACTATGTACACGTCTTCTTGCCAATCCTGTTATTGAAGATTATCGATATGAGATTGAGGAGAGTGTTGTACAGTGAGATTCGCGGTAATCGTTTTTCCTGGTTCTAACTGTGATGTAGATATGTTTCATGCCATTAAAGACGAACTTGGAGAAGAAGTTGAATATGTGTGGCATGATTCAGAAAATCTTGATTCTTTCGATGGCATATTACTACCCGGCGGTTTCTCCTACGGTGATTACTTACGATCAGGCGCGATTGCTCGTTTCTCCAATGTGATGAAACAAGTGGTGAAAGCAGCGGAAGCTGGAAAGCCTGTTCTAGGTATATGCAATGGATTTCAAATCTTACTTGAATCCGGATTATTGCCTGGTGCAATGAGACGAAATGAAAGCTTACAATTTATTTGCCAAACTGTTCAATTAAAAGTTGAAAACAAAAATACAATGTTTACCTCTCAATATAATCAAGACGAAGTCATACGAATTCCAATCGCCCATGGCGAAGGAAATTATTATTGTGATGCAGATACACTTAAATGCTTAACAGACAATAATCAAATCGTATTTACGTATGATAACAACCCCAATGGCAGTGTCGCCAATATTGCAGGCATAACGAATGAAAGGGGCAATGTCCTTGGCATGATGCCTCATCCAGAACGAGCGGTTGATGAATTACTAGGAAGTGCAGATGGACTTAAATTATTTCAATCGATAGTGAAAAATTGGAGGGAAGCACATGTCGTTAATGCTTGAACCAAATCCATCCCAAATTAAAGAAGAGAAGATTTATCGTGAAATGGGTTTAACCGATGAAGAGTTTGCGATGATCGAAAACATTTTAGGTAGATTACCAAATTATACAGAAACGGGTTTATTCTCAGTTATGTGGTCTGAACACTGCAGCTATAAAAATTCGAAGCCTGTACTAAAAAAATTTCCTACTTCTGGTGAAAGAGTCCTTCAAGGACCGGGTGAAGGTGCCGGAATTGTCGATATTGGCGATAATCAAGCGGTTGCTTTTAAAATTGAAAGCCATAATCATCCTTCCGCGATTGAACCTTATCAAGGTGCAGCTACAGGTGTTGGCGGAATTATCCGCGATGTATTTTCGATGGGTGCAAGACCCATTGCCCTATTAAACTCTCTACGTTTTGGAGAATTAGAGACTCCGAGAGTGAAATATTTATTTAAAGAGGTAGTCGCAGGTATTGCAGGCTATGGAAATTGTATTGGAATTCCAACAGTAGGAGGAGAGGTTCAATTTGATCCATCCTATGATGGAAATCCGCTTGTCAATGCCATGTGTGTTGGCCTTATTGACCACAAGGATATTCAAAAGGGGCAAGCAACAGGTGTCGGTAATACGGTCATGTATGTCGGTGCAAAAACAGGTAGAGATGGTATCCATGGAGCGACGTTCGCCTCTGAAGAATTAAGTGAAAAATCAGAAGAGAAGCGACCTGCAGTTCAAGTGGGAGATCCATTTATGGAAAAGCTGCTTTTAGAAGCATGTCTCGAACTTGTTAAATCGGATGCTTTAGTCGGTATACAAGATATGGGAGCGGCGGGCCTTACAAGTTCATCTGCTGAAATGGCAAGTAAAGCTGGTTCAGGTATCGAAATGAATTTAGATTATATTCCACAACGCGAAACGGGTATGACTCCATATGAAATGATGCTTTCTGAATCACAGGAAAGAATGCTGATTGTTGTTAAACAAGGAAGAGAACAGGAAATTATCGATTTATTTTCAAAATACGATTTGGAGGCAGTTTCGGTTGGACGTGTAACGGACGATAAAAAGCTTAGACTCATTCACCATGGTGAAATTGTAGCAAATGTTCCCGCTGATGCACTTGCTGAAGAAGCACCTGTATATCATAAACCGTCTGCTGAACCAAAGTATTTTCAAGATTTTCAATCGATGGAAATAGAGATCCCGAAAGTAACAGATTACAAGGATACTTTGTTAAACCTTTTACAGCAACCGACGATTGCCAGTAAGGAATGGGTGTATAAACAATATGATTATCAAGTGCGTACGAACACAGTAGTCACACCTGGTTCGGATGCAGCAGTAGTAAGAATACGCGGAACACGAAAAGCGCTGGCGATGACAACAGATTGTAACTCACGTTATCTTTATCTAGATCCTGAGATGGGTGGGAAAATTGCAGTCGCTGAAAGTGCAAGAAATATTGTTTGTTCTGGGGGAGAACCATTAGCAATCACTGACTGTTTGAACTTTGGAAATCCTGAAAAGCCAGACATTTTTTGGCAAATTGAAAAAGCAGTGGATGGGATGAGTGAAGCCTGTCTAGCACTAAACAGTCCAGTCATCGGAGGTAATGTTTCACTTTATAATGAAACAAATGGAGTAGCTGTCTATCCTACCCCTGTCGTTGGGATGGTTGGTTTGATTGAGGACTTAGACCATATTACGACCCAACACTTCAAGCAGGCTGGGGACTTGATTTATATGATTGGTGAAACAATGCCTGAATTTGGCGGCAGTGAGCTTCAAAAAATGCAGAATAATAAAATTTTCGGAAAGTCACCAGTCATCGATTTAGAAGTTGAAGCGACAAGACAACAACAATTGTTGACAGCGATTAAAGAAGGGATTGTTTCCTCGGCCCACGATATTGCTGAAGGTGGAGCAGCGATTGCAATAGCCGAATCTCTATTTGGCACAAAGGGATTAGGTGCTGAAATCGTGTTAGAGGGAGATCCGGTTGTTTCATTATTTAGTGAAACACAATCCCGTTTTATTATATCGGTTAAGAAGGAAAATAAAGACCAATTTGAAGCAATTGTTAAAGATGCGGTATTGATTGGTGAAGTAACAAGCAGTGTAATGCTTCAGATTAAAGATGAAAATAATTCAGTATTAATTGAAGCCGATGTAAATGAATGTGAAAAGGCTTGGAAAGGAGCTATTCCATGCTTGCTGAACTAAGAGGGTTAAATGAGGAATGTGGTGTTTTTGGAATTTGGGGACACCCTGACGCGGCGAAAATTACTTACTATGGCCTACATAGTTTACAACATCGTGGGCAAGAGGGAGCTGGAATTGTAGTATCTGATGGAGGTAGATTGCAAGTTTTAAAAGGTGAAGGACTTGTTACCGAAGTTTTTAATGAAGGAAGAATTGATAAACTCCATGGAAAGTCTGCAATTGGTCATGTTCGCTATGCAACTGCGGGTGGGGGAGGAATTGAAAATGTTCAACCCTTCCTCTTTAATTCCCAAAACGGTAGCTTAGCTCTTGCTCACAATGGAAATATCGTCAATGCGAATGCACTCAAGCATCAGCTTGAAGCACAGGGAAGTATTTTTCAAACAAGCTCGGATACCGAGGTTTTGGCACATTTAATCAAAAGAAGTGGTTATCAATCGTTAAATGATCAATTAAAAAATGCCCTGACAATGCTTAAAGGAGCCTATGCGTTTTTATTAATGACTGAAACGGAAATGATAGTCGCTCTTGATCCAAATGGTTTACGTCCACTATCAATTGGTCAAATAGGTGATGCTTATTGTGTCGCATCTGAAACTTGCGCTTTTGACATTATCGGAGCTGAATTTGTGCGTGATGTTAGGCCAGGAGAATTAATTGTCATTGATGATCATGGTCTCCGTTCAGAACCATTTACCTTTTCTACTTCTAGTGCGGTTTGTACGATGGAATATGTTTATTTTTCACGACCTGATAGTAATATACATGGAATTAATGTTCATACGGCAAGAAAGAGTATGGGGAAACAATTAGCGATGGAAGCACAAATAGATGCAGATGTTGTAACAGGTGTACCGGACTCAAGTATTTCAGCTGCCATTGGATATGCTGAGTTAGCAGGCATTCCTTATGAGCTCGGGTTAATTAAAAATCGTTATGTCGGACGGACGTTTATCCAGCCTTCTCAATCGTTAAGAGAGCAAGGAGTTAAGATGAAATTAGCTCCGGTTCGAGGTGTAGTTGAAGGCAAGCGTGTGATCATGGTTGATGATTCAATCGTCAGAGGAACGACAAGTCGGCGAATTGTTACCATGCTAAGAGAAGCTGGTGCGAAAGAGGTGCATGTATGTATTAGTTCACCTCCTATGAAAAATCCATGCTTCTATGGAATTGATACATCTACCCATGAAGAATTAATTGCATCGAAACATAGTGTGGAAGAAATTCGAGAAATGATTGGAGCCGATTCCTTAACATTTTTAAGTGTTGAAGGAATGTTAAAGGCGATTGGTAGACCTCAAGATGGAAATCAATGTGGTCAATGCTTAGCATGCTTTACTGGTAACTATCCGACAGAAATTTATCCAGACACTGTACTACCTCATGAAAAAGAACTTGTGCGCTAGGAGGCTGTGTAAAAAATGGCAAATACGTATCGTGATGCGGGAGTCGATATTGAAGCTGGTTATGAAGCGGTTGAGAGGATTAAAAAACATGCAAAACGTACTAATCGATTAGGTGTACTTGGTCAATTAGGGAGTTTTGGCGGTGTATTTGATTTATCGGCACTCAATCTTAAAGAGCCTATGCTCGTTTCGGGAACAGATGGTGTTGGGACAAAACTTAAATTAGCTTTTCAAATGGATCGACATGACACGATTGGCATTGACTGTGTAGCGATGTGTGTGAATGATATTGTTGTCCAAGGTGCGGAACCTTTATATTTCCTTGATTATATTGCTTGTGGAAAATCCATTCCGGAAAAGATTGAAGCCATTGTTAAAGGAATTGCAGATGGATGCGAACAGGCTGGATGTGCATTAATTGGCGGGGAAACCGCAGAAATGCCGGGACTCTATGAAGCAAATGAATATGATTTAGCTGGTTTTTCCGTGGGCGCATGTGAAAAAAAGGAACTAATAACAGGTGAATATCTACACGAGGGCGATATTTTAATTGGATTGGCATCGAGCGGCATTCATAGTAACGGTTATTCATTAGTAAGAAAAATCTTTTTTGAAGATCATAAATTTTCTCTTGAGGAAGAGCTTCCTGAATTGGATGAGACCCTTGGCATTGAATTACTAAAGCCTACCAAAATATATGTTAAACCAGTCCTAGAGGCAATTACTCAATTTGAAATTAAAGGAATGGCGCATATAACTGGTGGAGGCTTCATTGAAAATATTCCGAGAATGCTGCCGGAAGGATTAGGGGTAGAAGTTAAGCAAAATTCCTGGCCAATCTTGCCTATTTTTAAAGCAATTGAAAAATATGGTGAAATCGATCAACTGGAAATGTTTAATACATTTAATATGGGGATTGGCTTTGTCGTTGCAGTTGATCCAGAAATAGCGGATAAAGCACTTGAATTCTTTGGTGATGATGCCTTTAAAATTGGGATAATAACAAACCAACCAGGTGTTCATTTTGTTTCGGGGAGTTAACAAGATGAACAAAATAGCGATATTCGCCTCTGGAAGCGGAAGTAATTATCAAGCAATCGTCGATGCTGTGAAAAAAGGTGTATTGGAAGCATCGATAGAGCTGCTTGTGTGTGACAAGCCAAATGCATTTGTCATAGAGAGGGCAAAAAAGGAAAGTACACCTATTTTTGCATTTGAGCCAAAAACATATGAAACGAAAGCGGCATTTGAAAAGGAAATTGTGTTGGAATTACAAAAACGTGAGATTGAATTAATTGTTTTGGCGGGCTATATGAGACTAATTGGGCCAACATTATTAAAAACATTTTCACAGCGAATCATTAATATTCACCCATCACTTCTCCCATCTTTTCCCGGAAAAAATGCGATTGGGCAAGCCCTCCAAGCTGGAGTTAAAGTGACGGGAGTAACCGTTCATTTTGTAGATGAAGGAATGGACACGGGGCCAATTATTGCCCAAGAATCATTAAAAATAGAAGAAGCTGATACGGAACATTCACTAGCTGAAAAGGTGCATAAAATTGAACACCGATTATACCCAGAAACGATACAATTGCTATTTCAAAAAAGTTTTTTGTGGAAAGAGGAGGAAGTTACACAATGAAACGTGCACTCATTAGTGTTTCAGATAAAACAGGAATCGTTGAATTTGCTCAAGGATTGCTTGAATTAGGTGTTGAAATTATTTCAACAGGCGGAACAAAAAAAGCATTAGTTGAAGCGGGGTTAACAGTTATAGGCGTAGAAGATGTCACGGGCTTTCCGGAAATTTTGGAAGGAAGAGTAAAAACGTTGCATCCTTTTATTCATGGGGGACTATTAGCTAAACGAAATCTCGAACACATGGAGCAATTAGATCAACAAGAAATTTCTCCAATTGATCTTGTTTGTGTCAATCTTTATCCTTTCCAACAAACCATTGCCAAACCAAATGTAACTGAAGCGGACGCCATAGAAAATATTGATATTGGTGGACCAACTATGCTTAGATCTGCAGCGAAAAACCATGAGTATGTCACGGTTGTAGTTGATTCCCTCGATTATAACGGTGTATTAGAAGAGTTGAAGAGTAATGGGAATGTTTCTGAAGAAACAAATAAACGATTAGCCGCAAAGGTTTTCCGACATACTGCAGCTTATGATTCTTACATCGCGGATTATATGACGCAACTTGTTGATGAAGAAAACCCGGAGCGTCTTACATTTTCATATGAATTAAAGCAATCGTTACGTTATGGGGAGAACCCACATCAAAAGGCTAGTTTTTATATCAATCCAATAGGTTCTCCGTTTTCTATTGCCCATGCAAAACAATTACATGGAAAAGAATTATCTTACAATAATATTCATGATGCTGATGCTGCCCTTCAAATTGTAAAGGATTTTTCTGAACCAGTTGCTGTAGCGGTTAAACATATGAATCCTTGTGGTGTTGGGGTTGGAAGTAGTCCATCTAAAGCATTTGCTAAAGCCTATGCTGCTGATTCAACATCAATTTTTGGCGGAATTATTGCTTTTAATCGTGAAGTTGATAAAGAAACGGCCGAGCAATTGCATGAAATCTTCCTAGAAATTGTTATCGCTCCTTCATTTTCCGAAGATGCTTTAGCCATTTTAACAACGAAGAAGAATCTTAGGTTGTTAACTGTTCCGTTTGATCATGAAAATAAAGTAGAGCGTGTCATTACTTCAGTTGAAGGTGGATTACTCGTACAAGATCAAGATTCATTTACTTTAGAAAATGCCAATATTACTGTTCCAACAAAACGGGAGCCGACTGAAGAGGAATGGAAGGCACTTACGTTAGGATGGAAAGTTGTTAAACATGTGAAATCAAATGCAATTGTTGTGACAAATGAGGAAATGACCCTTGGAATAGGTGCTGGTCAAATGAACCGAGTAGGATCAGCCAAAATTGCATTAGATCAGGCTGGCGAGCAAGCGAAAGGGGCTATTATGGCCTCGGATGCCTTCTTTCC
The DNA here is from genome assembly GCF_016772275.1 of Heyndrickxia vini. Classification (NCBI taxonomy): domain Bacteria; kingdom Bacillati; phylum Bacillota; class Bacilli; order Caryophanales; family Bacillaceae; genus Heyndrickxia; species Heyndrickxia vini. The sequence goes on along the minus strand of NZ_CP065425.1, from coordinate 3,900,723 downwards.
AATGGATGACACTGTTGAAGCGGCAGCTAAATCTGGGATAACAGCAATCATTCAGCCGGGCGGATCAATCCGTGACGAAGATTCCATTAAGAAGGCGGATGAATATGGCATAGCGATGGTTTTCACTGGTATCCGTCATTTCAAACATTAATTCTTTAATACAATTCAAAGGGACATGGATTCGAATAAGTAAATTATGTCCCTTACTTCCTAAATTAATGAGGTGAGTTCCGATGAATGTTTTAGTTATTGGCCGTGGAGGAAGAGAACATGCGATATGTAAAAAGGTTAAAGAAAGTTCACTTGTGAAAAAGGTGTACTGTGCTCCTGGAAATGCCGGGATTCGTGAGGATGCAGTAATCGTACCTATTTCCGAGACGAATTTCACTGATTTAATTGCCTTCACAAAGGAAAACCAAATCGATTTAACTATCGTTGGTCCGGAAGATCCTTTATCAGCGGGAATTGTGAATGAATTTCAGTTAGCAGGCTTAAACGTATTCGGTCCTACTAAGGAGGCAGCCCTCATTGAAGGAAGCAAATCTTTTGCAAAAAACCTAATGAAAAAATACTCCATTCCAACTGCAACTTATGAGACATTTGAACAATTTGAAGAAGCGAAACGATATATTCTTGAGCATGGCGCACCAATTGTGATAAAAGCGGATGGTCTTGCTGCTGGAAAAGGCGTAATCGTTGCTCTAACAGTTGAAGAAGCCTTAGAAGGACTCGAGCAATTAATGGTCAATCAAACATTTGGCGTTGCTTCTACAAAGGTAGTGATTGAGGAATTTCTTCAAGGCGAGGAATTTTCCTTGATGGCTTTTGTGAACGGAGAAGACGTTTATCCGATGGTGATTGCTCAAGATCATAAACGTGCATTTGATGGTGATAAAGGTCCGAATACAGGTGGGATGGGAGCGTATTCTCCAGTTCCGCAAATTCCACAGCAAGAAGTAGATCGTGCAGTGGAAGAAATACTCATCCCAACGGCACATGCCTTAAAAGCAGAGGGAAGAAGTTTCTGCGGGATTCTTTATGCGGGATTAATTCTGACGAACGAAGGTCCGAAAGTAATTGAGTTTAATGCGAGATTCGGGGATCCAGAAACACAGGTTGTGTTATCAAGATTGGAATCTGATCTTGTCCAAGTCATTCTTGATTTGCAAAACGAAAAGACCCCCTCGATTTCTTGGAGTAATGATGCTTCTGTTGGAGTAGTACTTGCTTCAAAAGGCTATCCAGGTACGTATGAAAAAGGAATAGAAATACCAAATTTGAATAAATTCGAATCATCTACACTTGTTTTTCATGCAGGAACTGAACGAAATGAAGAGGATGCCATCGTATCAAATGGAGGAAGAGTTTTGCTCATTGGTGCAAAAGGAAATGATCTCCGGGATGCTATCCATAAAGTGTATGGAGAAATGGATAAAGTAAAATCTGATCACTTTTTTTATCGAAGTGATATTGGTTTAAAAGCAAAGTAACAAATAAAAGAATCGGCCCCGATTGTGAGCCCGATTCTTTTATTTGCTAATTAATCTTCTAATTGATCTTGGAGTTTTTTCATCTCATCCATCAAATCAATCTCATTTCCACCGGTTTGAGTCGTTTGCTGTTGATTTTGTTGTTCGAACTGCCTTGCATTATTATTGCTGCTAGATGTTGTTTGTTGCGGTTTTGCCCATTGGCAGTTTTTTAATAGTTCTGTAACAGGACAAAATCTTACTATGCCTTCAGCAACCTTCATTGCACTTAACAACATAACTAATGCATATGAATTACATCGTGGTTTTCTTGATAATTTGGCCGTAGACCAAGCAAGAAAGGTCAACCCGCATGTAATCCGAATCATTGCATTAACGATCCCGATATTTTTGTTAACTTTCATCTCATTCCCACCCATTCACAAAATTTTTACAATTTATTTCAAAACTTTAATGCGTTAAAAGGTAAAATATGATACGATTGTAAATAAAAAGAGAAAACTCCCTAGGGAGGGATGTTCATGCTAGATCAACGATACCGGTGGAAGAACAAGCAAATCCGTGATCATGTAGCAGTTGTCAGCGGTAAGAAATCCCCGACATTACTTTTAAAAAATGCACGGTATTTACACTCAATGTTTCGTAAATGGATGAATGGTCATATTTGGATATATGAAGATCGGATTGTGTATACCGGGGACGAGCTTCCTGAGAATACTACAAAATGTGAAGTAATTGATTGTTCAGGACTTACACTTGTTCCGGGGTATATTGAACCACATGTTCACCCATTTCAGTTATATAATCCCCAATCGTTCGCTCGATATGCATCACAAACGGGAACAACAACAATTATTAACGATAACTTAGTACTTGCTTTGCAATTAGGAAAAAAGAAAGCGTTTTCTTTAATTAGGGAACTAAGACATTCTCCTGTCACAATGTACTGGTGGAGCCGATTTGATTCACAAACAGAGCTTAGAGAAGAGGAAACCATCTTTTCACATGGTGATGTGAAATCATGGCTTGAGCATGATGCTGTATTACAAGGGGGAGAACTGACAGGTTGGCCAAAGCTTCTTGACGGTGATGATTTAATTCTTCACTGGATCCAGGAAGCGAAGCGAATGAGAAAGAAAATTGAAGGCCATTTTCCGGGTGCATCGGAGAAGACACTTGCCAAAATGATGCTATTTGGAGCCGATTGTGATCATGAAGCGATGACAGGTGAAGAAGTATATAAGCGTTTAATGCAAGGCTATATGGTTTCACTGCGTCACTCATCAATTCGACCAGATCTTCCTGTGCTTTTGGAAGATATGAATCGATTAGGTATCGATCAATATGAATCGATGTTTTTCAATACGGATGGGTCGACACCAGCATTCTACGAAAATGGAATTATCGATCGTTTGATTCGAATGGCTATTGAAAATGGCGTACCTGTTATTGATGCTTATCATATGGCATCATTTAATGTGGCGAAATATTATAATATTGAACATTTACATGGATTAATTGCAACTGGTCGTGTTGCTAGTATTAATTTCCTTGAGAATGAGAATAATCCGACACCAATTTCCGTACTTTCTAAAGGCAAATGGCTAAAAAAAGACGGAAAAGTAATAATAGAAGATGAAGATATTGACTGGGAAGAGTACGGATTTGCTCCATTAAAATTAGATTGGGAACTCGACAACGATGATTTACAATTTTCAATGCCATTTGGGATTGAAATGATCAATGATGTAATTACCAAGCCATATTCTGTTACTTTTGATATTGCAACCGAAGAATTAGCGACTGACCATGATGAAAGCTTTTTAATTTTGATTGGACGGGATGGATCATGGAGAATTAATACGATGGTAAAGGGTTTTTCAACTAGCTTAATGGGCTTTGCCTCTTCGTTTTCAAGTACCGGAGATATTATTTTAATAGGTAAAAATAAAAACGATATGGTTTGTGCATTTAATCGGATGAAGGAACTTGGCGGGGGAATTGTGCTAACTGAAAAAGAAGAGGTCATTCACGAAATTCCATTAAGCCTCTCCGGTTTTATGTCAAATAAGCCGATGGATAGATTGATAAAAGAAGAAAAGGTGCTTAAAGAGCTATTAGTCGAAAGAGGATATCCTCATAATGATCCGATATATTCGTTACTATTTTTCTCAGCAACGCATTTACCATATATCCGAATTACACAAAGAGGAATATTCGATGTAATGAATAAAACGGTACTTTTTCCAACGATTATGAGGTAAAATTACATTTGGTATTTTTTTGTTGAAAGCGAATAATATCAATGTCTTATATTACTGAACTAAAGGGGATGTATGATTTATAAATGATCAAGAAAACTTTTTTACTTGCGATAGTACTAATTTGTGTATTATCGGCTTGTAGTCATAAAAAGGAAACAGAAAACAATGAAACCGCTAAATCTCCTGAAAGAGGGGAAGTTTCAGGAAATGAAAAGCCAAATGTGAAATTCACATTTCCGTTAACGGGTTTAGAGGCAAATGAAGAATCAAGAACTCGTGCCGTTTCTGTGATGATAAACAATCATCCGAAGGCACGTCCGCAATCCGGATTAACCGAGGCTGATATTGTATATGAGGTTTTAGCTGAAGGTGATATTACACGTTTTTTAGCCATTTTTCAAAGTGGGAAACCCAATAGGATTGGTCCCGTTCGGAGCTCAAGGGATTATTTTATCGAGTTAGCAAAAGGGTATGATAGCTTTTATATTGCCCATGGATATAGTCCTGAGGCCCGTAAAATGCTCGAAAGTGGATATATTGATAATATAAATGGTATGCAGTATGATGGTACACTATTTAAGCGATCGAGTGAAAGGCAAGCACCACATAATTCTTATATTACGTATGAAAATATACGTAAAGGCGCAAAAATGAAAAACTTCAAAATGGATACACCCCCGAAAGCTTTAAATTTCGCTTCAGAAGATGAATTAAAGCAAATTAAAGGGCAAAAAGCCAACCATATACTTATTCGCTATTCAACTAATGCTTTATTTAATGCTGAATATGAATATGATGAAAAGCTTCAAAAATTTAAACGATTCTCAGGTGATGAGCAAACCATTGATTTGGAGACGAAGAAACCTGTCTTATTAGATAATTTATTAGTTGTTGAGATGCAACATAAAATTATCGATGATTACGGACGTCGCAGTATTGATTTAACCTCTGGAGGAAAAGCTTATTTTATCCAAAAAGGGACATACCGTGAAGTGGAGTGGCGCAATGTAGAAGGAGCAATTATACCTTACGAAAATGGGATTCCAGCCAAATTTGTACCTGGAAAAACTTGGATCAACATCGTGCCGAATTTAAAAGATGTGTCATTTTCAGAGTAATAGGTTAAAGAGGAGAGGATAAAATGCAAATAGACAAATTACGTGGGAAAGCATTAGATCAATTGTTTGAATCTGTACTTTCACTTAAAGATAAAGAAGAATGTTATCGGTTCTTTGATGACCTATGCACAATAAATGAAATTCAATCACTAGCACAACGTTTAGAAGTAGCTAGAATGCTGCGAGAAAAGAAAACCTACCATATCATTGAATCCGAAACAGGTGCCAGCACAGCAACAATATCACGTGTGAAAAGATGCTTGAACTATGGAAACGACTCTTATGAGATGGTATTGGAACGGATTAAAGAATCAGATGTGGAAAAGACAGAGGAATAAATTTGCCTTAAGGCATGCATGTTATTATATGTAGTTTCATTTTGATGGGGAAATATACTAAATACTATGCCAATAAGTAGACCAAATCTCATATGATTTGGTCTTTAATTTTCCTCTTATATATCAACGATTATGAGATATTGCTACTTTCATTAGCAAGTGAAATTGCAGCTTAAAAAACTTCTTGAACAATGTTGCCGTCAACGTGCTAATTACTATGTTAATTGATATGCTATTTGGTATATATGGATTGGTAATTAATTGATGAACTCCTTTGAGCAAAGACAGATAATTAAGATTAAGATAAGCGGATATTTTCCGGTTAAACAGTAGAATAGGGCCCGGTTTGAAGAAGATAAGCGGAGATATTCCGTTTAAGCAAAGGGAAATTACCAATTTACACACTTTTTGAGTAAATAGCCGGAATTCTTCCGTCTATTTAAGCATTTTTCAATGCTATTTTGTAATTAAGGGGAATTTCTCCGCTTACTTATCAAACTTGCTTTAGTGTGCTTTTTTATTCATGAATGAGAAATATGAAAAAGAAGAAGTAATCGGGATTACTTCTTCTTTAGTAGTTATTATGCAGATGTTGGGACTTTGATGGAAAGGATACTTGGTTCTCTTTCTCCTCCACCTGCAGCAACATTCTTAACATGAGAATTACTTTGATCATTACTCACAATAACTCCCCCAACAAGTAATAAAAAACCAGCAGATAAAGACAATATTAATTTTTTCATTATATACCTCCTAAATTTGAACAATTTGTTTATAGGAAAAATTGACCAGTTTATAATAGGTTGATGCACTTTTATACTTATGGATACTTTCAAAATGATTCCCAAGCATTTCTGCAAAACCCGCTAACTTTGCATAATTTTTTTGTTCCTTTAAATATGGAATAAATTCATTTATCATTAGGTTTTCAAATTTTTCATACTCTTTATCTATTAAATATAAATGGCTAAGTATCTCGTAATAAAAAGAAAGATACTTATTTTTATTTTTAGCATTTATCAAATTTAACCCTTGATTAATTCTTTTTTTTGTTTCCTTTAAATCATTATTAATATATGATTCGCCTATAATAGAGGTTAAAGCTGCAAGACGGTCAATTAATGGTACATCTTTTTCATTTACAATAATGTCAAGATGTTTGATAGCTTGATTATAATCTCCTTTTGTAAAGTAAAGATAACCCATATTTAAATGAGTTAGATGAACTAACCTTTTGTTATCTGTACTTTCCGCAAGTTGCTTAGCTAACTGATAATTTTTTTCTGCCTTCTGATGATTATTGATCCGTCTATAGCAAATACCTAATACTATGTGGCACTCAGCACATCTCGAAAAATTATAAATTTGTCTATAGTATTCTAATGCCCTATTAGCATAACTTTGTGCTTCGGAAGTTAATCGATGTTTACTGTATGTAACGGCAAGTGAATAAAGAATATCTGCAATTTCATCTTCTGGAAGGTCGAGATGTGGGATAAAATCCTCAGAAAGTGTATATTTTTGAAGGGCATCATTCTCTTCCTCAACGATCGAATAATAATTCCCATTAAACTTATACCAATAATATTTTTGTAAGTTATTAAATGTACCGCTTACATCTTTTAAATTATTAATCTGTTCGAATGCCCTCGTTGTTTCACCGATTTTTAAATAGTATCTTATCATGTGAATTTTGATTAATAACTGTAGTTCAGAATCATGTATCGTTTTAGATACTTCATTGATTTCTTTATATTTCTGTTTAATTTCTTCGATGTTGGAGGAAGTTAGCAAGAGGTGAAACCATTCATTGCATTTGACCCTTGTACTGTCATCAATTTGACTATTGATTTGAATGCCTAGTTTGCGACAGAGAAGCTTTATGACTTCTTCATTAGGTTCAATTTTCCCATTTTCAATTTTTGATAGATAGGAAATTGAGATAATTCCATCGGCAAGTTCCTCTTGTGTTAAATTTTGATTAATTCTATTTAACTTGATAATGGCACCGATATTCATAGTAATCACCTAAACCTGCATATTTACCTTATTATATATTAAAAATTGTGTGAAGTGGTAATAATAAGATAATTTTTTCGGGATTACTACTAATCTAGTAGAAAAGATGGGTGAAAATAGATGTAGTACTCATTATATTTAGAATATCTTGAAAATATACCAAAAACAATAAGAAAATGTAAGAGAGGGCTTTTGGACTATGCCAAAAGCCTATTGTTATATTATGCTTTTTGCAATTCGGTAGTTTTCTTTTCGCTTAATAATCGATCAATCTTGAATATCAATGTGTCGATTTCCCTTTTAGTAATTTTCGCTGGCTTCTTTTCTTTTATCATTTTTTCATCCTCCTAACAAATTTTATTGCTTGGTGGAAAAGTTCTTATCCTTATAATAGCATACTTTCTAGGACATTTAACTTGGGAAAATAACACGAAATTATTGTGATAAATCCCCATTAAATTTTCAAATTTTCCTAACTTGAACTAATATTTATGCATTTTCATACATTTACATGTAATTAACGGGACTTTTGTCCTTAGATATATATAATTTGATAATTTTAACTATCATGTTTTCAAATAATTACCTTCTAATATCATTGGAAACTCTTTTTAGCTTGTTCATTCAAATGCTATAATGATGTAGGAATATAGAATGGAGGATTTTTTACGGATGTATGACGTTCGCGAGTGGCGCCACGCCTTTAAATTAGATCCTAATAAGGATATATCGGATGAAAATTTAGAAAAAATATGTGAATCAGGAACAAGTGCAATCATTATTGGTGGATCAGATGGAGTCACATTGGAAAATGTTCTAAATTTAATGTCTCGAGTAAGAAGATATACAGTACCATGTGTGTTAGAAGTTTCTACGATTGAATCTATCACACCGGGTTTTGATTTATATTTTATCCCAACAATACTTAACACGACAGATGCTAAGTGGATTAAGGGGATTCATCATGAAGCGGTAAAAGAATATGGGGTTTTAATGAATTGGGATGAGCTCATCGTTGAAGGCTACTGCATTTTAAATGATGATTGTAAAGTAGCTAATCTAACTGGAGCAAATACTGATTTGGATGAAGAGGATGTTGTTGCTTACGCAATGATGGCTGAGCATTTATTTAAAATGCCTATTTTTTATTTAGAATATAGCGGAAAATATGGTGATATTGAACTTGTAAAAGCCGCAAAGGCTCAATTAAATCAAACGAAATTGTTTTATGGCGGGGGAATTTCCACTGCAGCACAAGCGAAAGAAATGGGTCAATTTGCGGATGTAATTGTTATTGGCAATGCTTTGTATGAAAATTTAGAGGAAGCACTGAAAACAGTCAAAGCCGTAAAGATTTAAGGTAGTAGACATTGTTTATAATAAACATATATAATAGGAACAAATGTTCCTGAATGGTGGTGTGAAATAATGCAATTTTTAACAGATCGACTTTTAAATGGTCTTAATCCCGAGCAACAAGAAGCCGTAAAAACAACGGACGGACCACTTTTGTTAATGGCTGGTGCTGGAAGTGGAAAAACCCGTGTTCTTACCCATCGGGTTGCTTATTTAATGGTGGAAAAGGGCGTCAATCCTTATAATATTTTAGCGATTACCTTCACGAATAAAGCAGCGAAAGAAATGAAGGAACGGATTGGAACTATCATGGGTGGAGCTGCCGAAGATGTATGGATTTCCACTTTCCACTCGATGTGTGTTCGTATTTTAAGACGAGATATCGATCGAATTGGTTTTAATCGTAATTTTACAATTTTGGACCCAACGGACCAACAATCAGTGGTAAAAGGAATCTTAAAAGATAAAAATATTGATCCGAAGAAATTTGATGCTAGGTCTATTCTCGGAACAATTAGCAGCGCCAAAAATGAATTAGTTGACCCGGAAGAGTACTCTAAACTTGTCGGAGGATATTACGAACAAGTAGTCAGTGATGTATATGAAGAATACCAAAAACGTCTTCGTAAAAATCAAGCATTAGATTTTGATGACTTAATTATGATGACAATTCATTTATTTCAGCGTGTGCCGGAAGTATTAGAATTCTACCAACGGAAATTTCAATACATTCACGTGGATGAGTATCAGGATACGAACCGTGCTCAATACATGCTTGTGAAAATGCTTGCATCACGTTTTCAAAATCTTTGTGTTGTCGGTGATTCGGATCAATCGATATATCGTTGGCGTGGAGCAGATATTGCTAACATCTTGTCGTTTGAAAAAGATTATCCCCGCGCAAAAGTAATCTTATTAGAGCAAAATTATCGTTCAACGAAGCGAATCCTCCAGGCCGCTAATGAGGTTATTAAAAATAATGCAAACCGTAAACCGAAAAATTTATGGACGGAAAACGAAGATGGACCGAAAATCGTATACTACCGTGCAGATAGTGAACAAACGGAAGCACAATATGTTGCAGGGAAAATTAAAGAAATAACCAATTCAGGTCAGCGGAAACTTTCCGATATCGCCATCCTTTATCGTACAAATGCACAATCACGTGTTATCGAGGAAGTTCTGTTAAAATCAAATATTGAATATAACATTGTCGGGGGAATCAAATTCTATGACCGTAAAGAAATCAAGGATATATTGGCTTATCTACGGTTAATTGCAAATCCAAATGATGATATTAGTTTACAACGGGTGATAAATGTTCCTAAACGGGGGATTGGTGCGACTTCCTTTGATAAAATCGCCAGATATGCAGCTGATCACGACCTCTCGATTATGGATGCATTAAAGGAAATCGATTTTATCGGCGTGAGTCCGAAAATCGCCAATGCGGCCAATGGATTTTACGAGTTGATTAAAGGGTATACTGGAATGCAGGAATACCTCTCTGTCACAGAATTAGTTGAAGAAGTGTTGGAGAAGTCAGGTTATCGAGAAATGTTAAAAGCAGAAAAAACCATTGAATCGCAAAGCAGACTTGAAAATATCGATGAATTTTTATCGGTAACAAAGAATTTTGAAGAAGCTAATGATGATAAGAGCTTGGTAGCCTTTTTAACAGATCTTGCCCTTGTTGCAGATATTGATCGACTAGATGAGGAAGAAACAAAAAATGAAACATGTGTATTAATGACTTTACACTCTGCTAAGGGACTAGAATTCCCTGTTGTATTCTTAATTGGGCTGGAAGAAGGTGTCTTTCCACATAGCCGCTCTCTTATGGAAGAAGCTGAGATGGAAGAGGAGCGTCGTCTTGCCTATGTAGGAATTACGAGGGCAGAGGAGGAACTATTCCTAACAAATGCGGGGATGCGTACATTATTTGGACGTACGAATATGAATCCTGTTTCACGCTTTATTAGTGAAATTCCCGAAGATATACTTGAACCTGTTCAAAAAGAAGCGAGACAAATTAATAAGCCATTCGGTTCCGCGCGTAAACCTGCTACGAATCGTCCTGTGATGAGACCTGTAACAGCTAGTACAGGTGGCAGTGAAGTTTTTTGGGTAGTAGGCGATAAAGCAGAACATAAAAAATGGGGAATTGGTACAGTTGTTAGCGTAAAAGGGGAAGGGAAAAGTGTGGAACTGGACATTGCGTTCCCAAGCCCTGTTGGAATTAAGCGACTGTTAGCGGAATTTGCACCGATTACAAAAGTATAAAAAAGATAGTAGTTGAAATATGAATAGAAGTTGATGAATCTCGAAATCGGCAGTTTTGCCGATTTCTCCTACCTTAGGCCCAACCTCCAACTTCTAAATGGAAGGGTTGTTGTTATGGAAAAAAAGGATGCCGAAAAACGAATAAAGGAACTTCATAATCTGCTGAATCAATATAATTACGAATATCATGTATTGGATCATCCATCAGTTCCCGATGCTGAATATGATCAGTTAATGAGAGAGCTAACCAATATTGAAGAGCAATTTCCGGAATTGATTTCCCCCGACTCTCCGACCCAACGTGTCGGTGGAGAAATTCTCTCAGCATTTCAAAAAGTTGAACATCATATCCCAATGCTTAGCTTAGGAAATGCATTTAATGAAAATGATCTTCGTGATTTTGATCGTAAAGTAAAGCAAGTGGTTGGTGATGAGGTTGAATATGTTTGTGAATTAAAGATTGATGGATTAGCGATTTCACTTCGTTATGAAAGCGGGCTATTTATTCAGGGTGCCACAAGAGGTGACGGAACCATTGGGGAAGATATCACCGCAAATTTAAAAACGATTCGATCAATCCCACTTAGAATTAACCAACCGATGTCAATCGAGGTCCGCGGCGAAGCATATATGCCGAAAAAGTCGTTTGAACAATTAAATAAAGCGAAAGAAGAAAATGGGGAAGAACCATTTGCAAATCCACGAAATGCTGCAGCGGGGTCATTGCGCCAATTGGATCCACGAATTGCAGCTTCAAGAAACTTAGATATTTTCCTTTATGCAATTGGAGATTTTAGTGAAACTGGTGTCACTACACAACATGACGGATTAAATTTGTTAGGTACACTTGGCTTTAAGGTGAACAAGGAAAGAGAAAAATGTGCAAATATTGATGAGGTTCTCCAGTATGTACAAAAATGGATAGAAAAGCGCCCAAATCTGCCATATGAAATCGACGGAATCGTCATTAAAGTGAATTCGTTTGAACAACAAAATTCCCTTGGATTTACAGCAAAAAGTCCAAGATGGGCCATTGCTTACAAGTTTCCCGCAGAAGAAGTCGTAACTAAGCTTCATGATATTGAATTAAGTGTTGGACGCACCGGAGTAATCACACCGACTGCAATACTTGACCCAGTTCGCGTTGCCGGCACAAAAGTTCAAAGGGCATCTTTGCATAATGAAGATTTAATTCGCGAGAAAGATATCAAACTTGGCGATTATGTTGTCATTAAAAAGGCAGGAGATATCATTCCTGAAGTCGTTAATGTGTTAGTTGAAAGACGTACAGGTGAAGAAAAGGAATTTATGATGCCGACACATTGCCCTGATTGTGAAAGCGAACTTGTTCGATTAGAAGGGGAAGTGGCCTTACGTTGCATCAATCCGAAATGTCCTGCCCAAATACGAGAAGGATTGATTCATTTTGTCTCAAGGAACGCCATGAATATTGATGGTCTAGGAGAGAAAGTGATTAGTCAATTATTTTCTCATGAACTTATTCATGATGTGGCAGATATTTATCGTTTACAGCAGGAACAACTGTTAGCATTAGAACGGATGGGTGAAAAATCTGTTTCTAATCTACTAGCAGCAATTGAAAGCTCTAAAACAAATTCATTAGAAAAGCTCCTTTTTGGGCTTGGTATTCGCCATGTTGGCGCAAAAGCGGCTAAAACATTGGCGCAAAAGTTTGGAAATATGGATGCATTAGCAGCTGCAACGAAGGAAGAACTTACAGCCATCCAGGATATTGGTGAAAAAATGGCCGATTCTATCGTTACCTATTTTGAGAATGAAGAGGCAGGTGAACTCATTCAGGAATTGAAAACTGCCGGTTTAAATATGGAATATAAAGGTCCTATGCCTGTTGAAACGGAATCGATTTCCTCTATCTTTGCCGGAAAAATCGTTGTTCTAACCGGTAAACTGGAAAAGCTTACAAGAAATGAAGCAAAAGAAAAACTTGAAGCTTTAGGAGCTAGTGTTACCGGAAGTGTAAGTAAAAAAACAGATTTGGTTATTGCGGGTGCCGATGCAGGCTCGAAATTGACGAAAGCAAATGAGCTTGGTATCGAGGTTTGGGACGAAGAAAAAATGCTTGAAGAATTTAATCATTAAGAAAAGCGGAAGCGCCTTGCTCATCGACGTAAAAACTGGAAGGACTTTGACTGAGATAAAGGAAACACGGTGATCCTGTAAGGCGAATCGATGTTGACTTATCGTAGGGAAAAGTCCTGAAGTTTTCTAGTCGATAGGCGCTGGAGCTAGACAATTAGAAAAGTGGAAGCGCCTTGCTTAGCCCCGACAAGCAAATGTTCTCCGGCAAAAAAAGTCTGCTTTTTGACTTTTATTGCCGAAGAACATTTGACCTCGAGGGGCTAGGCGCTGGAGCTAGACAAAGCAGGTACTTTTTATGACCATTAAACCTTAAGAAATGTATACTTTCTTACCTTATAAATGAAACTTTATCTTCCTATATAAAGTCTATTAAAATGATTAGTATTAAAAGTCCAGCCAATAGTAGGAATAACGGACGAAATAAAGGTGGCAAATAAGCATGAAAAAGTGGTTGCCGGTGTTCGCTGCTGTTTTGCTTCTCATAACAGGATGCGCACCAAAATTTGATACAGAAAACAAAGTGGTACAAAATAAAAATAATAAAAAGGAAACAGCGATTATTCCCAATTATCAAGTTTCTGATCAATATTATCGAACAATCTTACCTTTCAAACCAAGCAAGGCGAGAGGGAGAATTGTCAATAACTTAAATACCCGTTACGATATCCAAGAGTTTGAAACAGGATTGATGCGAGTTGCTCATAATACGTTTTCACCGGAAACATATCTATTCCAAGAAGGACAATACTTGGATAAGGATACCGTTGATGCATGGCTAAATCGTAAATATACAAAAAGCCAACTTAAAGAAAAGAAGTTATCTGCAAGTGAAAATGTAGGCTTGAATCCAGTGAATAATGGAAAAGGTTCGATTGAAGAACAAAATAAGAGAAGTCCAATTTATCTTGCGCATATTTTAGAGCATGACTATTTAGTAAAGACGAAAAAAGATACGGTGAAATTAGGCGGGGTAGTCATCGGATTAGCTTTGAATACCGTCCACTATTATCAAAAGGAACAATACGGTGCCGTGTACCAACAGGATATTACAAACACCGAAAGTGAAGGGAAAAAGATTGCGCAAGAAGTGATTAAACGCCTTCGCAACATGAATGGTTTAAGAGATGTCCCAATTACGATAGCCCTTTTCGAGCAAAAATCGAAAGATTCTGTTGTGCCGGGTAACTTTGTATCCTATGCGGAAGTGGGAGAAGGAAGCTCCTCCATTGACGGCTGGAAAAAGATAAAAGAAAAATATTATCTATTCCCAGATGATAATACAACAAAGACATATCGAGATGATGCAAACAGATTTGAAAAGTTCAAACAAGATGTCGAAAAGTATTTTCCAAACTACAATGGCGTTATTGGACGTGGGCTTTATAAAGATAAGCAACTAACTCAATTAAGTATTGAAATTCCAATTCAGTTTTACGGACAATCTGAAGTCGTTGGATTTACCCAATATATTACAGGACTTGTGATTGACACATTCCCTGATTATATTTCACTAGAGGTAAGTGTCACCTCTGTAAACGGACCAAAGGCATTAATTGTTCGTAATCCGGGAGAAAAAGAACCTGAAGTGCATATTTATCAATAAAAACAGACGGGATTTCCGTCTGTTTTTTTTAGTGGAACAGAGTGGATAATAGACCTATTCAAATATAACGAATAAGTTACTTAAAAGAAAAATTTCCATCCAAATGAAATTCTTCTTAGTAGTGAGATACCTCCCAAAAACAATCCGGCAAGAAATTATGGTAGATAAAAATGACAGATATCCCCCAAAAACATTCCTACAAGAAAATATGGTAGATAAAAAAGACGGATATCTCTCAAAAACAAACCCGCAAGAAATTATGGTAGATAAAGAGGACGGATATCTCCCAAAAACAAACCCGCAAGAAATTATGGTAGATAAAGAGGACGGATATCTTCCAAAAACAATCCCGCAAGAAATTATGGTAGATAAAGAGGACGGATATCTCCCAAAAACAATCCCACAAGAAATTATGGTAGATAAATTAGTAGCAGATACTGATACAGTTATTCATCCATAAAGTTCGGAATGAGCTTCGGGAGCAATGACTTGGTACATTATGCAAATCGAATTTTGTCGATAGATTTCTGAATATTTATCTAAATTTTCTGTTGCACTTCCGCAAAACTGTTATATAATACTTTTATAAATAAAAAACTGTAATATAACAATATTGAGGAGGGAATCATTTGGGCACCCAAACAGCTGGGATTGAAGTGAAAGGTGCAATGAAACCGGGGTACGAAGAAATAGTAACCCCAAAGGCATTGCAATTTATTGAACAGTTAGAGAGACATTTTGGCACTAGGCGAAGAGAACTTTTAGAAAAAAGGCACAAGCGACAGAAAGAAATGGATCAAGGAAAGTTACCGGGGTTTTTACCGGAAACGAAACATATTCGAATGGGAGATTGGACCATTGCTCCGTTGCCGGGTGATTTGCAGGACCGTCGTGTAGAAATTACAGGACCTGTGGATCGAAAAATGATTATTAATGCTCTAAATTCGGGTGCCAAGGTATTTATGGCCTGTTTAGAAGATGCTACATCCCCGACTTGGGATAATGTCATGGAAGGGCAAATTAATTTAAGGGATGCTGTAAATCGAACGATTTCATTTGAAGGAACAAATGGAAAACAATATAAATTAAATGAAAATCCAGCCGTATTAATGGTGCGACCTCGAGGTTGGCATTTGGAAGAGAAGCATGTATTAGTGGATGGCCAGCCGATTTCAGGAAGTTTATTTGATTTCGGACTATATTTTTTTCATAATGCCGTTCGATTAGTACAGAATGGAACAGGACCTTATTTTTATTTACCGAAACTTGAAAGTCATCTAGAGGCGCGGTTATGGAGTGACGTGTTCTTATTTGCACAAAAATATATTGGCATTCCAAAAGGTACGATTAAAGCGACAGTGCTCATTGAAACCATCATGGCAGCATTTGAAATGGATGAAATCTTATTTGAACTGAAAGAACACTCTGCAGGTCTAAATTGTGGCAGATGGGATTATATATTTAGCTATTTGAAAAAATTGAAAAACACCGAGGATGTGCTTTTACCTGATCGTTCTGCGGTAACGATGACAGTACCATTTATGCGGTCATACTCATTACTTACAATCAAAACGTGTCATATGAGAAAAGCACCGGCAATCGGGGGGATGGCCGCACAAATTCCGGTGAAGCATGACCCGGAAAAAAATGATGCAGCCTTTGCTAAAGTACGTGCGGATAAGGAAAGAGAAGCAAGCGATGGTCATGATGGTACTTGGGTCGCCCATCCTGGTCTTGTTTCTGTAGCACTGGAAGTATTCAATCGGGAAATGCCGACTCCAAATCAGATTCATTCTAGTAAACAGCAAAATATCACGATAACTGAGTCTGATTTGTTAGAGGTTCCAATCGGTGAGATTTCTGAAAAGGGCGTTCGGCAAAATATTAATGTCGGAATTCAATATATTGAATCCTGGCTAAGTGGCAAGGGTGCTGCACCAATTGATAACTTAATGGAGGACGCGGCGACAGCGGAAATTTCACGTGCACAACTTTGGCAATGGATCCGTCATCCGAAAGGGATTTTAGAGGACGGCAGAGAGGTAACTTTTGAACTTTATGAACAATTAAAAGGAGAAGAGCTCGAAAAAATTAAAAATGATCACTGCGGCAAACTTCAACGTTTGGAAGAAGCAGTTAAACTATTTGATCAACTCATTAAAGAGGATGAATTCATTGATTTTCTAACCATCCCTGGTTATGAAATCCTATAAATAATAGATTAGGAGGAATATAGAATGATAAACGAAAAGGCGTCGAAATTACAAGAATCATGGGAGCTTGATGAAAGATGGAAAGGAATTGAACGTACCTATTCAGCGGAGGATGTATTAAAGTTACGTGGATCGATAGATATTGAACATACACTGGCACGACGTGGTGCCGAGAAACTTTGGCATCTGCTTCACGAAGAAGATTATGTGAATGCATTAGGAGCCTTAACAGGCAATCAAGCGGTTCAACAAGTAAAGGCGGGACTAAAAGCGATTTATTTAAGCGGCTGGCAAGTAGCAGCAGATGCGAATCTGTCGGGACATATGTATCCGGATCAAAGTTTGTATCCTGCAAATAGTGTTCCACACGTAGTCAAACGAATTAATCAGGCATTGCAGCGTGCTGATCAAATTCATCATGTGGAAGGGGATCATTCTATTGATTGGTTTGCTCCAATTGTCGCTGATGCCGAGGCGGGTTTTGGCGGACAATTGAATGTCTTTGAACTCATGAAGGCAATGATTGAAGCTGGAGCGGCAGCTGTTCATTTTGAGGATCAATTATCGTCCGAGAAAAAATGTGGTCACTTAGGTGGAAAAGTATTGTTGCCGACCCAGACAGCCGTGAAAAACTTAATTTCCGCACGTCTAGCAGCAGATGTAATGGGCGTTCCAACTTTAGTTGTTGCGAGAACTGATGCAAATGCGGCTGATTTAATTACAAGTGATGTGGACCCTTATGATGCACCATTTATCATTGGTGACCGGACACCTGAAGGATTTTATCGTACAAAGGCGGGACTAGATCAAGCGATCGCTAGAGGTTTAGCATATGCACCTTATGCGGACCTCGTTTGGTGCGAAACATCTGAACCGAACTTAGAAGAAGCAAAATGTTTTGCCGAAGCCATTCATGAGAAATTCCCTGGCAAACTTCTCGCATACAACTGCTCGCCATCATTTAACTGGAAAAAGAAATTAGACGAAGCAACGATTGCTAAATTCCAGCAAGAGTTAGGGAAAATGGGTTATAAGTTCCAATTTGTGACGTTAGCAGGTTTCCATGCGCTAAATAATAGCATGTTTGAACTAGCAAAAGGCTATAAAGAAAGAGGCATGGCTGCTTATTCAGAATTGCAGGAGGCTGAATTTGCAAATGAAGTGTATGGCTACACAGCTACTAGACATCAACGTGAAGTTGGTACAGGATACTTTGATGAAGTTTCGATGATTATCACCGGAGGTACTTCCTCAACGACGGCATTAAAAGGGTCGACAGAGGCCGAGCAATTTGTCGATATGAAATAAATATGTGGAAAAATACCTTTTCGAAAAATGAAAAGGTATTTTTATATGTTATAATTTTCATAATTATAAAAAAGGAGGAATTAACTATGCGTAATGTTCAAAAAACACTATTGATTCAAGAAGGAGGAGTGAATCGATAGGTTAACCTGTTTACTCCTGCTTCTTATTCCATTTAATAGATAAATAAATAATGGAAGTAGGAGAGTTAATGAAAAAGCATACAATTGCCTCACATAATATAACGATTTTATTTTGGGTTCAGTTTTTTTCAACGATTAGTTTTTTGCAGCCAGTCATGACCCTTTTTTATATGGAAAGGGGGTTGACCGAATCCGAGATTTTCCTCGTACTTATGTGTTGGAGTGGGGCTGTTATGCTGGGGGAAGTTCCAGCAGGTGTGTTTGCAGATCGATTTGGCGCAAAAAAGTCCTTTATCATCGGAGGATTCATAAAAATAATTAGCTATAGCTTTTTATTTATTGCGCAAGAACCGTGGCTTTTCTTTTTGTATAGTGGGTTAAATGGTTTTTCGGTTACTTTCTTTTCGGGAGCGGATGAGGCGCTGATTTATGAATCATTGAAAGAAAGTGACGAACAAAACTTAATGGACCATGCGATGGGGAAAATTCAGTCAGCGGGCTTTATTTCGATGATAGCGGCAGTACTTTTTGGTGCCTATATGGCCAAAGATTTAAGGGAAGATCAGTTTCAACTATTAATTGGATTAGGCATGCTCTTTTATATAATAGAATTGATTCTATTATTCTTTGTTAAAAATCCATCTAATCAAGCATCCTATCGCGAAAATCCATTTACTCAAGTAGTTAAAGGCATAAAGGTTATTCGTAAATGCCCATCACTTTTATGGATGTTTATGAATGTTACATTGGTATTCATACCCGCTGCTGCAGTATACGATTATTTTAATCAACCTTTATTTACTAATGCTGGGATTCCGGTCGCATATATTGGAATTCTTTATGCGATTGCAGCTGTTATTGGCTATTTCTCTTCTAATTCAGTTGGATGGATGGCAAGCCGTTACTCAAGAGTATTTTTAATGCATGTCACTGGATGGATTGCTGTTATCGGTCTAGTCATTTCGGCCATATTTGGAGAAACATTGTGGATGATTATCGGTGCGTTTTTTCTATTGCGATTTGTTCGGTCGATTCGCTATCCGATCTACTCACAGCTAAGTAATGACATCATTCCGTCAGAAGTGAGAGCGACGACGATATCATTATTGTCAATTCTAGACTCAGTGCTTGATTTAATCGTTTTTGGACTATTATCGTTTGTAGCTATCAAAGGGGTACCGACGATATTACTTGGTTGTGCGATAGTGGCGATGATTGGTACCATTTTACCGATAAAGGCAAAGGTTCTAAAGTAAAATAAAGGGGCAGACTATACTACAGTCTGTCCCCTTGCCTATATACAAGCCATTCTGATATTATCAATAATATTATTACTGTTTCAAACCCACTTTCGGAGGTGAAGGGAATGTCGAGAATTTCAAAGGATCAAGTTAACCATGTCGCTAATTTAGCGAGATTAGAATTTGATGGAGAACAAACGGAAAAATTCACAAAGCAATTAGATGATATTATCAATCTTGCAGAATTGTTAAATGAAGTGGATACAACAAACGTAGAACCAACCTCTCACGTATTAGATATTCGCAATGTCCTTCGTGAGGATAAAGCGGAACCAGGATTGCCGCAAGAGGAAGTATTGAAGAATGCTCCAGATAAGAAAGATGGACAAATTCGTGTACCATCAATTATAGAGTAGGAGGGGTAGAGTTGGCTTTATTTGATCATAAAATCTCTGAGTTACATGAATTTTTACATAAAAAAGAGGTCAAGGTTTCAGAGCTCGTTGAAGAATCTTACCAACGAATCCAAGAAGTTGAAAGCAAGGTTCAGGCATTTCTTACACTAGACGAAGAAACAGCACGTGCTAAAGCCAAGCAATTGGATGAAGCACTAGGTTCTGAGGAATCGAATCAACCACTCTTTGGAATGCCAATTGGAATCAAGGATAATATTGTTACAAAAGATCTTCGCACCACATGTGCAAGTAAAATCCTCGAAAATTTTGACCCAATTTATAACGCGACAGTTATGAATAAATTACATAATGCAGGTACAATTACAATTGGAAAATTAAATATGGATGAATTTGCAATGGGGTCATCAACGGAAAACTCAGGCTTTCATAAAACGTTCAATCCTTGGAATGTAAATACGGTTCCAGGTGGATCTTCAGGAGGATCGGCAGCGTCTGTTGCCGCAGGTGAAGTGCCATTCTCTCTAGGATCCGATACCGGTGGATCGATTCGTCAACCAGCTGCTTTCTGTGGTGTTGTCGGTTTAAAACCAACTTATGGGCGCGTTTCCCGATTCGGCCTAGTGGCCTTTGCGTCCTCGCTCGATCAAATCGGACCAATTACGCGTAATGTGGAAGACAATGCCTATCTTCTTCAAGCAATTTCCGGAGTAGATCCACATGATTCTACATCAGCAAATGTCGAAGTGCCAAATTTTGTGCAAAGTTTAACAGGTGATATTAAAGGATTGAAAATTGCTGTCCCTAAAGAGTATATGGGTGAGGGTGTAAACGAAGAGGTTCGCCAGTCCGTTTTAGATGCATTAAAAGTGCTAGAAGGTTTAGGGGCTACATGGGAAGAAGTCAGTCTGCCACATTCAAAATATGGAACGGCTGCCTATTATCTTTTATCTTCTTCAGAGGCATCTTCAAATCTTGCTCGCTTCGATGGGGTCCGTTACGGCTATCGCACACCGAATGCGGAAAACTTGATTGATTTATATAAAAAATCACGCTCTGAAGGCTTTGGTGAGGAAGTAAAACGCCGCATTATGCTTGGAACCTTTGCGTTAAGCTCAGGTTACTATGATGCATATTATAAAAAAGCACAGCAAGTTCGAACATTGATCAAAAATGATTTTGAAGATGTATTTGAAAAATATGACGTGATTATTGGACCAACAACACCAACTCCAGCATTTAAAATCGGTGAAAAAACGTCTGATCCATTAACAATGTACGCAAATGATTTATTAACGATTCCAGTAAACCTTGCGGGTGTTCCTGGTATTTCCGTTCCATGCGGATTTACAAATGGCTTGCCACTTGGCCTGCAAATCATTGGAAAACATTTTGATGAGGCAACAGTTTATCGAGTAGCACATGCCTTTGAACAAGCAACGAATTTCCATAAAGAAAAACCACAGTTGTAAGGGGTGAAAAAAATGAACTATGAAACGGTTATCGGACTAGAAGTCCATGTCGAGTTAAAAACAGATTCTAAAATCTTTTCATCAGCACCGGCTCATTTTGGTGCAGAGCCAAATACAAATACAACGGTTGTTGATTTAGGATACCCGGGTGTGTTGCCTGTTTTGAATAAACGTGCGGTTGAGTTCGGTATGAAAGCGGCGATGGCATTGAACTGTCAAATTGCACCTGAAACGAAATTCGATCGAAAAAATTATTTTTATCCAGACAATCCGAAGGCCTATCAAATTTCTCAGTTTGATAAACCGATTGGTGAACACGGATGGATTGAAATTGAGGTAAACGGTGAAAAGAAAAAAATCGGAATCACTCGTCTTCATTTAGAAGAGGATGCCGGAAAATTAATGCATACAGGTGACGGATACTCACTTGTCGATTTAAATCGTCAAGGTACACCATTAATTGAAATTGTTTCAGAACCAGATATTCGTACAGCAGATGAAGCATATGCTTATTTGGAAAAATTAAAATCGATTATCCAATACACAGGAGTATCTGATTGTAAAATGGAAGAAGGCTCCTTGCGTTGTGATGCGAATATTTCAATTCGTCCAGTAGGCCAAAAAGAATTTGGGACAAAGACGGAATTGAAAAACTTAAACTCTTTTAACTTTGTACGTAAAGGGTTAGAGTATGAAGAAAAACGCCAAATCGAAGTTGTATCTGCGGGTGGTGTAATCGATCAAGAAACACGCCGTTTTGATGAGGCAACAGGCAAAACATTATTGATGCGAGTAAAAGAAGGATCAGATGATTATCGTTATTTCCCTGAACCAGACCTTGTTTCCATTTTTATCGATGAAGAGTGGAAAGAAAGAATCCGTACTGAAATTCCAGAATTGCCGGATGCGCGGAAAAAACGTTACATTGAAGAGCTAGGATTGCCGGCATATGATGCTAACGTATTAACTGTAACGAAGGAAATGGCTGATTTCTTCGAAGCAACAGTTGCAGCGGGAGGAGAAGCGAAACAAGCTTCTAACTGGATCATGGGTGAACTTTCTGCCTACTTGAATGCAGAGCAAAAAGAATTGAATGACATCCCTTTAACTCCAGGAAGCCTTGCTAGCATGATCAAGCTTATTGAAAATGGAACGATTTCTTCCAAAATTGCCAAAACCGTCTTTAAGGAGCTCGTTGAAAATGGTGGCGAGCCTGAAAAGATTGTTAAAGAAAAAGGGTTTGTGCAAATTTCCGATGAAGGGGCATTGTTGAAAATTATCGACGAAGTATTAGCATCCAATCAACAATCTATTGATGATTTCAAAAACGGAAAAGCGAAAGCGGTTGGATTTTTAGTCGGGCAAATTATGAAAGCGACCAAAGGCCAAGCGAATCCTCCTTTAGTGAATAAGTTATTGGTTCAGGAATTAAATAAACGCTAAAAAATATGGACAGAACATAGTTTCTGTCCTTTGTTTTATTTTCGAAAAAGGTGGGTATACATTCCGTGGAAAGTAAATTGTAAAGGATGGATCCAAACAATGTGTGAAACCCACTTTGATTTTCAAACAACATGTTCATATTGTTTGAAGAAAGCAGGAATAGATATTGATACTGTATATCCCTTGTATGACTGGGAAACTGATAAATTAATTGGTTATTATTGCAAAGATCATTATATAAAAGTTAAAAGCTTAAACATTACGCGAAGCCAAACAAATGGTGAGAAAATTGGATAAGTTGGGAGTTCAAAAATGAAATATTTATTGGTTTATGATATTTTTAAATCAATAATGGATAGGAGTGATAAATATGCCAACATTAAATGAATGGTTTGAAAAAGGAATTCCGGTACAAGATTTTGTTGAGTCGATGAACGTACATAAAGAAAGCCTGCAATCAATCTATAATCGTTTCCAAGTTTCAGAAGCTGATCAAGCATTTTTTGAGGAATTAAAAGCAAAAGATCTTCGTGCCATTGTCATTACGGAAGATTGGTGTGGAGATGCAATGATGAATGAGCCAATTCTTATGAAAATGGCAGAAGCAGCGAATATTGAAATCCGTATGGTGTTACGTGATTCAAACCTTGAGCTAATGGATCAATATTTAACGAACGGCACAGCACGCTCTATTCCGATTTTTATTTTTATCGATAAAAATGGAGAAGAAAAAGCCGTTTGGGGACCTCGCGCACCAAAAGTACAAGAATTCGTAATGGAATTACGTTCTGTATTGCCACCAAAAGAGGATGAGCGTTTTGAAGCAGAACAAAAAGAAGTGTTCAAGAAAATCACTCAAGCCTTTACCGAAGATGAAAAGCTGTGGAATGAAGTATACAGTAGCTTGAAAGAAACATTAGCAAAAGCGTAATTTAGATAATTTGGAGAAACAATAGAATTAGCATTCAAAAACGAGTATGAAATCGTGAAGGTTTCATACTTTTTTTGTTATTGATATGTAAAGGTTCTACCCGAAATATTCTCCTTCTCATTCGAACGTGGGATATTTAGTTAGTGGATCATAGAACGTAGTTTTGTGCCGCATAAAATTTGATTAGTGTATCATACAAAATCATTTGTGGATTATAGTCTCCTTTCGAACGTTGGATATTAGGCTTGTGGATCATAGAACGTAGTTTGTGCCGCATAAAACAGAATTAGTGCATCATACAAAATCATTTGTGGATTATAGTCTCCCTTTCGAACGTCGGAAATTGAGTTTGTGGATCATGGAATGTAATTTGTGCCGCATAAAACATGATTAGTGCATCATACAGAATGATTTGTGGATCATAAACAACATCTAACTCATTCTTCAATTGACGTAGTGATAAATTTTATATATAATTATCTCGAATTCGAGATAAACTTGACGTTTATATAGATATACTCATTGAAAGGAGATAGACATATGAAAAGTGTAGGAATCCATCATATTACTGCGATTGTTGGTGATCCGCAAGAAAACGTCCGTTATTATTCCGATATATTAGGACTTCGATTAGTAAAAAAAACGGTAAACTTCGATGATCCCGGAACGTATCATTTGTACTTTGGGGACAAAAACGGCAGCCCAGGTACAATCATTACCTTTTTTCCTTGGGAAAATGCCTATCCGGGTAAAATTGGAGATGGGCAGGTTGGAGTCACATCCTACGCGGTTCCAACAGGTGCATTACCATTTTGGAAAAGTAGATTAAACGAACACGATATCGAGTTTACAAACATTATACGTTTCGATGAAGAATCCATTCTTTTTAAAGATCCACATGGATTACTATTGGAAATCGTGGAAAGAGAAGAAGGCAACACAAGTGAATGGAGTGTTGGTCAAATCCATTCCGAAGTAGCAATCAAAGGTTTTGCCGGCGCAACACTATTTTCAAGCTCACCTAATCAAACAATGAGATTAATAGAAGAAGACCTAGGCTTGCAAAAGGTGGGGGAGGATGAAGAATATATCCGATTTAAATCCGAAGCAGATATTGGCAATATCATTGATGTAAAACGCACTCCTTATGGTAGCAGAGGGAAAATGGGGGTCGGAACGGTACACCATATTGCATGGCGAACGAAAGATGATGAGGAACAAATTCAATGGCAAACGTATTTCAATGAACTAGGATATCAAGTAACACCTGTTCAAGATCGTAATTACTTTAATTCCGTTTATTTTCGCGAAACAGGTGGAATCTTATTCGAGATTGCAACTGATCCACCAGGTTTTATGATTGACGAGCAAGTGGATAATCTAGGTGAAAAATTAATGCTTCCTCCAAGATATGAAATGTATAGAGAACGGCTAGAAACGGTATTACCACCGATTACACCAAGTAAAAGGAGTGAATGAAACATGAAACACTATTTTCAAAAGGGAACCAACAGTTCAAAACCTGTATTATTGTTACTACATGGAACAGGTGGAAATGAACATTCATTATTGCAGCTTGCTGAAATGATTGATCCAGAAGCACCTGTGTTAAGTGTAAGAGGAAATGTACTTGAACATGGGATGCCCCGCTTTTTTAAGCGATTAAGTGAAGGCGTATTTGATTTAGAGGATTTAGAATTTAGAACAGAAGAACTTTCCAACTACCTCGATGAGGCTGCAAAGGAATATAACTTTGATCGGCAAAATATTGTCGCAGTCGGCTATTCAAATGGAGCAAATATCGCTGCAAGCTTACTGTTTTATTTTGAAAAGGCATTAAAAGGGGCGATTCTATTCCATCCAATGGTGCCAAGAAGAGATTTAAACATTCCTTCTTTAAAAAATACGCCAATTTTTATTGGGGCAGGCACAAATGATCCGTTAATTCCTACATCCGAAACTGAAGAATTAAAAACAATACTTGAAGATAACGAAGCAAATGTCACCTTGTTTTGGGAACACTATGGCCATCAACTAACAGAAGCAGAAGTGATGAACGCTGTGAAGTGGTATCGTGAAAATTTCTCATAACAGTAATAGAAGCAGCTTACTTTGGGCTGCTTCTAACTTTTTAAAAATTCTTCTGCTAATATCGAGTATACCTTTAAATCGCGGTGTTTCCCTTTTATAAACATCCCTTTTCTAGTTGTTCCTTCGTACGCCATTCCGATCTTTTCCATTACTCGCTGCGAACCGATATTTTCAGTGAAGCATCTTGCTTGAACACGAACTAGTTCCATTTTATTAAATCCAAATGCCAGTAACTCCTTGGCTGCTTCCGTTGTAATTCCTTTTCCCCAGTATTCTTGGTGAAGAACATAGCCGATTTCCGCACTATTGTGTCTGGGCTGCCACCCGATATATTCAATCGTTCCAATTAATTTGCCGTTTTCTTTATATTCTATTCCCCATGGTGCGGCCTTTTTGTTTTTGTATTGTCCAAGAACAAAATCAATGAATTCCTTTGTATCTTCTAACGTACGGTGCGTAAACCAAGACACGTATTTCGACACTTCATCATTAGACCCATAAGAAAACATATCCACTGCATCTTCACCGGTTATTTTTCTTAGTATGAGGCGGTCAGTTTCCAAAGTTGGAAGATCGCCAAAGATTGTCTCTGTATCCATAAAAACACCCCACTTTTATTTTCTCTATTATATATGAAAATTTGAAAATATAAATCAATTTCCAACAAAACAAAGAGGCTGGGACATAACCCACCTCTGAGATGAAAAAGCCGGTGGAAATTTACGACAAGTAAATTTTCACCGGCTTTTGGTTTTTTTACAATAAAATAAGGACCACTTCTGATAAAATTAAGTTACCACACAAAATATAATCAGAAAGAAGGATCCTTATGTTTAAAAATTATACCATGAATCAATTAGTTTTGCCTTTAGATTTAGAAGTAAAGTTACAAAAAAATGATATTGCCTTCCATGTTCATCATTTAGTTGAAAGTATCCCTCATGAAGCGTTCGAACCATTTCTGCGAAATGATGGCTGTCCTGCCTACCATCCACGCATGATGCTTAAAATTATCTTATGTGCCTACACGCAATCTGTCTTTTCAGGGCGAAAAATTGAAGCCCTATTAAAAGACAGCATCCGTATGATGTGGCTAGCTCAAGGGTATGAACCAAGCTACCGAACAATCAACCGATTCCGTGTTCAACCAGAAGTGAAAGATTTAATTCGCCAATGTTTCGTCCAATTCCGTTGCCAATTAATTGAAGAAAAACTGATCGATCAAGAAGCAATTTTTATCGATGGTACAAAGATTGAAGCAAATGCAAATAAATTTACGTTTGTCTGGAAGAAGTCGATTGAGAAGTATCATCAAAGTTTAATTGAAAAGTCAAACCAGCTATACGATGAGCTTCTTGAGAATGAAATCATACCTGAAATCGAACGTGAAAGCGATGAACAGTTATCATTGGAAGAGCTCGCTCAATTGGTTCAAAAAGTGGATGATGTCGTAAACGAGTATGATAAACAAATTGAAGCATCGTCGAGTGTTCCAGAACGAAAAGCTTTAAGAAATGAACGCAAATATCCGAAAAAAGTGCGTAAACAGTTGATTGATTTTATCGTACGAAAACAGAAATACCAACGAGACCTTGAAATCTTTGGTACACGTAATAGCTATTCTAAAACAGATCCAGATGCGACATTTATGCGAATGAAAGATGATTATATGAAAAATGGACAATTGAAGGCTGGTTATAATACACAAATCGCAACGGAAGGTCAATATGCGCTTGCCTATGGATTATTCTCAAACCCAACAGACACACGTACGTTAGTTCCCTTTCTAGATGAGATTGAGCAGGATTATTTCGAGTTACCGGAACACATCGTCACAGATGCAAGTTATGGTAGTGAAGAAAATTATAATGATATCCTTTTGAACAGAAAACGCAAAGCGCTTATTCCTTATACCATGTATATGAAAGAAAAAAAGAAAACTTACAAACAAAACCTATTCAATCCGGACAACTGGCCGTACGATGAAGAAACAGATACCTATACATGTCCTAATCAGAAACATCTTACATTTCACGATTATTCTGTCCGTACTGATCGTACAGGATTCCAACGGAAGTTTAAAATCTATGAGTGCGAAGACTGTTCGGGCTGCCCGTTCCGCCCCTCCTGTACCAAAGCAAAAGAAGGCAACAATCGAAAACGAATGGTGAATGAAAAATGGGAACAACAAAAAGAATATGTAAGAGCGAAGCTTTCAGAAGAGAAAACGAGTGCCATCTATCGAAAACGCAAAATCGATGTGGAACCAGTTTTTGGATTCTTGAAGGCTAATTTGCGTTTCACACGATTTTCCGTACGAGGAAAATCAAAGGTAGAAAATGAAATGGGCTTTGCATTAATGGCAGTGAATTTAAGAAAATACACTGCCCAGCAACTAAGATAATAGAAGAATTACACGCAAAAAAAGAAAAAGGTGAATTTGAGTACACTCAAATTCACCTTTTTCACTATTTGAAGCTAGTTATGTCCCAGCCTCTGTCTTTACGATTATTAATCTGCAAATATCTCTTTCCATTCATCTTTTTTCGCAAGTAATTCGCGAGCAAGTTCTTGTGCGCCCTCAAGGCTATGACTTGCAGCCCAACCACATTGAATTTCATTGCAAGCTGGAACCTCTTTTGCCTCTAATACATCTTGTAACGTTTTTTCTAAGGCATCAAGAATCCCATCATAATTATCATGATTAAGGACGGCAAGATAAAAGCCTGTTTGACAGCCCATCGGACTTAAATCGACTACATGATCAAGATGATTACGTACATTTTCAGCTAGTAAATGCTCTAGTGAATGAAGAGCTGGCATCTCCATATGTTCTTTATTTGGTTGTTTTAAACGGATATCGTATTTATGGATGACATCTCCATTTTGTCCATGAGTAACTCCGGCTAAACGTACATATGGTGCCTTTACTTTTGTATGATCAAGATTGAAGCTTTCTACATTCATTTTTTGTACCATTACATATTCACTCCTAAATAAATAATTTTATTGTTTGAATTATCAATATAGTATAGCATACTATAAAGATTTTTCTTTTAAAGGTTGATTAGTATTTATTGCCTTTTCTTTTCTTTGGAGCCTTGGATATCCAACTAGTATCGCTATCACTCCGCAAATTCCCATCAAGATTGGGTAGAAAGAATAAGGGATAATGCTCACAGGTGAAATTGAGGCGATGCTGGCTGCTGCAAGTAGTTGGCCGCCGTATGGAACAATTCCTTGCCAGCAACTAGAAAATAGATCGAGAATACTTGCTGATTTTCTTCCATCAATTTCATATTCATCTGCGATATTTTTCGCTAATGGTCCAGTAATAATAATGGAAATCGTATTATTTGCTGTTGCGATATCCGCAACGCTCACTAAACTAGCAATCCCAAACTCGGCACCTTTTTTTGATCTAATTTTGCTAGTGACAAAGTGTAATAGATAATCAATTCCACCATTATATTTAATAATTTCAACTAAACCACCAATCAATATTGCTACAATTGCAATGTCTTCCATACTCATGACACCTTTGGCAACGGTTTGCAGAAATCCCAGAAAGTCATATGATCCATAAGCAATTCCGATGATGCCGGCAAAAATGGTTCCTCCCAGCAATACGATTAAAACATTGACTCCGAGTAGAGCGGCGACTAAGACAGCTACATATGGTAATACTTTGACCAATTCATACGGATGATCACCGGTAACACTTGCATGGTTTCCAAGGGTGATGATTCCAAGTAGGATGGCTGTAACAATGGCACCTGGCAAAACGATAAAGAAGTTCACTTTAAATTTGTCTTTCATTTGTGTTTGTTGTGTCCGTACAGCAGCAATCGTTGTGTCCGAAATCATTGAAAGATTATCGCCAAACATTGCTCCACCAATAACAGTAGCCATGGCTAATGCTGTAGGGATATCTGTTTGTGTGGCGATCCCTAACCCAATTGGCGCCAATGCAACAACCGTACCCATAGAAGTCCCCATTGAGGTAGAGATAAAGCAACCGATAATGAAAAGTCCTACCATTAATAAATTTGCAGGAAGCAACGATAATCCAAGATTGACCGTTGATTCAACCGCTCCCATTTCCTTAGCAACACCGGCAAAAGCTCCGGCTAAAACAAAGATGATACACATTAAAATAATATTTGAATGTCCAGCTCCTTTACAAAAGATATCAATCTTTTTAGATAATGATTCCTTCCTATTCATCAATAATGCGACTGTACCTGCAATAATGACCGCCACACTTAAAGGCATTTTGGAAAAATCATTTGCAAGAATTCCCGTTCCGATAAAAAGAAGTACAAAAATTAATAATGGTAATAGTGCGAGAAGACTTCCTTTTCTTTCTTGTTGTTTTGTCACATTAATTCCTCCTATTTCTTAGTTCATTGTCATTCCGCCAGTCACATTAATTCCTTGCCCTGTCATATAGTCGGAAAGTGTTGATGATAAGAAGACAACGACATTTGCAATATCTTGGGGTTTCGCGGTTCTGCCTAATGGGACCTGCGATATATCCTCTTCTTTAATTGCTTCAGCATTAAGTCCTCTTAACTCACCCCCTATGACTCTTTCATTTTTTTTTTTTCATATCGGTTTCTACAATACCTGGGCAAACTGCATTTACATTGATTTGGTCTTTGGCTAATTCAATCGCCATTACCTTCGTAAATCCTAAAACGGCATGCTTTGATGCTACATAGCTTCCCATTAAGCGGTATCCGTTTTTTCCAGCCTGAGATGAAATATTAATAATCTTTCCACCATCACCTTGTTTTTTTAGTACTTTTGCAGCTGCTTGACTACATAAATACACGCCTTTAGCGTTCACATCCATCACTCGGTCCCAATCAACCTCTTTAATATCAACGGCATAATCCATGGAGGAAATCCCTGCATTATTTACTAAAATATCTAGTCTTCCAAAGGATTCGATCACCGTTTCAACCATATTGTTGACTTGATCACTGTTTGTTACATCTGCTTGCACATAAAGTAATTGGTCCGTCGTTTGATGATGATTAATATTGATATCAACCGCCGCTACTTTTGCTCCGCAATCTAATAGTGCATCGACAATTGCTTTGCCAATCCCTTGTGTGCCACCTGTAACAATGGCAACTTTTCCAGTTAAATCTAAACAATACATAAAGAAACCTACACTCCTTGTTTATTATTCTTATAAGAATAATCGGATATGGTGATGAAATATTCTATGATTTTCTTCATTCCTTAAAAATAAAGGCTGTTTTCGTAAAGATTATTGTTTTGGGAATGATCCGTTCCTTTCCGCTACAGGCACTCGCTTTCCGCGGGGCTGGCGATGAGCCTCCTCATCGCTTCGCTCTTGCGGGGTCTCATCTGTCCAGCTGATCCCGCAGGAGTCTCGTACCTTCCGCTCCAATCCACTCTCCCGTTTAAATTTGTTGAAAGCAACAATCCTTTAGAAAAGAGCCAAAATAAAAGAGGCCACTCAATATAGAGAGGCCTCATCTAACAAGAAATCGTCCTCTCTTATCTTTCAAAACGAATGTTTTGCAGGATTTAGCACCGATTCATGATCATCATGAAAGGTTGCCGAGCTTCATAGGGCCAGTCCCTCCGCTACTCTTTATAAGAGATACAATATGAAATTAACGTTACATCTTATTTATTTAAATTACACAAATGGTTGAGAAAAGTCAATTTAAATTTTTTAAAACAAAAAATTCCGGCCATAAGCCGGACATAAAAGGGTTATAAAAAAGGGGTATTCAATCAACATAATTGTTGAAGGAAAAAGTTTGAAACAAGTTTCTTGTTTCCTATGTCTATAAATATATAGAGAAATAATTAAATTTCCCTTAATAAAATAGATTAACATTAAGTCTTTCTAACATATTATTCAATCATATTGCAGGATTTTTTACTTTTTGCGAGAATGAATAAAAGATATATTTTCTTAATGGAATAATGAAAGAGTGGTAAATGTGGAACAAACAATCGAGGACTATTTAAAATATTTAAAATTAGAGAAAGAAACTCCATCCTTAAATTATTTGCAGCGGTTGATACAACAACATTTATCACGAATCCCTTATGAAACATTTAGTAAGTTTCATTATTTTCAGGAGCGTTCAAACTATGTTCCCCCAATCGAGGTTTTTGTAGAAAATCTAAACGAAAAAGGGTGGGGAGGGACATGTTATACATTAAATATGAATTTTTCTCGCTTATTATCCCGATTAGGGTTTACTTGTTCATTAGTAAGAGTAAATCCGGGCCACTTAGCCATCATGGTGACGATTGGTCAAAGGCAATATTATGTGGATGTTGGTTATGGCTCACCAATTATGAAGCCAGTCGAGCTAGAAGCAAAAAGAAAACATGTTTTACATGGATTTGGTGAAGAAATTGCTTTTACCCAAAAAACGATGGATAAATTTGAAATAGATCGCCGTTCGAATGGAAAATCCTTTGTAAAAAAGGAAATCGAGTGGACACCATTATCTGAAAAAGACATTATTGAAGATATTCAACAATCCTATTTTGATCATGATGTAAATACAACGATGAGAAGAATTTCAGCTGTCCGATTTAATGGACATGAATGCTATTTTTTAAGAGATCACACGATTAAGGTGATGACCTACCGGAATATCCGTGAAATTCAAATGAGGGATTTTGATAAATGGAAAACAACGGTCCAAGAGGTATATCAGATCGATGAACATTCAATTTATGAATCTGTCCAATTTCTTAAAGAACGAGGGGTAGTTTTATTTAAGAAAAGTTAATACAAGGAAAAGAAGGTGTAGCATTGCACATTCAACCACAGTTTTTATATTCTATTCTGCTTATTGGATTTATACTTTATCGAAGGATTAAGCGATCAATTGGATTTCAGCCATTAAGAAAGCGAAGACTTATTGTCCGGATTACGCTATTTTCTATTTTATTGATTTTGTTACTTTTTACGAGCGCTATACATCCTATCTCATATTTATATGATTTAGTAGGCATTGGATTAGGGGTCATCCTATTATTGTTTGCCGTAAAACATAGCACGTTTGAACAGAAGAATGAGATTCTATTTTACCGTACACATATATGGATTGAATCACTTATTCTATTTCTGTTTTTAAGTAGGTTTTTATATCGAATGATTGAAGTGTATAATTTGTCAAAAATACAACCACAAATGGATCCACAAACATTTGGGAAAGATCCACTTACATTAGCTGTCTTTTTTATTCTAGCGGTTTATTACATTGGATATTATTCTTTCATTTTAAGAAAAAGTAAATCAATTAGTCGTGTATTCTAATAATACTAGCCTCTGTTTCGGGGGCTAGTTTTTTTACTATAAAACCTTCTTTTTATGGAATTCTGAATTTTTTTTATTCAGCTGTAGGGGTCAGGGGATGGTTTGTCGTTTATGATGGTAGGTAGAAAGGGGGGAGAGATGTTTTGGATGACTTGCTTATTGAAAAAGTGAAATGTGGCAATGATCATGCTTTTCGAGTATTGGTTGAAAAGTATCGACTACATATTTTTCACACGACACTAGCGATTCTACGGAATCAACACGATGCTGAGGATGCAGCACAAGAAGTGTTTTTGAAAGTCTATCATTCTCTCCCCAAATATAAGAATCAAGGGTTTAAAACATGGATTACTAGAATTGCTGTGAATCATTCAATTGATATAAAAAGAAAACAGGTGCGGGGACAGGAGGACAAAAAGGTTGAATTTCGGCCTGAGGTGCTGCTAGCCTCAACAAATATTGAGGAAATTGTGTTATTAAAGGAAAAACAAGATTTTATTAGCAAACGCCTCGATGAGCTTCCCGAAAATTATCGTGAGGTAGTAGAAGGATTTTACATAAAAGAAAAAACGTATCAGCAAATGTCTCAGGAGCAAAAGGTACAGGTGAAGACGATTGAAACGAAGCTGTATCGTGCCCGGCTTTGGATGAAAAGGCATTGGAAGGAGGAAGAGTTTTTATGAATCATGTGAGCGATGAAGAATGGATTTTGTATGTGAATGATTTGCTAGACGAAGAAATAAGAGAACAATACGATACACATTTATTCGTCTGTGACCAGTGCTTGTCTGTCTATTTGGAAGTGATCGAGGCACAAGAAGGGAACCTGCCCCCGATGAAAAATGGAGGAACATTTGCCGATTCAGTTATGATGACAATTGAACAGCAACAAGCATCTGTAAAGAAAGATACGGTTTCTAAAATTTATCAAAAACCAGTATTCCATTATGTTTTAGCCACTGCAATGACATTCGTTTTTATGACGACGGGAGTGTTTACACACCTAATGAATGTTGTGAATGTCTTTGAAACGAATAATAAACAAGCGCCTTCTGTAGTTGAGGAGCTAATGAAAAACACCGTTTCGTTTATTGATAAAGTGCAAATACAAAAGAAATCTTGGCAGGAGGATAAAAAATGAATAAAAAAAATCCAATTATCGCATTTTTATTAGCCTTTTTTCCTGGTGGTGGATTAATGTACCTAAGGAAAGGTCGAGGAATCTTTTATACAATTGTTACATTTGGACTTGCACTTATGGCGATGTATTTAATAGAAATTATGTTTGTTGGAATGTTTATTCTCGCAGCAATTTTTCTTGCTTTAGCGATTTACATTGTGAATTTTATTGACACAGGAATCACAGCATCGAAATTATATCAACATGGCACTAATGAACAAACGGTATCAACATCCGTTAATCCAGATACAGAACGGTTTTACTCTATTATTTTGTCATTTGTCCCGGGGCTTGGTCACTTTCAATTGGGGTTGATGAATCGCGGTCTAACAATTTTAGTATCATTCCTTGGGTTTGGGGTCATGGTTATTTTTATAACATTTCTTTCAGGAAGAGGAGAATTTCTTGTTTTTCTAATCTTTCTTCTTGTGATCTGGATATACGGTTTTTTTGATGTTATGCAACAGTTAACGAAAAAACAATGTGGGGAAGAACTAATTGATCAATCCATTTTGGAAGAACTTGAAATGAAAAGAGAGGAAGGGAAAAAGAGTCGTTCTATTGCTACATTTCTTTCTATTTTTCCCGGTGTTGGCCATCTTTATTTAGGATTGCAAATAAGAGGAATTCAATTAATGGCCGCATTTTTATTCTCCATCTATATCTTAGATGTCATGCGACTTGGAGTTTTCTTGTTTCTAGTTCCTATCATTTGGTTCTATAGTTTTTTTGATGGGTTGCAAAAGGCATCAAAGTTCGGGAAAGAGGAAATGAATGACCAACCTGTCATTTCATACTTAATTAACCACCAAAAGTGGGTAGGTATTGGACTTTTAGTGCTCGGGCTTTACTATTTATTTGTGAATATATTACTGCCAACCTTATCCCCTATTATCTATCGTTATATCAATATTGATTTACAAGTTTGGTTCAACAGATATTTTCAAACTGCACTTGTCAGTGTCCTGCTGATTGGCGGAGG
Organism: Heyndrickxia vini; assembly: GCF_016772275.1. Lineage (NCBI taxonomy): Bacteria > Bacillati > Bacillota > Bacilli > Caryophanales > Bacillaceae > Heyndrickxia > Heyndrickxia vini. The sequence continues at coordinate 3,865,390 of NZ_CP065425.1, read as the reverse complement.
CGTTAAGTTAATAGTCAGGAATAAAAGGAAGGGAGTTGGTGAACAATGAAATCATGGCGTTTGGGAACATTTTCAATGGGTGCCTCACTCGTTTTCTTAGGTATATTTTTAGTTCTAACCCCAATCTTGCATTGGAATGCTGCCGGCCCGTTTTATCGTTCGTACTTGGGGTAGAAATATTATGCTTACTTTATTTTTCAAAACTCGAAAAGCCTATTATAAAATATGATTACAATTGGTCAATCGCGCTTCAGTATATACAGTAAACATTCAAGTAGAAGACCGGTCTAATTTATCCATTCGTACAGTTAATGTTGGCCAAATATCTTGGATAGATAAAAGCAATCAAAAAAGTAAATTGGAAATGGTCAAATATGGAACGGATAATTTATCAATTGATTATTTCTAATTCCTCCAATGTAAATGTGACAAAAATTACTTATACTAGATTTTTACAATCAAAAGCGGTATGATATTCTCGGTAGACTAAACAAGAAAAATGATCTGGCTGCGGCCAGATTTTCTGTGTAGAATGAGTTGATTCATATACCTATTTGTTTCGAATTCGTTCTAATATATACTAAAAGAGACGAGTTTTTAAATTATATTTTAGGTTTAATGTTCCTAATAAATATCTGCTTTGTCTAGTTCCAGCGCCTATCGAATATAAAACTTCAGGACTTTTCCTTGCGGTAAGTGCTTAAAGTCCGGTAAGTTTTTTACATCGATGAGCAAGGCGCTTTGGCTTTTCTTATTTTGTAACAAAAAGAGTAGGATGATGAAAATGAAGCGTGCAAGAATAATATATAATCCAACCTCTGGGCGTGAAGTGTTTAAGAAACATCTTGCGACAGTTCTGAAAAAGTTAGAAGTTGCCGGATATGAAACTTCATGTCATGCGACAACAGCCGCTGGGGATGCGATTGAAGCGGCAAAAGTAGCTGTTAAACGGAAGTATGACATTGTTATTGCGGCTGGGGGAGACGGTACCATTAATGAAGTCGTTAACGGGCTTGCCGAACAGAAATACCGTCCGAAGTTAGGAGTCATTCCAGTCGGAACGACGAATGATTTTGCAAGAGCTCTCCACATCCCTCGTGATATTGAAGCAGCTACAGATATTATTGTACAGGGTGACACCATCCCAGTTGATATTGGAAAAATGAACGATAGTTATTTTATTAATATTGCTGGTGGGGGACGATTAACTGAATTGACTTATGAGGTCCCAAGTAAGTTAAAAACGATGCTTGGTCAATTGGCCTATTATATGAAGGGAATCGAAATGCTCCCATCTATCCGTGCTACAGAGGTAAGGATTGAGTATGATGGAAAATTATTCGAAGGTGAAGCGATGCTTTTCTTAGTAGGATTAACAAATTCTGTCGGCGGGTTTGAAAAGCTTGCTCCAGATTCATCAATTAATGATGGACTTTTTTCGCTAATTATTTTAAAGAAAACGAATCTTGCTGAATTTATTCGAGTCGTTTCTTCTGCGATTACGGGTAACCATGTGAATGATCCGAACATCATATATACATCCGCGAATCATATCAAAGTCACTTCAACGGAAAAAATGCAAATAAATATCGATGGTGAATTTGGTGGAATTGTCCCCGCTGAATTTGAAAACTTATATCGACATTTAAAAGTATTTGTACCAGTTGACCATATCCGTCCTGAAGATAGAGTTTAATAAAGTCAAAGGCCACCGAAATTGGTGGCCTTAAATTTTACCCTTGTTTCATTAAGACTTTGCTCGCTTCGAATTCCTTTTCAATTTCATCATTGTGTTTGTAGGTAGCTAAACTAACGACAATCCCAACGATTAAGTTAGCGATAAACCCTGGTACAATTTCGTAAAGCCTTACATCGAGTCCAGCAATCTTCCAAATAATCACGGTGAGAGCACCGGTAATCATTCCAAAGAGTGCACCCCAGTTGTTCATCTTTTTCCAGAATAAACTCAAGAATACAACCGGTCCAAATGATGCCCCGAAGCCGGCCCACGCATAAGATACAAGCTTCAAAATGGATGAATTTTGATCAAATGCTAAAACAGTAGCAATAAGAGCAACAACTAATACAGCCATCCGACCGAAGAAAACGAGTTCCTTATCGGAAGCATTGCGTCGGAACATTAATTTGTACATATCTTCTGTCAAAGCACTGGATGTAACAATTAATTGCGAAGATACGGTACTCATAATTGCAGCGAGAACGGCAGCCAAAACAAGTCCTGCTACAAGTGGATGGAATAGTATGGAACCAAGTTGAATAAATACAGTTTCGGCATTGGCTTTTCCAAGTGGAGCACCGATATTATGGAAATAAGCAATCCCAATCAATGCTGTTAAAGATGTTCCAAGTAATGAAAGAATCATCCAGCTCATTCCGATACGTCTAGCACTTTTTGTTTCTTTAATTGTTTTAATAGCCATGAAACGAACGATAATATGCGGTTGCCCAACATAACCAAGCCCCCATGCAAGAGCAGAAATAATCCCTAATACACTCGTTCCTTTAAATAGATCTAGGAGTGTTGGGTCGATTGAACGAATTGTATCAAATGTTTCGGCAGGGCCACCTGTTTTGAAAATAGCAATAGCCGGCACAAGTAAAAGTGCAATGACCATTATTAAACCTTGAACAAAATCAGTCCAGCTAACAGCCAGGAATCCGCCAAACAATGTATAAGCAACAACTACTCCGGCGACGATGAACAATCCAGTAGTATAATGCAATCCAAAGGAGCTTTTAAAGAAAACGGCCCCTGATACCATTCCGGACGATACATAAAAAGTAAAAAATATTAAAATAACAAGTGATGAAACGACTCTTAAAAGTTTCGTAGAATCTTTAAAGCGGCTTTCCAGGAAAGATGGAATGGTAATCGAATCGTTGGAAACTTGTGTATAGGAACGTAAACGCGGTGCTACAAGAATCCAGTTTAAGTATGCCCCAATTGTTAAACCAATCGCGATCCAAGCATCAGCTAAACCATTTAGATAAAGTCCTCCAGGAAGTCCCATTAATAACCAACCACTCATATCCGCAGCACCTGCACTCAATGCGGTAACTGCCGGTCCTAAGGAACGTCCCCCAAGCATATAATCGGTTAAATTACTTGTCTTCCGATAAGCGTAAAATCCAATTAATAACATCATCACCATGTAAAGGCCGATAGCAATGAGTTTATACACATCTTCTGTCATCAAATCATCTCCCTCTAGTTGTATGAATTTTCATTATAATGAATACCTTTTCATTATATAATAAAAGTATGTTTTGTAAAATTATAATTTTTGTAAATAATCCAAATGGAGCTTATTTCCCATGTTTCGCGAACGATTATTAAGAAGTTAAATTGATATTTTAAAATAATAGTTTTACAAAAATAAACAAAATGTGTAAAGCTAGTTTTAAATAATAATTTGACATAACAAAGGTGTATAGCTGAATAATAAAGAAAACTACAGTAGATGTTCATTATAGAAAATGAAATTTAATTTGAAAGGAGAGAGGAAAGTGGAAAACAATTTTAATGATAGATTATTTGAGGAGAGAACCATTACACAAATACAGGCAGCGATGGCGGCCGGTGAATTAACTTCAAAAGACCTCGTAATGTACTACTTATTAAGAATCGCCAAGTATGACCAAGATGGCCCGAAAATTAACTCCATCCTTGAAATTAATCCCGATGCTATTTTTATTGCGGAAGGATTGGATCATGAGAGAAAAACAAAAGGGGCAAGGGGACCACTTCATGGAATTCCCGTTCTATTAAAGGATAATATTTCGACAAAGGATTATATGCATACAAGTGCAGGTACATTAGCCTTAGAAAACTATATCAGTGAAAAAGATGCCTTTTTGGTTGAAAAATTGCGTGAGGCGGGAGCCGTTATTTTAGGAAAGACGAATATGACAGAGCTTGCCAATGGGATGTCTAGTAAAATGTGGGCTGGATATAGTACTAGGGGGGGACAAGTAGTAAATCCGTATGGATCTGAATTTTTCGTCGGCGGATCAAGTACCGGATCAGCTGCTGCAGTAGCTGCAAATTTTGCTGCTTTGGCTGTTGGGACGGAGACGGATGCTTCGATATTAAGCCCTTCCGTTCAACATTCAGTGGTTGGAATTAAACCAACTGTCGGATTAATTAGTCGTTCGGGAATCATTCCTTTTACATATTCGCAAGATACAGCAGGACCGATGGCAAGATCCGTTTCAGATGCAGCAATTTTACTAGGCGCTTTAACAGGTGTTGATCTAATGGATTCCGCAACATTTAAAAGTGATGAACGTGCAAGAAAGGACTATACTAGTTTTCTAGAGAAAGATGGTTTAAAAGGAGCAAAGATTGGCGTATTTACGCAAGCTCCTGAAAATTGCTTCATGCCGGGTGAGTATGACGAAGGATTATTTGAGCAGGCCATCCTTTCTATGCAAGAGGCGGGGGCAACGATGGTTATTGATATTGATCTCCCTAGCTTTCATCGAAAGTGGAGCTGGTCGGTCAATCATTATGAAATGAAGCATAGCTTGGACAATTTTCTTGCACAATTACCATCTACTATACCGGTGCATTCCATTAAAGAATTGATTGACTTTAATCGGGAACATTCAGACAGAGCACTGAAGTATGGTCAGGATAAACTCGAATTTAGGGATTCATTATCTAATACATTAAGAGAATCAGAATATTTGTTAGCCAAAATAGAAGATTTATATTATGCACGTGATAAAGGGATTGATGAAGCATTAGAAAAATATGAACTTGATGCTATTCTTTTTCCAGCCTATGTCGGTTCAACAATAAGTGCAAAAGCAGGTTACCCATCCATTGCACTTCCAGCAGGTTATATGGAAAATGGCAGACCCTTTGGAATTACGCTTGCAGCAGGTGCATTCAGCGAAGGGGTGTTAATAAAATTAGGTTATGCTTTTGAACAAGCAACCCTATCTCGCCGAAATCCAAGTTTGAAATAAGATAATGATTACCGCCTTAAATGGCGGTTTTCATCAAAATCTCACTATCCTGATAAAGTCGCTCACCGTAAATGATGATACTCTTTATAAAACGTTGTAAACATATCGAAGCTTCTAATAAAGCTCATATGTAGATTGCGAATTTGTCTATTCAAGGTCGACCTTGAATGGAATTTGGAGTTTTTTAATTCGACAATCTCATTCTCCAAGGAAAGACATGTTACAAGGGCCATCTTTAAATATTCTTTAGTTTCCTGTGAATATTTTTCGCGAAAGGCTAATTCGATTAATATGTCTTTCGTCTCTTTTACTTCATTTAACATTGTATTGAGTTGATCGGATTCTTTTATCTTAACTGGTTTGCCACTGACTAACCATTGTTGTTCAAACATTGGCAGAACGTATTGTGTACGATCATCAGTTAGTGTGTTTTTCTTCTTTGAATTGTAAATGTTTTTAAAATCATTTAATTCCTTTTTGTACGCCTTTACAACAATATTATCAGCATCATAGGAAATCGATTTAGTGAAACTAATAGGTGAATATGGAAAATACCAATTGATGCAGATAAGAAATAATACAATAAAGAAAACAATTAAACTAGAAACCCATATTACTTTTTTTTTCACAAAATTACCCCCTCATTCGTATATATGTCCCATTTGTTTTAATATTTCTTTTAGGCTTTGTTAAAGTTCAGTATTGATATTGACGCCATGTTGATTGGAGCGGAAGGTGCGAGACTCCTGCGGGATCAGCTGGACAGATGGGACCCCGCGGGGAGCGAAGCGATGAGGAGGCTCATCGCCTGCCCCGCGGAAAGCGAGTACCTGCAGCGGAAATCAACAATCCAATTTAATAGAGATTTCTTTTAAGAAGTTTTTTCTTCCTTCTCAAGATTGATGACTCTTTCACCCAGCTCATAAAGCATAAATCCAGATCCGTCAATGTCTTTACATATTTGTGCAAATGCGATTGCATCAGTTTGCTTAATAACTCTTAGTTTCATTCATTTATCTCAACTCTTTCAAAAGTGATTACCGAAAAGGTTTCGTTAAGAGTACGAAGATTCCTTCTTTTTTCAAAAGAATTAACCTATCCAATAAATTGACAGTAACCAATCATTTATGTTATTAAAATAATGTAGTTAGCACTCCCTGTGTTAGAGTGCTAAAATGAAAGGTAGAGTATTTAATTTGGAAGGAGATACGAAAATGGCAAAGAAGCAATTTAAAGCAGAGTCGAAACGACTGTTAGAAATGATGATTAACTCCATCTATTCACAAAAAGAAATCTTCTTAAGAGAATTAATTTCGAATGCTAGTGATGCGATCGATAAAATTTATTACAAAGCATTAACAGATGATTCATTACGCTTTGATAAAGACAGCTATTTTATTAAAGTCGATGCCGATAAAGAAAATAGAACATTAAAAATCGCTGATACTGGGATCGGGATGACAAAAGAAGAGCTAGAAAACAATCTTGGAACGATTGCGAAAAGTGGTTCTTTAGCATTCAAAAGCGAAAATGAAGCAAAGGATGGCCATGATATCATTGGTCAATTTGGTGTTGGCTTCTACTCCGCGTTTATGGTTGCAGACGAGCTAACCGTTATCAGTAAAGCACTAGGCAGTGACGAAGCATACAAATGGGAGTCAAAAGGTGCTGATGGGTACAAAATCGAGCCATGTGATAAAGATTCCGTTGGTACTGAAATCACTCTGAAAATTAAAGAGAACACGGAAGATGAACAGTATGACGAATATTTAGATGAATATCGTTTAAAAGCCATCATCAAGAAATATTCCGATTTTATCCGCTACCCAATCAAAATGGAAGTAACAAGCAGCAAGCTAAAAGAAGGCAGCGAAAACGAATATGAAGAGTTCAAAGAGGAACAAACCATTAATAGCATGGTTCCGATTTGGAGAAAAAATAAAAGCGAGCTAACACCTGAAGATTATGACAATTTTTATCAAGAAAAACGTTATGGCTTCGATAAACCGTTAAAACATATTCATATTAAAGTCGATGGGACAGTAAGGTACAATGCGATTTTATTTATTCCGGAAAACATTCCTTTCGATTATTACTCAAAAGAATTTGAAAAAGGACTAGAGCTTTATTCAAATGGCGTGTTAATTATGGAAAAATGCTCCGACCTGCTTCCTGACTACTTTAGCTTTGTAAAAGGAATGGTTGATTCAGAAGATTTATCTTTAAACATTTCACGTGAAATTTTACAACAAGATAAACAACTGAAATTCATAGCAAAAAACATTAAGAGCAAGATTAAACGTGAATTGGAAAGTCTGTTAAAAGACGACCGTGAAAAATATGAAAAGTTCTATAACTCGTTCGGTAGACAATTGAAATTTGGCGTCTACAATGATTTCGGACAAGATAAAGACGTGTTGCAAGACTTAATTATGTTCTATTCATCAAAAGAGAAGAAATTAGTCACTTTAGATGAATACGTATCAAGAATGCCTGAAGATCAAAAATACATTTATTATGCAACAGGTGATTCAATCGAACGAATTGACAAACTGCCACAAACAGAACTTGTCGCTGAAAAAGGATACGAAATTCTCTACTTCACAGACGATGTCGATGAATTCGCAATCAAAATGCTTATGAACTATAAAGAAAAAGAATTTAAATCCGTTTCTAGTGGTGACTTAGGCATTGAAGAAGAAAGCGAAAAACAATCAGAATCAGAAGAGAAAGAAAGCAAAGAACTATTCGATTATATGAAAGAAGTATTGGCTGACAAAGTGAAAAGTGTTAGAGCTTCAAAACGTTTGAAATCACACCCTGTTTGTTTAACAGCTGAAGGCGAAGTATCGATTGAAATGGAAAAAGTTCTAAACGCAATGCCAAACAATCAGCAAGTAAAAGCGGATAAAGTATTAGAAATTAATGTGAACCATGAAGTATTTGAATCATTGAAAGCAGCTTTCGAACAGGACAAGGACAAAGTAAAACTATTCACAAACCTTTTATACAATCAAGCCTTGTTAATTGAAGGTTTACCGATCAACGATCCGGTTGAGTTTACGAATGATATTTGTAAAGTAATGGTATAAAGGAAAAGGGTTGTCTGAACAAAAAGTGTCAGACAACCCTTTGTTTTTTTTTTAGGACTAATTGTTAGGAATTACTATGATTTATTTACTATCAGTTGTCTCAAACCGCATTTAAATTAAAATATCTTCTTTTGTGACAAATTGGGTCATATTTCTACAAAACTATTAATCAAACGTTTGATTAAATTGGGCAATGCCATGATATAACTGGGATTAGATAATTAATCAATCGTTTGATTAAAACATCTTTTCGTAGTTTTGGTATATAAAGGTGAAAGTTAATTTCAAGTTTGTAAAGTTTCGTAATCGTTTTGTCCAAGTGAAAAAATGAAACTTTTTTTAAAGAAACTCAGTATATAGTATTAATAAAAGTTTTATCTGTTCTTTATGAAGATGGTATTGCATAGGTAAAGGATAGAGTGCAGATTATGTAAAGCAATCAGCTATGATAGTAGATAGTGAAATTTTAAAATTGATGATAAAGAATAAGGAGGAATCACATAAGATGAGTATTATTACAAGATTTAAAGATATTATGTCCAGCAATATTAACGCATTATTAGATAAGGCGGAAAATCCAGAGAAAATGATCGATCAATATTTAAGAAATTTAAATAGGGATTTAGGAAAGGTAAAATCAGAAACGGCGTCAGTTATGGCGGAAGAGCAGCGGTCAAAAAGGGCGTTGACTGAGTGTCAGGAAGAAATGGAGAAGATGGAACGCTATGCCGTAAAAGCATTAGAAGCGGGTAATGAAGGCGATGCGAGAAAGTTTCTAGAAAAGAAGGGTTCATTAGGAACGAAATCTACGGAGTTACAAGCCTCTTATCAATTGGCATCTTCTAATTCACTGCAGATGAAGCAGATGCACGATAAACTTGTTGCAGATATTGGTGAACTAGAATCAAGAAGAAGTATGTTAAAGGCAAAATGGTCAGTTGCTAAAACACAAGAACGGATAAATAAGCTAGGGTCATCCGCGGCAGATTCTGGCCATTCAATTTCAGCTTTTGGACGAATGGAAGAGAAAGTGAATCGTGCTTTAGATGAAGCAAATGCGATGGCTGAATTGAATGCTGGTCCAAAGGATGATATTGAGGATTTAACCGCTAAATACGACGATTCTCCCAATGTAGATAATGAATTAGCTGCGTTGAAGGAGAGAATAAAGAATAATGGATAACTCCTTTTTGGAGAGGGATTGACTCAAAACGGTTTTATTCAGTGCTGAACAACTATCCATTATAACCTTTGCTTGATAAATACGAGGTGAGTAAAACGTGATACTTCATTATAAATGCCCGAGCTGTGGCAGTGACATGGGGTTTGACAGTGAATCCGGAAAATTGTCCTGTGAAAGCTGTGGGAACCAAGAAACAATTGAAAATTACCCAGAAGAACTAATCGAATCAAGATTTTCCGAAGACGAGGCAAAGGAATACCATTGTGAGAATTGTGGAGCGGTGTTAATTACCGAAACAGAAACTGTAGCGACAAGCTGCAGTTTTTGCGGTGCTGGTGTAGTTATAGCAGATCGCTTATCAGGTCATCTTGCACCTGCAAAGGTTATTCCGTTTACAATTAGTAAGGAAGAGGCTAGAGAAGCTTTTAAGAAATGGTGCAGAAAAGGGCTTCTTACTCCTAAAGGATTTATGAACGCGGATCGAATTAAAAGTATCACAGGAATGTATGTGCCATTTTGGCTATTTGACTTAAATAGTAAGGTGCAAGTTGATGCAGTTTGTACGAAGGTCCGAACATATACAAGAGGAGACTATATTTATACGGAAACGAAATATTATGATGCTTTTCGAGATTTGAATCTTGATTATGTAAAAATCCCTGTTGATGCGTCTGAGAAAATGAATGATGAGTTAATGGATAAGCTGGAGCCTTATCCATATGAGCAGCTAAAGGATTTTAAAACCCCATACTTAGCGGGTTATATTGCTGAAAGATATAATTATTCGGATGAAGAATTGCTTCCTCGGGCGAAGGATAAAATTAGCGGATATATTGACTCTTATGTTAGTTCTACTTTTTCCGGCTATCATTCCGTAAGCTATAGAAATAAGCAAGTTGATACGAGAAATGTGAAAAGTGATTATGTGCTTCTCCCTGTATGGATGGTCAGCTATGATTATAATAAATCTGAGCATACTTTTGCGATGAATGGACAGACAGGAAAAGTCGTTGGAAAACCACCTACTAGTAAGGGGAAAGTGGCTATGTGGTTTGGCGGAATTGCCAGTGGAACCTTTCTTGCCTTAAAATGTTTCTCCTTATTTATGGGAGGTGGCTTTTGGTGAGTAAAGTGAGAAAAATAAGCTATTTCTTTATGCTATTGTCCATCATTTTTGTGTTATTTTTACCTAGAATAACAGCGCAGGCTGAATCACTTAATCAAAAACAATTCGTGTATGATGATGCAAAATTGTTAACGAAAGAAGAAAAGGCAGAGTTAGAGGCATTATCGAGTAAATTGAGCAAGGAAAGAAACACAGCTTTTCTCATCATCACTGTCAATGGAACAGAAGGAAAAAACTTCGTTCAATACGTAGAGGACTTTTACGATGAAAAAGCCCCAGGATATGATAAGCCTCATGGAAATACAGCGATATTATTCCTTGATATGAAAAATAGAGATGTTCATTTAGAGGGATATAAAAAGGCAGAGGACTATTTAGGCAATAATCGGCTTGATTCTATTCGGAAAAAAATAACACCTTTTTTATCAAGTGGGGATTATTTCAAAGCATTCTCGTCATTTATTACTCTATCTCATGAGTATATGGGATATAGACCGGGGATAAGTCCAGACAATCTAGTGTTTAAATGGTGGTTTCAGTTGATTGTTGCTATAGGTCTCGCAGGTGTTATTGTTGGTCTGATGGCCTACCGTACCGGGGGAAGAGTTACTGTAAATTCGCATACCTATTTGAATAGTAATCAATCGAGAATCATTAATAAGTCTGATCGTTTTGTTAGACAAACCGTGACCAAACAGAAAAAACCATCTAATAATAATAACAGTGGTGGAGGCGGAATTTCCAGAGGGGGCCATTCTCATAGTGGCAGCAGTGGCAAGTTTTAACTATGTAATAAAAGTAGAAAGGAGCAGATGCTAGGTGTCTATTTTTAGAAACCAATTTGCTAATGTAGTAGAATGGGAAGAATTCAGAGATGATATGATTTTCTATAAATGGAGAAATCGCGAAATTAAGAAGGGAAGTCGATTAATCATTCGTCCAGGCCAAGATGCGATTTTCCTAAACAATGGAAAAATTGAAGGTGTATTTCAAGATGATGGCGAATATGATATCGAATCGCAAATCATTCCTTTCCTATCGACCTTGAAGGGTTTCAAGTTTGGCTTTAATAGCGGAATGCGTGTAGAAGTCCTTTTTATAAACACGAAGGAATTTAATGTAAAATGGGGAACCAAAAATGCAATTAATATGCCAGCACCGGGACTTCCAGGCGGAATTCCAATCCGTGCGAATGGCACATTTAATTTTAAGGTAAACGATTATATTGCCTTAATCGATAAAATCGCTGGTGTAAAGGAACAATACTTAGTTGAAGATGTGAGGACACGAATCACGTCCATCCTTGATCAGTTATTGATGAAATGGATCGCAAGAGAAGGCAAGGATATGTTCAACCTTCAGGCCAACTCCTTTGAAATTTCAAAAGGGATTCAAGAGGACTTAGATATGCAGCTCATTGATATCGGCTTATCAATTACCGGTTTCAACGTTATGAGTTTCAATTATCCAAAAGAAATTCAAGATATGATTACAAAAAACGCGTCGTTTGGAATGGTTGGGAATGTTGATCGTTATCAGCAAATTTCCATGATTGATGGGATGGCTTCTGGTAAAATGTCCGGTAGCGGTACTGCATCAGATATGGCTGGAATGATGATGGGAATGAATGTGGCCAATCAAATGATGAACCAAATGAATCAGTCGAATCAGACGAATCAAAATCAGTCTAATCAAGCCCCTTCACAGCCGCAGGCACAGGTTGATGGACAAAAGAAACCAAACTTCTGCCCTAATTGTGGAACCAAAACGGGGGAAGCAAATTTCTGTCCGAACTGCGGGCAGAAGCTTATATAACAAAATCGCTTGTGATAAACCAGTTTTCTTTTTTAGAAATCTGGTTTGTTTTTTGTAAGGCTATTTTCTTATAGTTTGTGAGGAAATAAACAATTGCCCGTTCCTTTCCGCTGCAGGAGCTTGCTTTCCGCGGGGAGGAAGTCGAGCCTCCTCGACGCTTCGCGCCTGTGGGGTCTCGACCTTTCCTCTATGTCCCGCAGGAGTCAAGCTCCTTCCGCTCCAATCCACTCAACAGTTTTTAATATTATTTCGTGTTTAAAGAAAAGCAACAATCTTTCAGAATAGAGCCTTTTGTAAAGGTTATTCCTAGTCCTATGACTTCGCAAAGAAAACAATAGTGTGATACAATCGTTTCATTATATAAATCGGTTTAAAGTAAAGGAAGAAATACATGAAAATTCAGCTACCCGTTCAAAAGAATGATTATATAGATGTTACATTTGTTGATTTAACCCATGACGGAAATGGTGTGGCCAAGGTCGATGGCTACCCAATTTTTGTTCCCAATGGTTTACCAGGCGAAAAAGCGAAAGTAAAAGTAATAAAAGTAAATAAAGGCTATGGATTCGGACGTTTAATCGAATTGTACGAAGCAAGTCCCGACAGAGTCGAACCGGATTGCCCAATCTATAAGGAGTGTGGCGGGTGCCAGCTCCAACACCTAAGCTATTCAGGACAGTTGAAAGCAAAGCGCAAACAAGTACAAGACGTGCTGCAAAGAATCGGAAAGCTAGAAGATGTCGTTGTTCATCCTGTTCTCGGAATGGAGAATCCATGGCGTTACCGCAATAAAGCGCAAGTTCCAGTTGGTGAACGTGAAGGAGGACTCATCGCTGGATTTTATCAAAACCGCAGCCATGACATTATTGATATGGAAGCCTGTCTCATCCAGCAAGAAAAAAATGACGTAGTCGTTCAAACGGTAAAAGAAATCTGTGATCGCTACGGGGTTCGTGCTTATAGTGAACAAACACATAAAGGAACACTGCGCCATATTATGGCCCGCTATGGTATGAAAACAGGCGAAATTATGATTGTCCTTATTACCCGTACGGCAGAGCTTCCAAATAAGAAAGCAATCATTGAAGAAATCACTTCCAAGCTGCCTGATGTGAAATCCGTAGTACAAAATATTAATCCGAAACGAACGAACGTCATCTTTGGGGATGAAACAAAAGTACTCTGGGGAGAAGAAGTCATTTACGATTATATTGGCAATATCAAATTCGCCATCTCAGCTAGATCTTTTTACCAAGTAAATCCTGAACAAACGAAGGTCCTCTACGACCAAGCATTAAAATATGCCAACCTAACAGGCGAGGAGACCGTCATTGACGCATATTGCGGCATTGGTACAATCTCACTCTTCCTCACGGAAAAGGCAAAAAAAGTATACGGGGTTGAAATCGTCCCCGAAGCCATCGAAGACGCTAGACGAAACGCAGAACTAAATGGAATAACAAATGTGGAGTTTGCCGTTGGTGAAGCTGAAAAAGTAATTCCGCAGTGGTATGAAGATGGAATCGTCGCAGATGTACTAGTCGTTGATCCACCGCGAAAAGGCTGTGACGAAACCTTGTTGCAAACAATCATTGATATGAAACCGAAGAAGGTTGTGTATGTCTCATGTAATCCGGCGACATTGGCAAGGGATTTGCGGGTGTTGGAGGATGGCGGGTATCGGACGGTTGAAGTGCAGCCGGTGGATATGTTTCCGCAGACTACGCATGTGGAGTGCTGTGCGTTGATAAAATTAAAAGAGTAAATAGTATTAAAAATTCTATGCGGATGGAACTGTTGGTTCTCTAAAACGATAATTGATTTCAATGGTTCCATTTGCATGTACTTCTATTTCATCTACTAACAAATGAAGCATTTCAGGGGTAAGTGTACCTTCCTTCATGAATTTATCTAAGCTCTTTTTAAAATCAATTATTTCTTTTTCAATCTTTTGAAATTCTAGCTCCTTAGATAGTTGGTGAAGGGTAGTTTCAAAATTTGAAATGTCTTCATTGGTGATATTTATGGCTAATTGATAATCTTCTTTAGATATAACACCATTAGCAAGAGAGATAACTAAATTGGATTTATCTCTCTTTTTATCGTTTAATTTTTCATTAATTTCGATTATCTTAGATTCGATTTTTTCTTTATACTTTAACGCTTTTTCACTTAATTCTTTAAAATAATTTTCCTTACTGAATTTCAAATATATCTTATTTAGGTTGGTTATTACTTTATCAGTTAAATCTATTTCACTTACGTAATGATCACTACATGCTTTTAAACCATGTTTATTATAACTTCCACAAATATAACCTTTTCGATTCTTTTTAAAATGCATTGACTTCCTGCAATCTTTGCAAACCGCAGTATTTGTAAAGAGATGTACTTCAGCTTGAGGTCTCCTTCTTTTTCTAGTTTTTAAAATCTCTTGTACAATAAGAAAGTCTTCTAAAGGTATGATTGGTTCGTGGCTTTTTTCAATAATTATTTGGTTTTCCTCATTAACTGACCTTCTTCTTTTACTGGTAACACTCGGTCTATATTCTCTGCATTGTTGTAGTGTCCCAGTATAGTGAGGATTTTCGAGAATTTTTCTTATTGAAGAACCGTGCCATTTGTCAGTAGCGTTCTTTTTGCGGGCAAGCTGCGAGGGACTAGTGACCCCCTCGTTATATAATCCCTTTGCAATTGCATCAAAACCTTTTCCAGCTATATATTCTGAAAAAATCCTTCTAACTATATCCGGTGATGAATCGTTACGAACTTTTAGTTTCTTATCTACGACTTCATAACCATACGGAGGATTAGAACCATTAAATTCAGCCATCTGTGCTTTCGTTTTAAACATGAGCTTTAAGCGTTCGCTAGTGTTTTGTGATTCAAGCTCATAGATCCAAGCGTATAAACCAAACATATTCCCCTTTTTTTCAAGAGTATTGATTGCACCATCTAATGTGATCAAATCTAAGTTATGCTGCTCAACCATATCTTTTATTTTATATGCTAATGAAACATTTCTGGCCAACCTAGATAGCTCTTTAGCTAAAATAATATCGTATTTCCCATGAATACCATCTTCAAACAGCCTTTGAAGGCCTTCACGTTTTTCGGTTGTACCAGACTTTTGGTCAATGTAAAAGTCGTAAATATCCCAACCGTTATCAGCAACATATTTGTAAAACATTCTTTGCTGATTTTCTAATGAAGACTCTTGTTCTATACGTCCTGTAGAAACTCGTACAACTATAGCGCATCTCATGAAATTTCTGTCCTTTCGTTTTTCATGAGATGTAGTGGTGTATAGTAATCATAATTACGTATTTGTATTCCGTCAATTTAGATAATGGGCGTTATAGCTGAAAATAAAAAACCACTCGAATCTCTATAACAAGCGATAACGAGTGGATCTAATAATTGATTTATTTAATTCATAAATGATTTATCGGATACACGATAATATATTTTAATATCACCATACTCTTTTACTTCAATTCTATTAATAAGCAAGTGTATTAATTCGGAAGTTAGTTGATCAAATTTTATATAATCATTAATTTCAGCTTGAATTTTATCGATATTGATTTTTTGCTTAGTATTAGAAATTTTGAGTTCTAGTTCAATTTTTTTCTTTTCGATTTTATTGATATCTTCTTCTATATCTTTGATTGTTAATTTATAAGCCTCTGGACGAATTTTCCTTTTTGAGAAGTCTTTTGTTAGTTTTATGATATCTTTCTTCAAAGTTGTTAATTCTCTTTCCGCACGAGCTATTTCTTTAGTTTCGTTGGCAATCTTCTTATTAATTTTCCTTTTAATGATATCAAACTTGTCTTCTAATTTCATTTGTAAAGAAACTTTTGATAAATCATTCAAGATGACATTAATTATTTGATCCTCTTTAATATAGTGAGGTGTGCAAGCTTTTTCACCATGCTTATTATAATTACCGCATACATACCCTTTTCTATTTTTTTTATAATGCATTCCTCTACCACAATCTTCACAAAAAATTGTATTAGTGAAAAAATGTTTTTCCTGCTGTGGTCTTGTACGGCTTCTAGAAATGATTAAATCTTGTGCAGCCCAATAAATTTCAGGAGACACTATTGCCTCATGCGTATTTTCTTTAATTGCATAATCTTTTTCTTGTACTTTTTTCCGTTCATCAATTACTGATGGTTTTGTATCTCTACATTGAACTAGCATCCCAATATAATGAGGATTCATTAATATTTTCTTGATGGTCGAGCCATGCCATTTATCGCTAGCATTAATTTTTTCACTAATTTGAGATGGTGTGGGGATTCCTTCGTTATATAAATTTCTTGCAATAGCATCAAATCCGCGACCCTCTATATACTCTCGAAAAATACGTCTAACAATTTCAGGCGTATTGTCGTTTCTTATATATAGAGTTTTATTTTTTACATAGTATCCATACGGGGCTAGTGAACCTATGAATTCGCCATCTTTTGCATTAGTTCGAAGTGCTTGTTTAATTCTATCACTGGTATTCTGAGATTCTTTTTGATAAAGCCAAGCGTATAATCCGAAGTTATCTTGATTTTTATTTAAAGTGTCGATTGCCCCATCAAGTGTTTTGATATGAATATTATTTTTGCTAATTATATCTTTTAATTTGTAAGAAAGTGGTACGTTTCTTGCTAAACGTGAAAGTTCTTTAGATAAAATTAAATCAAATTTTTCATCCTTAGCATCTTGAATTAATTGATCTAGGCCTTTTCTATTGTATTTTGTACCAGATTTGACGTCAGCATAGAAGTCATATAAGATCCATCCTTTTTCCTCAATCATTTGCTTAAATAATTTCTCTTGGTTTGCAAGAGATGTTTTTTGTTCCTCTTTAGTAGTAGATACCCTTATTATTACAGCAACCCGCAAAGGCTTTCCTGATAGATAATCTTCAAGTATTTTATTAGCTTTGTCATTATTTATATCATTTGCCATTGCGAATCTCATGATCTTTCACTTCCTTTAGCAAAATCGTGATTCGGATCAATATTGTTTGACTGAATTTTAATAAGGTTATCAATTTGTGTGTTTAATAATTCCTTTAATATTTTATCTATTGTAATTTCTCCAGAATAAATTCTTTCTACTTTCATTTTTAAATTAGCCTCCATTTAAGTTTGGTGGCTAGATTTTCAGCCGGCTTTCTGATCTAGCTGAAACATGATACTTTCGGATTTTATATATTTTAATAGGGGATAAAAAGTTTTTATTTTCAGATTTTTTTAAAAATGAAAGTAAGAAATAATAGGGGTGATTCTTTTTTATTTCTTTGAGTTACTTTTATGGATGTATAATGGAAATTTATATTCGCATATATCGACTGTAAAGATACTCTTTATAAGATGAAAAGTGTGATATAAAATGTTAAAATGAGGAAAGTAAGGGATAAAACCCCTTGCTATCCAAATGGCTGTGCCATTGTGGATTTAGAGCATAATAGTCCACCCTAACGGTTCACAGTGTAGCGGGGTGGATTATTTATTTACAGCTCTAAAATAACAATTCTATGATTTCTTTTTATAAATTAAGAGGGGGACGGGGGGCGAATATGTATTTTTTACTATTTTTCTTAGTTGTTATGGTATTAATCATTCTAATTGTTATAAAGAGAAACAATAAAAAGTTAGCCCTAGCTTTAGCTGTTATACTGTTTCTGCTTACTATTGGTGGAATTATGTTTATCAGAGATGTTGTGCAAAATTTTGCCCCATAGTTTCTAACCGAGATCAGAATATAAACAGGAGTATGAAGAATGAAAAGTTCAAATAAAATAGTTGTTGCTGTTAAAGGTGTTATTGTATATGAAGGCAGGGTATTAATAGTTCAACGTACTAAAGAAGATAAAATCGGCGGCGGAACTTGGGAATGTGTTGGTGGAAAAATAGAGTTTGGAGAAGATTTAGAATCTGCACTCTTACGAGAAATTAAAGAAGAAGTAGGATTATCTGTTACAGTAGAGAAACTTTTATATGCTACTACCTTCAAAACTGATCCAACAAGACAAGTTGTTATTTTGACTTATCTATGTAGTAGTGATAGTAGTAATGCTATTCTATCTAAGGAACATTCTAGTTTCAAGTGGGCCACTAAAGAACAATTGAGATTACTATTGTCTCCGGAAATAATAACTGATTTTGAGAAAAATAATGTTTTCTCAATAGAAGTTTTGAATTAAAATCACCTCCCTTGAAAAGTGACTGTTTCAATAAGTGGTTCACTTACCGTGGAGAAAAATCATAACAAATCATTCACTAAATAATCTAAGCTAGAACAAATAGTTAAGGGGGAAAACAATTGATAAGATATCTTATTAGTATAATTAGCTGCCTTCTTCTATTTTTTAGCGGGATGTACAATATAATTACTCATGGTTTTACATTTCCATTTCTTATTCTCTCATTGGGAGGTTTAATTGGTTTTATTGGTAGTTTATTTTACAAAGTGAAGAAAAAAGAAGCATAACTACCTTATGGACTGAAGCCTTTTCAGTCCTATTTTTTTGCTGAATTATAGTGAAAAGGATTCTACTTGATCAATAGAATTGCTCAAAACTCCAAAGTATTGAACATGAATTTCTAATACTGTAAAATAAGGGTGGTAAGCATAATCAATACTTATGTTCAAAAATATGTGCTTTAAACTGGTGTAAAGAGGTGATTTTATTGAAATATGGTTACGCTAGGGTAAGTACAATCCATCAGGATTTAGAAGTACAGCTGCAACAATTAGAAAAGGAAAACTGCGATCAAATTTTTTCTGAAATATATACTGGCACAAATAAAAAGCGGGAAGAATTTCAAAAATTAATAAATCTCTTGCAAGAAGGAGACACATTGGTAGTTACAAAATTAGACCGCTTTGCTCGGAGTACGCAAGATGCTGTAGAAATCATTAAAGATTTCTTTAATAGGAATATTAAAGTCCATGTACTAAATATGGGCATTATTGAAAATACACCAACCGGTCGTCTAATTTTTACGATTTTTTCAGCCTTTGCTGAGTTTGAAAGAGATATGATTGTAGAACGAACCCAAGAAGGAAAAATGTTGGCCAAGCAGAATCCTGATTTCCGAGAGGGAAGGCCAAAAAAATTTTCAAGGCAGCAAATTAATCATGCCTTATCATTACTAGAAAATCATTCGTATAAACAAGTTGAAGATATGACTGGGATTTCAGTATCTACGCTTGTACGAGCTAAAAAGAAAAAAAGGGCAGAGAAAATTATAGAAAAGGAACTTATTTAAAAAGTACTATTGGTGTAAACAAATTTAATATAAACAAGTTAAGAAGTGAGAACTTCCGCTTGATTTGATTATTAAATAATAAGGCGATTCATATAAAATGGAAATTATAGATACGATTTACCTAGTGATTTTGAAACGAGGGATTTTTAATGGAATATTCAGCTGGTTTTACGAGCGAAGGATGGTTCCGACAGGAAGTGGAATATGTTTTAGACCAACTTCACAAAGGTTTTAGCCGCAAAGAAATAAGAAGTAAAGTAATTGAGGATAATGTTTTCTTGTTAAGAAGTGAGTCGGCTATTAGTAAAAGATTTCAAATGGTTTATCGCAGAGCAAAGACATTATATCCAACATTATCTGAATACTATTTCAATGGCACTAATTCTGATCAAAAAGTACTATTATTATATAGCTTCCTTAAATGTTATCGATATGCTTACGAAAATTTTTATGAATTGATTGTTTATCGATATCAACATAAGAATGGAACTTTACAGGTTTCAGATATGAGCTTTTACATGGAAGAAAAGGAACAGCAATCAGAGAAAATCGCAAATTGGCATATAGCTACAAAAAAGAAAATCAATAGTACACTTCTATTATTTTACAGAGAAAGTGGTATGATTGAATTAGTAGAAGATGAGTATAAAGTCTCTCCTTTACATGTGAGTCAAGCTCTTAAACAGTATGCTGAAGAACAGGACGTTTTGTTAAAAGCATTAATAACATTAAAGGCAGGTGGTTAAGAGTGACCATATATAAACGATTAGAACAAATGGAAGAACGTATAAATGAAGAAGGGTTTACGACACCAAAAGGGATTGGCAGTGAAATTCCACATTTTGTTTTTGATTATCCAGCTGAAGATGAATTAACAGTACGTACATATGTTGAGGGATTATTAAGAAGAACTCCATTAAATATTAAAGAAATCAATCTTTTTGAATTTCTTATTAGTTTATTCGAAGAAGATCTAGAAGAACTAATCAATATTGCTGAAGAAGAAGGCTATGTGGAGCTTTCTCAAGCGATTCAAACTGTTTTAGAAGATCAAGATTTGTTGGTGAACGCATTCATTGAAAAAGCGGATAATACGGAATTGATTTTTATAACAGGTGTAGGAGCAGTACATCCATTTATTCGCTCCAGTCATCTACTTAAAAAATTATCTAACCATGCATTTAGAACACCGCTTATATTATTTTATCCGGGGTATTTTTCTGGAGTAGATTTACGCCTATTTAACAAATTCCGACATGAAGATGAATACCAAATTACAAGGATTTCATAAGGAGTATGAATAATGATTATTCAAGAGATTTTTGAGAAGAAAATTGATAGACCAATTAATGGTGTTGTACAAGCAGGTCAAATTGATGAAAAAACAATACAAACAGAATTAGAAGAATACGTTGTCACAGCAGAAATTTTAGATAGCTTAAAAGGGTTTTATAAAAATTATGAGAAAGCATATTCAAATCCAACCAAAAATGTTGGTGTGTGGATTTCTGGTTTCTTCGGTTCCGGTAAATCACATTTCCTTAAAATATTATCTTACTTATTGGATGGTAAGAAAGTAGGGGGAAAAACACCATTTGAATACTTTAAAGATAAAATTTCTGATACTGTACTTTTAGATGCAATGTCTCGGATAGAATCAAAACCTTCAGATGCATTGTTATTTAATGTAGGTTCTGAAGCTGGAGCAAGTGCAGCACGTGGAACGAAAGAGAGTATTATCGAAATTATCTTACGTATTTTTAATGAACATCTCGGATATTCCAATACGCTGTGGGTAGCAGATTTTGAACGACAATTAGCAAGTGACCAAAAATACGATGCTTTTTGTTCGGAAATTGAAGAATTGTATAACGAAAAATGGCAGGATTTTCGTACTAAATTCCGCTTGAGATATGCAAAAATTATTGCTGTACTTTGTGAAATTGGCTATGAACAAGAAACAGCGGATTTCCTAGTAAAATCAGCACAAAAAGAATTTTCTATTTCAGCCGTTCAGTTAGGGGAGCTTGTTGCACAATATTGTAAGTCAAAAGGACCTGATTATCGCTTAATTTTTTTAATTGATGAAGTGGGTCAATATATCGGTACAGATAATAACTTGATGCTTGATTTACAAAACGCGGTAGAAGAAATTGGTGCTGCTGCGATGGGACAAGCATGGATTGCGGTAACTTCTCAGGAAAAGATTAAAGACGTTTCTAATATGAATGCAGCTAATACAAAAGACTTTTCGAAAATTCAAGGAAGATTTGAAACGCGAATAAACTTATCTAGTTCAGATACAGACGAAGTTTTAAAACGCCGTTTATTAGAAAAGACAGAAACGGCTTCGAAAACATTAGAGTCCATTTTTGAACCGAATGAGCAATTAATTCGTAATCGTCTTTCTTTTGATAAAGATCGAACACAATATCGCTCAGGCTATCGTTCAACAAATGAGTTTGTCGAAACATATCCATTTGTACCTTATCAAGTGGATTTATTGCAAGCAGTATTAGAGAAAATTGGTATACATGGTGAAGGAAGTTCCTACGCTTCAAGAGGGGAACGTTCATTATTAAAAGCTTTCCAAGAAGCAGCGATATACAATGGCCATGAAGAGTTAGGTAATTTAGTAACGATGGCGGAGTTTTATCCAACTATTCGTCAACATTTAGAATCAGCTATCGTACAGACGATTTCGAGAGCTGAAAACCGTGCAAAAAACTCAGAAGGTCTTGTTGAATATGATGTTGATGTATTAAAAGTATTGTATTTGATTAAAGGAATAGACCACATTAAAGCAACACCCAATAATATTTCAACACTTTTATTAGAAAGTATTCAGTCTGAAAAAAATGAACTTGTAATTAAAGAATCGTTAAACCGTCTAGAGCAAACGATGTTTATTGAAAAGCACGCAGATGGAACATATTCATTTTTATCAGATGAAGAGCAAGAAATAAATAAAGAAATTCGTAATGTTGATGTTAATGCTATCAAGATTAAAGAAAGATTGGGCGATACATTTTTTGAGAAAATGTATCCAAATGCTAAATATAACTATCAAAAGGGAATGCTTTTTGATTACAATAAACGTTTTGATAATTATGCAAAAACAAATATGAAATATCCGTTAACAATGCAAGTCATTACGGGTGGGTTAACCCCTACAGAAGCTGCTTTACAGGCAGTAGAAGGGCAAATGGTTATTTATTTAAATGAGGAATTAATTGCCGAGGCAGAAGAAGCCATTCGTATTTCTGAACAGATCCGCCGTTATGTGAATTTAAAACGTAATCCAAGTACAACACAGGCGCAACATCGTATTTATGACGCGAAAATGGAGAGTATTGGTGACTACGAGGTAAAGGCAGAAGAATTATTAAAAAAAGCTTGTGAAGAAGCAACAATTTTCATTCAAATGCAGGAGCGTACATTCCGAGGCAGTTTTGAAAAGCAAGTATCAGACGCCTTCGATATGTTAATCCAAAACACGTACAAGTATTTAGAATACATTGATGAACCAATCCAAATGAAAACATTCAAAGAACAATGGAGAATCCTAGCTGAGAAAGGTATTTCAAATGATTTACTAGGCGAAATAGGTAATGTAAAAGCTTATAACGAGGTATTACACTATTTAGATGAACTCATTCGAATGCATCAAAAACCATCGTTAAAGGATGTTATTGATAAATATAATCAGGTTCCTTATGGCTGGAGTGACTACGATACAATCGGCATTGTCCTAGCTTTAATGCACTCCGGTAAAGTAAAGTTAATGATTGCAGATGAACACTTTACGCCAACAAGTTCAACTCAATTTTATGATAAACTTGCTCGAACAACAGAGCGAGATAAAATACGTGTGATTCCTGAGATTGAAGTAGATCCAAAAGTGCGTCGTGAATTCACTGGATTATACAAGGATTTATTCGGACGAATGGATATTGGAGATTCTTATCAAGAGTTCGCGAATGCTATTAAATCGGCATTACAGAAGTATTTTATCGAACCACTAGATGAGATGGATGAACGTCGAAAGAAAACACTATCTGCTGAGTTTACTTATCCTGAAGGAACAAAGATTAGTTCTTTAAAAATCGATATACTTCGATTAACACAAATTCGGGAACCAGAACAACTTGTTAAGGCATTTATTGATGCCGAGGATGATTTATACGATTGGCAAGAAGCGATTGAACAGTTAGTTGGTTTCTATTTAAAAGCACCAATTGAACGGTTTGATGAAGCAGTATCGTTTTTAAATCAAGTTCAAAATGATTTACGTTATACACAATCACAAAAGGTAAACCTGCTAAAGAAAAATATTACCGACATTTTAACCAAAGCATCACCATATAGTGAGATTCCGCAATTGCCTAGTTTAATTGAAAAACTTGATCAAGCAATTCAAGAAGAAGTAACAGAACAAAAACAAGGTCTTGCAAGTCAAATTACACAATTAGAGAAAAAGATAGATGATTTAAAAGATTATTATTCAAATAATGAAATCATTACGGAATTAATAATTGATAAAATGCAGAATTTCAAAATGTTGCAACAAGAAATTCTTAATAGTAATAGTCTAATCACGATTCAAATGAATTTGACGAAACTACGTACAGTAACAGAAACCATTCAAGAAGAAGCAAAACGTAAAGAAAAAGAATTAGTACAATTAAAACCGCCTACACCAGACACACCTGTTACGGTTGTACGTGAAAAAGGAACAAAAATTATTTCTTCAAGCGAATTAAAAAACATGATTTCACATACAAGCATCGAAACACAGTCTGACTTAGATGCTGTACTTGCAGAGTTACGAACACAGTTATTAAAAGAACTAAAAGAAAATACATTAAAAATTGAATTATAGGCATTGGAAGGGACTTTCCCTTCCTTTGTTGTAATGAGGTGGAAAAAGTGAACAAAACGGAATTGAAAAACTTTGCTATTCAATCACGTCGTCAATTAATCGATCAAGTAAAAACAAAGGCACTAATGTACGGTATTGATGAAAAGAATGAATTAGAAATTCAAGAACAATTTGGGCAATTAATGATTAATGATAAGCCATATCCCCTTTATATGAAACCAGCATTCAACTCATTAAAGAGTCAGCTTAAACAAAAAGGTTATAAGCAGTTAGTTGAAGAGGTTGCCTATACATGGTTTAACCGTATAATTGCAATCCGCTATATGGAAGTACACGATTATTTACCTGAAAAGGTAAATGTATTGTCAAGTAGTGTAGGACGGGTAGATCCTGATATTTTATTTGAATATGAAACAATGGATTTACCAGTAAAACAAGAAGAAATTCGTGAATTATTACATGTCGGAGATACAGAAAGCGCATATCGCAAGTTATTTATTGCACAATGTAATGCATTAAACAGTATTTTGCCATTCTTATTTGAACAAATTCAAGATTATACAGAGCTTTTACTACCAGACTTTTTACTAGATGCAGAATCAGTCATTAAGGTACTTGTTCAAAATGATGAATTAACGAATAGTTTTGAAGAAATTGAAGTGATTGGTTGGTTGTATCAATATTACATCGCGGAAGAAAAGAACCGAGTATTTGCGCAAAAAAGCAAATATAAAAAAGAGGAAATTCCTTTTGCAACACAGCTCTTTACACCGAAGTGGATCGTACAGTATATGGTACAGAACTCACTTGGACGCTACTGGACCGAATCGCATCGAGAAGATGAAGATTTAATCAGTAATTGGGAATATTTCATAAAGCATGAAGAAGAGGATTTTCACGAGAAAATTGCTCCATATGTGAATAAAGAGTTAAGAGTAGAGGATATTAAGCTACTTGATCCAGCAATGGGAAGTGGCCATATTTTAGTTTATGCGTTTGAAGTATTCCATCAGATTTATGAAAAGTGCGGGTATCCAGAACGTGATATTCCACGATTAATCATAGAAAACAATTTATATGGATTAGATATTGATGACCGCGCGTATCAATTGGCAGCATTTACAGTTGTAATGAAGGCATCTTCGTATTCTCGTCGTTTTTTGAGAAGTGTTGAACGAGAAGGTATTCAGTTGAATTTAGCATCCATACAAGAAACGAATTATATTCCGGACAGTGTGATTGCGTATGTTGCACAGGAAGAGAAGGGAGAGCGATTTAACCAAGTAAAGACTTTCTTTGAACAATATGAAAATGCCAAAACGTATGGTTCTTTAATTAATATTACAGAACGGGATATCACATTTATTCAAGAACGCTTAGAACATATTCAAAATAATCCTGTAGAAGATTTACTTTACGCAGAACAACATGAAATCACAAAAGAATTACTGCCATTATTAATTCAACAAACGAAAATTATACAAAATAAATATGATGTTGTTGTAATGAATCCTCCTTATATGGGATTCAGTTCAATGAATAATAATTTATATTATTTTGTGAAAGAAAATTATCCTAATTCAAAATCAGATCTTTATGCAGTTTTTCTGGAAAAAATATTTAGTATAGTCAAGGTTAATGGGTTTGCAGCACTTGTTACCCAACAATCATGGATGTTTCTTAGTAGGTACGAAAAACTTAGAAGAAAGTTACTTAATAAAAGCACTATTGATACTATGGTGCATATTGGTACTGGTGGATTTGAAGATATTGGTGGAGAAGTGGTACAGACTACATCATTTGTTTTGAAAAAACAAATGATTAAAGAATATGAAGGAGTGTATATTCGCTTAACTGATATTAAAGGAGTAGATTCTAAAATTTCTACTTTTAAGTCGAAATTAAACAGATATACTACTAATCAAGAACATTTTAATTTAATTACAGGGTCGCCGATAGCATATTGGAGTAACAAAAATATAAGAGAGATTTTTAAAAATATAAAACCATTAGAATCATATGCAGAAGCCTGCACAGGACTTCAAACATCTGACAATAACCGCTTTTTAAGATTTTGGCATGAAGTTAATTTTAATAAAATTGGATTCGGAATAAAAAATAACAATGAGTCTATAAGTTCATTAAAAAAATGGTTCCCTTACAATAAGGGGGGACAATTTAGAAAATGGTATGGTAACCAAGAATATATTATTAATTGGGAGAATGATGGAAGTGAAATTAGAGATTATAATAAATATTTAAATTCTACTAGAACTTCTAGTATAGGCATTGGTAGTGTGGAGTATTATTTTAGAGAATTTTTGACGTGGTCTAAAGTAAGTTCAGGTAAAATTTCAGTAAGATATTTTCCAGAAGGATTTATGTTTGATGTGGCAGGTTTATCCCTTTTTACAGACGAAAAAAATTTGAAATATATTTTAGGTTTTTTAAATAGTAGTGTATGTACGTATCTACTTACTATTTTGAATCCAACAATGAATTTTCAAGTGGGAAACATTTCTTCTCTACCGTTAATTGAAACAGACAATCAAATTATTGAAATTATAGGCAAAAAAGTAGATGAGAATATAACTTTTATGAAATCTGATTGGGATTCAAATGAAATTTCATTTAATTATTCTCGAAATGTTCTGTTAGAATTCAAAAATGGAAAAAATTTATTGAAAGATATTTATAAAGAATATTCTCAGGATAAGATTTCAAATGTCAAAAAGCTTTATGAAAATGAAGAGGAAATTAATAGGATATTTATTGAGATATATGGTTTACAGGAGGAACTTTCCCCTAAAGATGAAGAAAGTGTCTTAGGAATCCATGAAATTAATAGAAAAGAAGAATCACAAAATCTTTTATCATTCTTTATAGGTTGTTTAACCGGACGCTATTCATTAAATAGTAAAGGTCTCATATTTGCTGGTGGTAAATGGGATGATAGAGAGTATACTCTTTTTAAACCACATACCAATGGAGTTATTCACTTTACTGAATCACATTATTTCGAAAATGACGTTATTCTTCGTCTTCGTGATTTCTTAGCTGTTGCTTTTTCTTCAGATACTGTAGATGAAAATATTCAATGGCTAGCAGAAGCACTTGAAATGAAAAAAGGTGAGGATGCAGAGGCTCGTTTACGTCGATATTTCTTAGATGAGTTCTTTGTAGATCATTGTAAAATGTATCAAAAGCGTCCAATATACTGGCTAGTGGATTCTGGAAAACAAAAGGGATTACGTACACTGATTTATATGCACCGTTACCAACCGGACACAATGGCTACTATTCGTTTTGAACATTTACAAGAAATACAATCGAAGTATCAAAATGAAATTTCTGATTTAGAAAACCGATTAGTGAATCCCAACTTATCAGCAAGTGAGAAGAAAAAGCTAACAGTAGAAAAAGTTTCTTTTGAAAAGAAAATGGATGAGCTACGAGAGTTTGATAAACGTTTAGCCGAATTAGCCAACGAAGAGATTGAAATTGATCTAGACGATGGTGTCAAAGTGAACTATGAAATGTTTTACCGTGGTGGTAAAGGTGTATTAGCGAAAATTAAGTAATTGTTAGGGGAAGAAGAATAATCTTCTTCTCATTTTATGAGGTGGAAAAAGTGAACAAAACGGAATTGAAAAACTTTGCTATTCAATCACGTCGTCAATTAATCGATCAAGTAAAAACAAAGGCACTAATGTACGGTATTGATGAAAAGAATGAATTAGAAATTCAAGAACAATTTGGGCAATTAATGATTAATGATAAGCCATATCCCCTTTATATGAAACCAGCATTCAACTCATTAAAAAATCAGCTTAGACAAAAAGGTTATAAGCAGTTAGTGGAAGAGGTTGCCTACACATGGTTTAACCGCATTATTGCCATTCGTTATATGGAAGTACATGATTACTTACCTGAAAAGGTAAATGTATTATCAAGTAGTGTAGGACGCGTAGATCCTGATATTTTATTTGAATATGAAACAATGGATTTACCAGTAAAACAAGAAGAAATTCGTGAATTATTACATGCCGGAGATACAGAAAGCGCATATCGCAAGTTATTTATTGCACAATGTAATGCATTAAACAGTATTTTGCCATTCTTATTTGAACAAATTCAAGATTATACAGAGCTTTTACTACCAGACTTTTTACTAGATGCAGAATCAGTCATTAAGGTACTTGTTCAAAATGATGAATTAACGAATAGTTTTGAAGAAATTGAAGTGATTGGTTGGTTGTATCAATATTACATCGTGGAAGAAAAGAACCGAGTATTTGCGCAAAAAAGCAAATATAAAAAAGAGGAAATTCCTTTTGCAACACAACTCTTTACACCAAAGTGGATTGTCCAGTATATGGTACAGAACTCACTTGGACGCTACTGGACCGAAGGGCATCGAGAAGATGAAGATTTAATTAGTAATTGGGAATATTTCATTAAGCATGAGGATGAGGATTTCCATGAGAAAATTGCTCCATATGTGAATAAAGAGTTAAGAGTAGAGGATATTAAGCTGCTTGACCCTGCAATGGGAAGTGGACATATCTTAGTTTATGCGTTTGAAATATTCCATCAGATTTATGAAAAGTGTGGTTATCCAGAACGTGAAATCCCACGATTGATCATAGAAAACAATTTATATGGATTAGATATTGATGACCGCGCGTATCAATTGGCCACATTTGCAGTAGTAATGAAGGCCGCTTCGTATTCTCGTCGTTTCTTGCGAAGTATTGAAAGAGAAGGTATTCAATTGAATTTAGTATCGATTCAAGAAACGAATCATATTTCAGATAGCGTAATTACTTATATTGCTCAGGAAGAAGTGGGAGAGCGATATAACCAAGTAAAAGCTTTCTTTGACCAATATATTAATGCGAAAATATATGGTTCGTTAATCAATATTACAGAACGAGATATATCTTTTATTGAGGAACGGTTAGAATATATTCAAAATAACCCGGCAGAAGATTTATTTTTGGCAAGCCAGCATAGTATTTCAACAGAAGTATTGCCAGCTTTAGTTAGGCAAACGAAAATTATGTGGAATAAATATGATGTTGTTGTGATGAATCCACCATATATGGGTAATTCAGCAATGAATGATAATTTAAATAAGTATTTACAAGAAAACTATCCTAATACAAAAAGTGACATGAGTACAGCTATGATGGAAAAAATAGAGTATTTCTCTAAAAATAATGCTCTTATGGGCTTAATAAATATACCTTCATGGATGTTTTTGAGTAGCTATGAAATTTATAGGAAAAAGCTATTAGATAATTTAACTATATGCAGTCTATTGCATTTAGGAAGAGGTATATTTGGTTCGGATTTTGGGACGGTTGCAACAATACTTAGAAATTCGAAAATTAATAACTTTAAAGGCATATATATAAAGTTTATTGATAAGCAGGGTGAAGTAGATTCTATTTCAGAGAAAGAAAGGAAATTCTTTGATAAAAAAAGGGTTATTATAACCGAACAAGAGAAATTCTATCAAATTCCCGGTAATCCTATTGCATTTTGGGCTAGTGAAGTTGACTATAATAATTTTTTAAAAAATAAATCAATTAGAGAGATTGCTTTGATAAAAAAAGGGCTTGATACTGGTAAGAACGAAGCTGTACTTCGTAAATGGTTTGAAGTTAAATTTCATGATATTTCTTTTGATTCACAAAATAGAGAGGAATTTGATAAATCTGGAAAAGTCTATGCTCCTTTTAATAAAGGTGGAGAATTCAGAAAGTGGTATGGGAATATAGAAAATATATTAGCTTATAATGAAAAGAACCGATTATTAATGGAAAGCTTTAAAGGGCATAGACATCAAAATAAAGAATACTATTTTAAAGAGAGCTTAACTTGGTCTGCTATTAGTTCTAGTAAATTTGGTATTAGGTATGCAGAAAATGGAGGTATATTTGGGGCTGGTGGTGTTAATCTGTTTTCTGAAAAAGTGGATATTTTTGAATTGTTAGCTTATCTTTCTTCTAGGGTAGCAAAATATTATCTAGATATGTTAAATCCATCTTTGAATATCAATGTAAGTGATATAGAAAGATTACCTTATATTGAATCTAGCAATGTAAGACAATATGCAAAGGAGAATATTGAAATTGCTAGGAAAGATTGGAATAGTATAGAGACATCTTGGGGTTTTAAAAAGTTGGAGATAATTTCACCATTAAATACTAGCAAATTATTGGAAGATATTTACGAAAGAATTATCTGGCAAAAAGATACCCAGTATAAATTAATGTTAGATAATGAAAAGAAAATCAATGATATTTATTTAGAAAAGTTTAATTTACAAGGACTTGAAAATAATAGTGAAATAGAAATAACATTATTTGAAGTTTCGCAAATATTAGAATGCAAAAAAATCTTATCTTACTTTATCGGATGCCTATTAGGTCGCTATTCCTTAGATAAAGAAGGATTGGTATATGCAGGTGGCGAATGGGATAACAGTAAATATCAAACGTTCAAACCAATTAAAAAAGGCATTGTTCATTTTACCGAAAAAGCCTACTTTGAAAATGATATTATCCTCCGTTTACGTGAATTTCTTGCAGTTGCATTTTCACTAGATACAGTAGATGAGAATATGCAATGGTTAGCGGAAACACTTGAAATGAAAAAAGGCGAGGATGCGGAAATGCGTTTACGACGTTACTTCATGGATGAGTTCTTTATTGATCATTGTAAGATGTATCAAAAACGTCCAATTTATTGGTTAGTAGATTCGGGTAAACAAAAAGGGTTGCGTATACTAATTTATATGCATCGATACCAACCAGATACATTGGCAACGATTCGTTTCGAGCATTTGCAAGAAATTCAAGCTAAGTATCAAAATGAAATTACAGATTTAGAAAACCGATTAGTAAATCCAAACTTATCAGCAAGTGAGAAGAAAAAGCTAACAGCAGAAAAAACTTCTTTTGAAAAGAAAATGGATGAGTTACGAGAGTTCGATAAACGTTTAGCCGAATTAGCCAACGAAGAGATTGAAATTGATCTAGACGATGGTGTGAAAGTGAACTACGAAAAATTCTATCGTGGCGGTAAAGGTGTATTAGCGAAGATTAAATAAATAATCATAGCCTTCTTACTTTGGTAAGGAGGCTTGTTTCATATTAAGGTATAATTAAACTAATTAGTAAATATTCATAATGAGGTGACACAATGAATGTCATTGAACTGTTAAAAGAGCGAATAGAGGACGAACTATATAAAAAAAATAAGCCGCGCACGGTTATCTTTTGGTATGACGAGCAAGGAGAATATACTGTTTCTGATTTAGAAGAAGCATTAGCAGAGCAACCGATTCATATCCGCCAATTAACACTTAATAATTTCTTTACGCTTAAATTAGAAATCGAGTTAAAAAAGAAAAAGGATTCTTTTTTATTATATGCTGATTTTGCAAAACCAGCGATAGAAGAGAACTTTTTACTGGATATGGAGCTTTACGGTGCTGAATTTAAAGCGGATACGAATGCTTTACTTGCAGAGCAGTTGCAAGTAAGTGATGCTATTTTAAGACCTTTAATTAAGGAATATGGAGAGTTTTTTAAAAGTGCAGAGCGTAAAAATAAATTAAAGAAAGTCGTACCCCCTAATGCCACTGATCGTGAAATTGAGTATGCTATGTTAGCAGTTCTTACAGGCGCACCCATTGCAAATATGGAAGAGATTACTCGCCATTTATTGTTGCGTGGCTTACAAGAAGAAACAAATGAAGTATATAAAGCCATATCAAAACGGTTTAGCACGAATCGTATGTGGGAGCTAATTTCGGAATACTTTGGTTTGCATTCAAGTGATTTGACATTGCAGTATTTAATGGAACATGTACTGTATGCGCATTTCAAACGTCATGCACATTTTGAAGAACAGTCATTACAAAAGAAATATGAAACAACCCGCGGTAATGCATGTGCTTTATTTATTGATGACTGGCTACATAGAAAAGAAAGCGAAGTAGAAGTTTTAGAAACCTATATGAAGGAAATCGAACAAAGATTTTCGATTATTGATTTGTTACATGAACGTCCTGTCGAGCAATTTGCTGATATTTCAACTTTCCTAAGTATCGATTATTTATTGATAAATAGGCTAACTGAAGAACTTCTTCATCAAACATCCAATTTTGATGCTTGGACAGAAATTTTGAATAAGCGTTTAAAAATGCATTGGGCGAAACGAAATGAACGAATCCGAAGCTTGTTAAATGTAATGATCGATGCAGTGGATTTGACAAAGTATAAAATGTTCTTGAAGCAATATGATACTCGTGAGCCTTTATACGTCCAATATACAAGCGAACTATACTTAATTGATCAAGCATACAGACGCTTTATGATGGGGTTTTTGCAATTAGAAAATAAAGAAATGCTAGAAAAACTAGCTGAGCAATTAACAAATTGGTATGAAAATAAATACTTATTGAAAATTGCTCAAGAGACTAATTATCTATTAGAAGCTGCAGAAGTAGGAAAATTACCTAAACAGGCTAAGTTTTATAAAGAAGTTTTACAGCCGATTCTTGAGAAAGAATCAACACGCGTATTTGTGATAATTTCGGATGCAGTACGATACGAAGTAGGAGCAGAATTAGTATCTCGGTTAAATTTACGTTCGAATGGATTTGCTTCTATCAGTCCGTTAGTTGCGAATATGCCAACGTATACACAATTAGGTATGGCATCATTAATACCTCATAAACAATTAACAATTACTGAAAATGGGATAGTTTTGGCAGATGGTCAACCGACAAATGGACTGGCTAATCGTATAAAGATTTTACAAAATGCCCACCCAGAAGCTATTGCCTATCGTTTAACAGATCTATTAGATTGGTCAAGAGCGACAGCAGATGAAAATTTAAAAGGAAAGCGTCTTGTTTACTTATATCATGATGTAATCGATGCAGCAGGTGATTCTGCAAAATCCGAACGAGATACTTATATAGCTGCAGAACGAGCAATAAAAGAATTATCAATTGCTGTTGATCGATTATCTAAATTGCAGGCAAAACGAATTTTTATAACAGCAGATCACGGATTCCTTTATCAATATCCAAAAATTGAAAATGATGTAAAAGTAGCGAGTGTTAAAGGTGAGATTATTGATTCAAATCGTCGTTTTGCCGTTGGTCATCATCTACTAATAGATGATGGAGCTATTAATGTGCCAGATGATTTTTCTACATTAGAAGGTGTAGAAACAGTGATTGCTAAAGGCGTAAACCGATTTATTGGTGGTGGAGGGTTACAGTTTGTACACGGCGGTGCAACACCTCAAGAAGTAATAGTACCACTAATTGATTATCGTCGTACTTCACAATCGCTTCCTGTTGAAATCAGTGTAGCCATGCCAAAACGTGTAATCACAGGTTACCGTATCCAAGTGCCGATATATCAAGAACAAAGTATTTCACTGGAATTCAAGGCACGTACAATTCGGGCTGCATTTTACTTGAATGATGAGCGTATTTCAAATGAAATTGAATGGACATTTGATATGGTAGGGGAAAACCATGAACGTACGGAGCAACTTATATTTAACCTTGTAGAAAACTATTATCCAACAGGTCAAACTTGCGAACTGCGAATGGTAACAGTAGAAGATGAAAAAGTCACTCCTTATCGCGAGACAGAGTTTACGATTCATATGTATAATGCGCTTTACTAAAGAGAGGCTAGAGAGCTGTTTATTCCGTTCTCTAGCTTTTTTGTCTTATATTACTTCTAACAGTATTTGGGTAATTGCTATATAATTTAAATTAAGTTGATTGAACGTAATGATTGAAGGAGATGCTGAAATGTTAAAAGTAGGAGAGATTATTAAAGGCTCTTTCTGGCCGGAAATAGTTGAAATAAAGCATTTTGAAGAAATTGATGATGATTTATTTTTAGTTGAATCAATTGGGCGTAAAACAAATAAATATTATGAGCAGTATTTAGATAGGGCGCAACTAGCACAATTAGAAAACATTCAAGATGAGGAAAGTTCATTTAATTCTGAAAGACTGCAACACTATTTACAATACTATATTTTAAAGACAGAGGATAAATTTTCGAAGGCTCGTGCGCGAGGAAACAAAAAGATTATCCCCCTTCCACACCAAATTGAAGCAGTGTATAGTCGCATGTTGCAGTCACCTCAAGTACGATATTTATTAGCGGATGATCCGGGCGCAGGGAAAACGATAATGTCAGGTATGTTAATACGTGAGTTAATTGCAAGACAAGCAGCAGAACGAATTTTAATTTTAGTTCCTCCGCTAGTATTGAAACAATGGCAGGAAGAGCTAAAAGATAAGTTTGGAGAAGAGTTTACCATTGTAAATAGAAGTTTATTAAATAGCTCAAGTGAAGTAAATCCATTTGAATCACATGACAAAATAATTGCATCAATTTATTGGGCTTCACGGGAAGAAATTAAAGCGTATATTTTAAAAGCGCAGTTTGATTTAGTAATCGTCGATGAAGCTCATAAAATGGCTGCCTATACACATGGCGTTAAGAAACGTAAAGTGAATCGTACGAAAATTTACCAGCTTGGTGAGAGTTTACTTCGTCATACAGAGCATTGCTTATTACTAACGGCTACACCGCATAAAGGAGACAAAGAAAATTTCCGGCATTTAATGAGTTTGGTAGACCATGATATTTTTTCACGTTTAAATACAGGTGATTCTATATATGAAAAGAGTAATCCTTTTGTTATTCGTCGTTTAAAGGAGACAATGAAAAATTTTGATGGTACTCCGTTATTCCCGAAAAGAACGACAACGACAATTACATTTGATTTAAGTTATGGTGAACAAGAGCTTTATGAAGATGTAACTGCTTATGCACGCGAGCATTTTAATCGAGCAAAACAAAATAATAAACCAAACGTAGCCTTTGCAATGATGATTTTACAACGTCGACTCAGTTCGTCTTTAGATGCTATTTATTTATCCCTAAAACGACGGAAAGAAAAGTTAGAAGACTTATTAGCGTCTGAGTTAACGGCCAATAAATCAATTGAGCCATTTGAATACGATGAGCTTTCAATAGACGAACAGGAAGAAATTGAGACTTTAGTTGAAGGGGAAACGGATGTTATTGATATAGAGGAACTAAAGTTAGAAATAGAGATTCTAGATGGTTTAGTTCGTAAAGCAGAGATGCTCGTAAAACAAGATATTGAACGTAAATATTTAGAACTTGAAAACACATTATTCGGTCCGGATGGATTGCTTTCCAAAGGAGAAAAAATCCTTATCTTTACGGAATCCAAAGATACTTTATATTACCTTGAACAAAAGCTCCTGCAGCATGTCCCTGAAGTCACAAAAATCGTTGGAAACTTTTCGATGGATCAACGTCGTGAACAAGTGGAGCGATTCCGAAATGATGTCCAAATTATGCTTGCTACAGATGCTGGGGGAGAATCTATCAACCTTCAATTCTGTAATCAAATGATAAACTATGATATTCCGTGGAATCCAAATCGTTTAGAACAACGTATGGGACGTATACATCGTATTGGGCAAAAGAATGAAGTATTCGTCTTTAATCTTGTTGCGAAGAATACACGTGAAGGAGATGTATTGATTCGTCTACTTGATAAGATGGAACAAATGCGCACCGATTTAGGACAAGATCAAGTCTATGATTTTATTGGTGAAGTATTAGAAGAAAACAATATCGATTTATCTCACCTAATGGAGGAAGCGATTAGTGGTCGTGAAAATTTAGATGAGCTAATTGCACAAATGGAAAGAACATTATCTGAGGAGCATGAACGATTATTAGAATTAGCAAAACAAGAACGCTTAGATGATTCCAGTTTTGATTTACCGGGTGCAAGACGTGCATACCAAGAAATTTCAATTAACAGTATGCCTCCGCGAGTCTATGGTGAGTTTGTAGTAAAACAGTTTGAGGAAACACGAATTAAAGTAAATATCTCGAATGATGGTAATACAGTTCGAATTGATCGTTTCCCTAAAAATATTCGTGAACTAATTAAGAAGCGAAAATATACTTTAAGAACTGATGAATCATTACGGTTTACATTAAGACCAGATAAACAAACAGAAGAGTTATCAATATTACAAAATGACCATCCATTAAAAAAATTAGCAATGGAATTAGCGAGTCAAGAGTTACAACAAGTGGCTTTACCAATTTGTACAGTAAAAACACATGTTAGTGAACCATTAACATTAGAAATTAGCCGTATTAGTGTAGTTGATGGTACAGGACGAGAATTAGAACAAGAGTTAATGTTATTAGCTAAAAGGGAAACTGGGGAGTTCATTCAAGTAGATCCTTATTTTCTATTCCAAAAGCAATTTGAATTAATCAATACAGTAGGTACAGAAGATAAATCATTTAAAAAAGAATCGATTCTTCAAGCGAAAAAGATACTTCAATCTGTTCAAATGAAACGCGATGATTATTTAAACCGAAAGAGTACTTATTTGCGTCGTTCGTTTGATGAACAAATGCAAGCTCTACA
Organism: Heyndrickxia vini; assembly: GCF_016772275.1. NCBI lineage: Bacteria > Bacillati > Bacillota > Bacilli > Caryophanales > Bacillaceae > Heyndrickxia > Heyndrickxia vini. The sequence goes on along the minus strand of NZ_CP065425.1, from coordinate 3,828,468 downwards.
GGAAAGAGTAACTAATTATCTAGTTGATAACTTAAATAATAAAAACAGCGCATTAATTAACCAAACCTATACTCAAATTGAAGATTTGGAGGAACGTAGTAAAGAGCGACTTGAAAATATTGAAAGGGAGAGAAGTATTCAGTTACAATCCATTAAGCCGATTACACAACTGCATGTACAACCAATTGAAAGTGCTGCGCGTGTGATTCCAAAAGATTTCATAGAAGTTGTAAAAGAGTATGAATATCAAAACGGTCGATTAAACATCCGTGTTAAGAATGCGTTTGGCTTAGTCGATTTCACAAGTGAAGAAGCAGAGGGTAATACACGTTTTATTTTATTAACACCGTCTATAGAATTACTTTCACAACAATTGGAATTAAATGATTATCAAGAATTAAATGGATCGGTATATGTTTATGTGATAAATCAAGATAATATCGTGGAAGAAGTGAAGATGGAACAAATCATTGGAATCTAGTTTGAGAGAAAGTTGTTTAATATAAAAACTCTTTTTTTCTCAAAATGAGGTATTAAATAATCGAAAATATTTGAATGAATCAATGCTTAGTAAATATTAATTTGATGAATTGTAGAGAAAGAAAGTAAATAATATTATCGAATTAATACTAGTAAATTGAAATTAGATTAAGAGTGCGAAAATTACCATTATCGCACTCTTTTTTAATAAATACTGTATTACACATAATGTTATATGACTTTTCTTTTGGAGTTAAAGAAAAGGGTTAAGATTACGAATAGGGGATAATAAGTAATAATTTTGAGTAAAAGTGACAAAAATTTATAATTTAAACCTTTATTGGTTAATTTTTGATAAGATTATATGGATAAATATAACAAAAGGGGTGTCGGAAAATGTGGGCAGATAATGAAACAGCAGTTGACTTTCTAGGCTTTAAGGTTCACTCTGATTTAATTAAATCTGTTGTGACAAATCCAAATCTACTACCTACTACGATAGGTTTGTTTGGAGATTGGGGTAGTGGAAAGACTAGCATTATGAAAATGCTTGAACATGATTTAGACCCTAATAGTTACACCGAACAAGCAGACAAAGAAAAATATGAAAAAATATTATGTATCTATTTCAATGGATGGTTATTTGAGGGTTATGACGATGCTAAGGCAGCAATTTTGACTTCTGTATTAAATCAAATTGCTGAGAAAAAAAAGCTGACCGTAAAAATGCGTGAAAAAGTAAGTGATCTAATACAATCAGTTAATTGGATGAGAATTGCAAAATTTAGTGTCAAAGAAGTTGGGTTACCTGCATTGGCTGCTTACTTAACTGGTGGTGCTAGCTTAATACCGACAGCAGTTTCAAAAGCTAAATCATTATTGCCCGGTCAAAGTGAAGATGAAAAAGGTGGATCAGAAGAAAAAAAAGAGTCCGAATTACCTCTAAATGAATTTATAAATGAGAGGCAACCTGACTCTATTCATATGGATGTTCGTACTTTTAGAGAACGATTTTCTGAGCTATTAGAAGAGTGTAATATTGATTCTTTAGTGGTATTAATTGACGATTTAGATAGATGTTCTCCTGAAAGAATTATTGATAATCTAGAAGCTATTAAACTATTTTTAAATGTTCCCAATACATCATTTGTCATTGGTGCAGATCCGCGAATAGTACGACACGCTATACAAGTTCGATATAATTCTGTTGAATTTGACAAAAAAGAAAATAATAGACTATCTTCTGACACATTAATTAATGATTATCTAGAGAAATTAATACAGGTTCCATACTATGTTCCTCGTTTGTCACCAGCTGAAGTTGAATCCTACATGACGTTATTATTCTGTAACAGAGACATCACGGAAGCAGAAATGTTTGATTCTGTATATACTCATTGCAATGAACAGAGACAGAAGAATAGATATGCTACATTTGGTTATTCTTCCGTAAACGAAGTGTTCACAAAGCAGGGTACAACAGTACCAGAAACTCTATCTAATAGTCTTGGTTTCTGTTCTTCGATTTCTCAATTAATTACTGAAGGTTTAAATGGTAATCCAAGACAAATTAAGAGATTCTTAAATGCTTATACACTTAGAAAACAACTGGCAGAGGTCGCATCTTTAGAAGAAATAAAAGACGATATATTGGTAAAGTTGATGGTATTAGAGTACTCACATCCAAGAGAGTTTAGACAATTATTTGAGTGGCAAGCAACACAAGAAGGATTGCCTGAACAAATAAAAGTATTAGAAGTAGCTTTAAGTCAAACTAACAGTAAATCAGAGGAAGTAGAAAAAGTAGATCCAAATTGGTCGACTTCATTTATGAGAAAATGGATATCAATGGAACCTTATCTTTCGGATATTGATTTACGGGATTATTTCTGGGTAGCACGTGATAAATTAGCTTCGACATTCAGTGGTCTATCCATGGTTTCTCCAATTGTAAGGATAGCACTAAAGGATCTTATATCAGATATATCTGCTAAGCAAAATCAAGCTATAGAGGCAGTAAAGGGATTTTCTGAGCAAGAACGAGCCTCGTTATTGGATATAATAGCAACAAATGCAGTCCGTAATCCTGATCAATCTGCGTTATACAAGGGTATAAGATTACTAGTTGAAAATGACATCGAGGGAAGTGTCTCAACTTATTGCAGAGTAATTAAAGAATGTAATCACGAATTAGCTCCAGCAAGTGAGGGTATTGCAATCTTAACATTGATGAATACAAAACCAGCATTAAAATCCGAACTGGAATCACTGATTACCATTCTAAAAGACAAGCCGGATACTCGTATAGGTAAAGCTATAATAGCGTCTGAAAGGAGGAAAAAATAAAATGGGTACTTCGACTGGATATGATGCTCCCACTACTCCCCAGTGGGGCGATTTAAAAAGTGATATTACAAGATTAGCTCGTGATGGTAAACCCACTTCAGAACAATCAAGAGAAATAATTAGAAAATATATTAATTCTAATGGTGGAAGTAGAAATATTAGTCAAGGAAAAGGTATTGTAAGCAGTAATTCCGCTCAAAGAACTGCCAGTAAATTGTCTAGATTCCTTTCCGATGTGAAGCAATACGGTTTTGAAGAAGCTGTACATCGATTACACATAAATTCATATAAAGGAATGGACGTATTAGAATTCACACTTACACTAACTGATTTTCTTAGCGAATCAGCAACATCATTAGATGATGCTGATTCGAGGAATGCTCTTTCTAGGTTGATGGAGGAATTATTTGATGATGCAACAAATGTCGAAGAATTGAACAGTATGCTGGAACAAAAAATAGATGAGTTTGAAATTGAGGGTATTCTAATGAAGTTTTTCAGTTACTATTTATATGAACAATTTTGCCGTGTTTTTTATGAAAGGCTGGTAACAAGGGTTGGAGATATAAAAGCAGAGTCTTTCCTTTCAGGTATCTTTGAGTATATTACCTCAGAAGTACAGCTAATGAATTCAGAAGAATCTCTAACTTTAACTGATTGGGGTTCAGCAGACCTTAATGGAATTTGTAGTGATATTTTACATAGGACATTAACAATTTATGGGGGATAATAATGAAATATAAAATTCAAATAACCTCAAGAGAGATTCAAAGGAATGGCATAAAGGATGTCAAAATTATTAGTGATGAGTTAGGAAATAACGTAGAATTAGACATTGATTTCACTAAATTAGTGAAATTTAACAGAACGGTATCTTCTACTATTAAAGACTTTCTTTTTTTCTCCACCATCGTTTATTCAATTGATAAATCTGTGAGTCGAAAAAGGTTCAGAGATAATTGGACTAGAGACCTAAGTATTGAAATACCTTTAGTGAATTTTGAATTATTTAATTCAGTTAAAGAAGAAATCGGAAATGCAGTATCTTTTTTGACAGGTGATAATTGGAAATTTGATTTTATTGAACTTAACGAAAATGTTTTTATTGATGACAATAGTAATGAACTAGACGATTCCTTTCCAAAACAGACAAGCTTATTTTCTGGGGGATTGGATTCACTAATTGGTGTAATTAATTGGTTAGAAGAAAACCAAGGAAAAGGTCTTGCTCTAGTAGGTCATTATGACAGGCATATAACTCAACCCAAAACAGATCAAGACTTATTATTTGATTTATTGAAGTCTGAATACGAAGGTAGGATAGAACTAGTACAAGTTAGAGTGGGACAATTTCACGGAGGGGAAGAAACTTCCCTAAGAAGTAGATCCCTATTATTTATTGCTCTAGGACTCTTCGTAAGTAATAGTGTTGATGCAACCGGTTCATTAATGATACCTGAAAACGGAGTAATTGCACTTAATGTACCTCTAACTCCTTCTAGAAGAGGTTCTTGTAGTACTAGGACAGCGCATCCTTTCTTTTTATCCAGCATACAAGAAATTTTGAATAAACTAAACATAGAAAATAAACTTACGAATCCGTTGAGCTACAGTACTAAAGGCGAAGCTGTAGCGAATTGTTTAAATCAACGTTTACTAAAGGAGTGTATCCCTTTAAGTGTATCTTGTGGTAAACGAGGACATACTGCAACATGGCAAAATCGTCATGCTAAAGGATGTGGAAGGTGTGTACCTTGCATTTATAGAAGAGCAGCTTTACATACTATAAATGCAGATGATGAAGTATATGGTGTTGATATCTGTTCAGAAAGCGTCGACATTGACTCTAATGGTGAATCAGAACAGGATCTGCGAGCATTTTTATCTTTTCTTAGAAAAAAATATACATCGGAAGATATCTCTCAGATATTAATATCAAATGGGAGAGTAGCACTCGATGAACTTTTTATTTATTCAGAAATGATTTATAGAGCTATGGAAGAATTAAAAATTTTATTAAAAGATAAAGGAAATCAAAAAATCAATGAAAAATCAGGATTATTCCAGAAAGAGTTTAATGGTTGATACCCATTGCCACGTCGACTTATATAAAAATCCCCATGAAACATGTGAGGAAACAGTAAAGAGTGGAATAAAAACAATAGCAGTTACGAATTTACCTAGTCATTTTGAAATCGGCTACCCTCATATTTTAAGGTATAGAAACATACGGCTTGCTTTAGGATTTCATCCATTACACATACAAAATCACGAATATGAACTTAAAATATTCGAGAGAAATGTGGATAAAACCTCTTATATTGGTGAAATTGGCTTAGATTTTACAAAAAAAGGGCAATATAATCAAAACTTACAGATTGAAGTATTTGAATCTATACTTAGGAAAATAAATACAAAACCTAAGTTTATAACGATTCACTCAAGAAAAGCTGAACAAGCTGTTTTAGAAATGTTAATGAAATATAACATGCAACCATGTGTTTTTCATTGGTATACAGGGCCATTAAATCTCATTGGTGAAATAGTTAAGTCGGGACATTATTTTTCAATAAATCCATCTATGACAACTAATGTGAATGGTATTAAAATCATTAATAAAATTCCTAGAGATAGGATATTAACTGAAACAGATGGTCCATTTGCAAAAGTTAATGGTGATACAATTTTACCTAAACATGTAAGAAATGTCATAGCATATTTGGCAGCAAGTTGGAAATTGAGTTTTGAAGAGGTACAAAATAAAATATACTCAAATTTTAATGAATTATTGAAACCAATTACAAGAACGGAAAAATAATAAAAAAATGTAATTTTAACTTGTTAGGGAACTCTATATACCTTTGTCAAAAAGAGTGCGAAAATAGATATTATCGCACTCTTATTTTATTCAGTTACATAAATTGTCTGTTAGCAATAAAACCTTTTAACGAAATGCACAAGGTAAAGAGAGTACACTAAAATGGAGAACTTTTTAAGATGAATGCGCTGATAATACATATGTTAGGGGGGAAATCCATAATAATTGCTAACAGCGGATGTACATAAGGTAAAGAGAGTACACCAAAATGGAGAACTTTTTAGGAAGAAGTATATACAAAAGCCAGTTATTCATTAGACTAGAATAACTGGCTTTTATCGATTTGCTTCTTATTAGCATTGTAAAGAAGGAGTTTACCGTTGGATATTTCATCTATAGCAGCGAATACTATATTGTCTATATCCATTCCGTTATTATCAACTATTTCTCTCGTTATCTTATTGGTGTTTACTTTCTTTGTTTTCCTAATGACATCATTAAATAGTTCATCTTTTCTTTCATACAATGCCAAGATCTTTGCATTATACTTAAACCAGCCATTTGCTGTAGGAATTGTATAATAAGCCAACCTCTCCATGTCTTTTACGTTTCCTTCTCTAATAAATACAGGAATAAAGTATTGTTCGTATTTATCTTCTGTATCCTGATAGTATCTAAACAAAAAATCCGGAATGAAGTTTAGACTGTTTGTCGATATGCCAAGAGTTGGATAAAAGTGTTTAGCGACAACCATAAACTTTAAATTTTTCCAATTTGGTTTCAACCCTGCCTTAATTAAAGTGATAAATGTATTTTTGTAAACTTCATAGTTATATGATTTTATGTTATTGATCAGTTCTAGATATACTGCTTCAAAAACTGTGTAAAATCTTTTCATACCGCTAACATAAACCCCAATTTTCCAGTCATTGTAGTCGTTCATATGAGCAATTTCATGTTTTAAGTTGGCAATACGAATGTCTTTGTTGCTATGGATGTTCTTGGTTATTACCACATCACTATCATCCATTAAAGCGAAGATGACTTTGTGGTTATGCTCTCTATCGTTCTTAGCCAACTCTTCATATCGGTACAGTTTTCCTTCGATAGATCTAACATCATGCTTTTCGATTATCGTATTGGTATGATCACGTTTAGTTTTTATTTTTTCATTTCCACTATCCACTTCGATGTAGAGGTATGTGTCTCTAATTTTGAATATCCAATCTGGTATTAATCCAGTCTTATCACCAAGTTGCTTATTAATAAGGGTGAATTCCTGTGGGATAAAAGATTGCGGCACACCTAATTCTCTGTGTCTGTCGATGAAAGTAGCATTGTACTGGGATAATGATTTTAAAGAGGGAATAAAGTCATTACCGTAATTTTGCTTCTTAAAGATAATAATAGGTTGTTCTAAATCTTCATCGTTATCTTCTCTGAACGGAATAACATATTTTCCTCCATCAGCAATATAAAAAGGCTCTTTTTGACTAATGCATTTTAAAATTTCTATAACAGATTGTTTAATAGCGAGGGTATGATCTAAGTTGCTCTTTGCCTGATATTTCAGTTTTTCTTCCATACCCAAGTAGCCGAGTTTTTTGAGAATTGTTTGACCTGCAGGTGTTAAGTTGATAATTGCCATTTCATATCCATTTTGCATTTTTTCTTTGCGTTTTTCTATGATATTAGCATTGTCCCACCGACTCATTTTTCTACGGAAAGCAGCATCACTTATATGTTTTAAGAGAGAGTAAAATTCATAAAACTGAGGTTGTGATAATATGCCCTGTTCGTTCAAGAAAAGAAGTGCGTATATATCTATGCTTTCTAATTGAATACGCCGTTTTTTCGATTTAGATAAATAATAATATAATTTCAAATTCCTATTCTCCTTTTTTACTTACATAAGATAAAGGCACACTCTCTAGATGAAAATGTGCCATCGGGTTTTTCGTCCTCTATGAAGTTAGCAAGTGTTTGTTATACTGCTTTAAAAACTCATAAAAGATGTCATTATCCATTTCCTTAATACTTTCTAATTCGCAATTTTTTTGTTGACTGTTTGCTTTATTGCTAAGGGATCTTGAATTATTGATGGCTTTTTTATCTTCAATAATTTCTTTGATAGAGAAGGTTTGACTGAAAATATCTATATTCCATTCGACATATACATTTGTGAATTTACTCTTTGCCTTCTCAATTTCATTATGGTCACCTAAAAATATTTTGTGGCTTACCTCAGTTTCAGTCTCGAAAAGATCGATAACATTTTTAAGTGAATATTCATGAATGAATCCAAGCCCAGAAAAACAGTACATGCCTTCCCCTTTCCAAGATATTTTCAAGGAAAGGTTTTCATCAATATCTTTGTCCTTTTCATCAATGTAATTTTCGTCTCTTAAAAATTGCAACGCTTGCTCTTCTAGATCCTTAACATTTGTTACATAAAATTTGCCTTGATAATTCTCTTCATTAATTAGCATTAGCTCTTCGTAAAGCGCATCATAAACCTTTTTATTTAATATCACATAGATTCCTCCAAATATATTTTAAGCAAAAATAAAAACCCCATAATGAGGTTTAAACGCAATAGTACGTTCGTTTAAACTCAGCAATGGGGCTTTCCCTTATTCCATTTTAAATTTATATAAATTACACGTAACGACGATTTTATTAATGGTTTAATTAAAATGACATGTCACTTAAAGGAAGTTAAAAAGTGTTTTACTTTCTTCTGCCGGAGAACCACCTATCCCAAAGTTCTTGAAATAGTGTATTTCTTTTTATCATGACAACATATCCAATTGCAAGCATAGCAACAGCAACAGGCTGAACAGGGAGGCCAACGAAAATGTTAACAACAATTGTATATGTCAGAGCCACAGTAAAACAGATACCTAGGATGTTAGCGTATAGTATTATTTTGTTGAAGTCCATGAGCTGTCCTCCCTTAAATTATATCCTGACTATATTTCCCGATTATAAATCAGGAGCATCCTAGTAACAAACTAGTAAAGGTTATTGGATGCGATTAATTTGTGTAGGTTTAATTTATATCAAAAAGGTCTTTCTTTTTCTATATAGTCGGAATTTAAAAGGATTTTCCATATGGCACATAAACCATTGATATTACTGGTATTAGAGAAAGAGATAGTATACTCGTTGAACGGACCCCTTTAACGGATATACTTTAACGTGCATAGTTATCCTTTTTGTTGCTTGAAAAGCATGCTTGATTTAACTTTTATATGCCTCTTTGCACTGTAAGTTTATTATTGGAAATTGCCATCATATAAATCTAAAAATGTCTCAATTGCTTTGTTAACAATGAATTTCTTCTCAAGTCCACTAGTGTTAGCAAAGTCGTCTAGTCGCTGCATTACATGCTCTTGGACCGGAACGTTCAGCTGTTTTGTTAAGGAATCTGTATTCCTATAAGCAGCATGTTCAAAAAGAAGTTTTCCAAACAATTCGTATTTTAGGGTTGCAGTCTCCCTTTCATAATTCCCTTTTATATATTCCTCCACAATTTTCTTTAGGGTGGTTATTTCCTGTTCATTCAAATCTAAACTATCAACGGTGGTTTTTGATCTATCTTTTGAGTAAGATATTGTCCAAAATTGCTTAGTTAGGATACTTGGATCAATTTTGGTGAAGTTCCATTCGCCGTTAGACTCACAGGTGGCTCCCGCAGCCTTTAATCTATTAGAAACAGTGGAAGCTGCTTTGTAGCCTTTCGAGTTACAGATTTCTTGTTCTTTAGTTCCACCCTCAATTAGTGAAATGATATCTTGTAAAGTTGCTTTATCGATGTCTATCTCCATTTTAATTATTCCCTCCTTTCATTTAAAGGTAAAAACATTTTAGCTTGAACTTTTTCCAATTCGAATAGAAAAATAAAAATTATTTACTTAATCTTGAATTTTTATTGGTGTTTCCTTTTAATGAAGTTAAAACAAATAGATGTTAGTTTTTTCTAATGAAACTGATTAAGTTTTTGCTAAGTTTCATTTAAGTTAAAGTAGACTTTAATGAAATTTACATAGAACTTAAAATTTTTTTGAAAAGGGGTTCGAATATCAAAAACAATAATTATAATATTTTAAGATTTTAGCTTGAAATTAAATTATCAAAAAGAAGGAGGTCCCCTATATAAGTTAGTCTAATGAATTTTCTTGCTAAAAAAATAAATAAAAAAAGGGAAAACCCCAAACTTGGTTAAGAGTGGCCTTATGACCATCTTTACTTGTTTGGGGTTTTTATTATGGAGGAAAAATATGAATCGAGAAAACAAAGTTGCAACGGAAACTAAAAGTCGCAAAAAGTCCAAAGTAGGAAGAAGTATAGGTTTATACAATGATGTGATGGTAGGAATTGAAGATTCTTCGGCTCGTAATGAGCATGAAAATATTCAGCAAAACAATAGAAAACTCCAGTTTGATTTGTATCCAACAGGAGAATCTATTCTCAATAGTGATTGTCTTCGAATCAATAAAGAAAAAAAGTATTATTATGTTCGAGTAAAGACAGGGGAAAATACGTATAAAGAAAATCCAATCTCTAACTTTATTGTTGTTCCGCTCTATACGACCAAAAGACAAGGTGGCAAACAGATTTATATTTTAAAACTAATCTCTGACAGTCAGACAAAAGTGGTCGAATTTGATGGTGAGACTTTAGCAATTCATACAGCTTTTAAAAAACATTGCATGAATAACGGAAGATTTAATTGGTTTGGTAAACAAACAAACTTAGATAGTCTCATAAACATGATTTTAAAAAGCCCTATGAAAGAACTTGAGTTTATATCATATATGGGGCGGAATGAAAAGGAGGATATCTGGATTTTTCCATCACATGCGTATTGTCGTGATAAGGTAATTTTTGCAGATGAAGATGGAATTATTGCAGTGAACGGTAAGTATTTTAAAGTGGATATTGATAAAGACGACGAATATAGAATACATCCACATATTGATAAAGCTCCCACTAAGGAGGATTTAGTCACATACTTTAAATGCCTTAAATTACTCTATGGCCAATATTCATATCTTGCTTTCGGTTATATTGCTGGAACAATGAATGTTGATAGCATTGTAAAGGAAACGGATTATTTCCCGTTTTTATACCTATACGGAAAACACGGTCAAGGTAAGAGTACAGCCGTTAAAGAGTTTACAAAAATGGCAGGTATTAATGTATCGTTGAATACTCCGCCATCGTTGGATAGTTTAAGAAAGGGTATGAGTCGAAAATCCTCTATGCCTTTTGTCGTAGACGAAGCTGAAAATAAAAATGACAGTAGCAAGGGGATGGATTTTATTAAAACCTGTTCAGATTCACTTAAAAATAATGTTTATATGAGGCAGGATTTCATTAGAGGGCATATAGATGAATCTACTATAATTCGATTTCCCGTAAAGGCGACTTTAATGTTAAGTGGGGAAGTATTGACCAGCGTGCCATCAATAATTCAAAGATCAGTTTTATTTGATGCTTCAAAGATTAGTTTTAATGAAGAGGCTATTAGAAAGGTCAAAGCTCTTAAAGAAGTACCATATTGGGTAGGACAGTATTTAATGAGAACATCGTATAGATGGAAGCATAACTTTTTACGACTTTATCATGAAATCCTTGATTATTTTAGTAGTAGGGGATGGAGTAATATTCACATTCGAATTCGGTCGCATTATGCTATGTTTCTTGCTTCAGCTTTTGCAGCCTTTGCCCAATTAAATGACTTTTTAGAGGATGAAATATTTTTTTCTAATCCAGAAGATAGAATTGAAATTTATCAATTTGTATATCAGGAGATGAAAGAAACGCAACAACTGACAATCGAAGACCATCCTACTATGGATTTTCTGCGCAAGATTGGTTTACTGGCTAAGAAAGGTCAATTACAGAATAATAGTGATTATAAGTGTGTAATAGAAGATGGTTCCACCTATTTATACTTGGCTCCATCTAATACCTATGAAGCTTATAGGATGTCAGAAAGAGTCCCATTCTACCCATCAAGTAACAAGGTAGTTAAAGACTTACAAACGTATTCATTTTTTATTAGGAGTGTTAAACACAGAATTGGTACTAGTAATCCTAGGGCGTGGTTAATACAATTATCTGATCCGGGTAATCCTGAATCAATTAAGGATGGCATTGTTCATCCTGAGTTGCCCGATACAATGATTTACTTCTATAAATGAAATCTGTAGAGAAAGTTCCAAATGACGTTCCGAAATTAACAGATAAGATGAAACGTCTAAAATTCAGTAATATCAAGGTTTAACAACATATTGTTCCAACGTTCCATTACTTTTGAGAGAGCGTTGGTATATAAATTACACCCTGTAGGTTATACTTTCTTTCAAAAATAGTAAAAAAATTAGTATTTCGGAACATAGTACTGATTTACTCATTAAAAACCTTTATATAAAAGGAAAAACAATTAAGGAATAATGTTCCGAATGGGATATATTATTCGGAACCTCTTCGGAACATAAATAGAACTGTAAAAAAAATTGAGCAAAAAGTTGAGCAGTCCGATTCATAAAAGAGTCGGACTGCGTTTTTTTTATGTATTTCATTCTCATTCTTTGATACTGGAAAATAAAAAAATGAACAATGCTCTTTTTTGTTCAAACGTCATCTTGGAAACTAACTTTCCTATTTTATGTTCAATTTCTTTGTTTGCATCCACAGATTCCTCGAAATTCCAAGTCAAAGAAGTTTGGTGATATATATTATCCCTTTCAAGCATTTGAAAAAATTGACTTCTTGTAATGTCAAATTCCTTACATATAGATTCCAACAGGGAAAACGTTACTTCTTGTCTTCCTGATTCAATCTTAGATAAGGACGGTTGTGATATTTTTATTTTTTTTGCGAAGTCAACCATTGTCATATTATTTTTCTTTCTAAGTTCCTTGATTAGTCTTCCAATTAATAAATCACTCATATTTCAATTCCAACCTTCTACACAACATTATTAGTAATCGTATCGTTATTGAATTTTACAATCAATATATTTCGTGTTATATTCTAATTATGAATATATTCATTTTTAGAATAAAGAAGGGCGGTTTTTTTATGATTGACGGCTTTCAAAAGGTAGTTAATAGGCTAATTGAAGAAAGACTCGAACAAATTATCACAAGTGATGAGTATGTGATGTATTCAGAATTACTCCATAAAGATCTAGATGAAAAACTTGCCCAATTTGGGAAGTTTGAGGATGAAACAAAAAAAGATGAATTTATTGATGATATTAGAGCTAACATTTTTGAGCAGGTACATATCCAAACGAAATTAGCATATCGTACTGCTTTTAATGATGCCCTCGTGTTTGCTATAAACACATTAGTAAATCCGCAGAAAATGTTTTAATGGGAGGTTTATCTTTGGCATATTCTAAACATTTAGGATTTATTCAAGTGGACTTATATAGAATCACAAAAATAAATCAGGATCCTCGTACCGATATTTATGATGAACTTTTAATGGATATAATAACCGTCCTTGCAAAGTACGAGGTTGTAACTGAAAACTTTATTTTTGACTTTACTAGTAGTGAAGATTGCGACAAAAAGGATATTTTTCACCTGTCACTTATAAAGGCAGGTAAGAGAATAGAGAAGGAAAATAACAGCTGAAAAAAGCAGTATATTCGCTATTAAAGGTGAGCGCTAGGGAGGACTAATAAATAGTTATAAGAGGGAGGCATCTGAGATGCAGGTATATTCAGGAAAGCTGGTAATAGATTTAGCAACAATTGTTGATGATGCAGATGAAAACATTATGAAAAATAATGCTCATGAAGCATTAACTTCAGAAGTGACACACGAACTGCGAACGATACTGGGGGCAGCTGGATATTTGGCTGGAAGTGTAGGAGCAACATTGGAGAAAGTAGAAGATGCTAACCCGAACGATTATTCAATGATTAAGTCATATGTAGAACAATCCAAGAAAGATGTACAACGAGTATATAACAAAGCCAATAGAGAAACTTATAGAATTGAGTAACAGGATGCAATAAATGCAGCTGTTCTATAATTCTAGGAGGCGCAGTCAATTCCGGAAAAACAACTATAAAAGGTTATCTTATTAATGTTGGGATAGCCTTTTTTTCGGAGATATTAAAACATCGCAATAAAGGAGAAGCGAGTTCTCTTTTAATTGTAACTGAAAAAAGGGTGTGGTTTTGGGTGGGTACTTATGTTCGTCTGTCTATTCTTCCTCATCAGATTTCACAACAAGATTGGATAAGTGTTTATAAAGAAACTGTGAAATTACTGAAAGCTTATGATTTTGCAGATTTAGGAGAAAAAAAGTTATTTGATATTCAGATGCCTGTATATGTTAAATCCGAAGAACATGAAGAGCCTTCTCGATTTTGGAGAACATGTGGGAACTTAGGCAGTAAGAAATTTGCAGAAACTTTCAGGCTTTACTCTGATATTAAAATGTATAGGGAGGCTGCGCCAGCTTTTAATAATGAAACAGATATTTTAAAGGGATACGAAAGCTCAGTTGTTGTTTTTAATGCTAAGACTCAAGGATATCCATACCATCTTTACATATTAGCCATAGCTATGCTAATTGAGAGCCGTTTCCCCAAGTTTGCTAGTGTAAGTGGAGATATAGATCATCTGCAGTGTGTAAAAGCAAAACAATGGGCAGACACTCATCTCTCAACCCCAATAAAGTTACCTTTACGCGTTGATCCACGGCAGTTGCTTAACCGATTTTCTCCAAAAAATGAAAGTGAAAAAATAGAATTGATTGAAAAATGGACTATTGCAGATCAGGAAAAAATCTTAGAGCTAGTTTATACGTACTCTGATAAAGAAACCTTCCACAAGTGGATTAAGGAAAAATTAGTTAAGCACTCTTCTCCAACACAAATTGGAGCTGTTAAGCTCTTGGTCTATTATCTGAATCTAGTTAGGGACGTTAATAGTTTGTTTTCAATGGCTTGCAAGGAGGAAGGTGGACCCAAGTATAAACCCGAAGAAATGCTAAGGGCAATTACTCTTACTTGGGTAAGTATCCCTCCACAAAACTATGATTTTTTGGAGGCATTTCGCAAAATTGAAGGTCATCCAGCTATTGTTGAAAGAACATTTGGAATGATGGTAATGGATATCAAATTTCCGGGCCGGGAAATTAAAACCTATATACCTTTAAATGAGGTTGTGGAAAACTTCACCAATTGTTATCCAGAATGGGATAATAAAGCGAATCTTTTATTGCAACAAGGTAATAGTAGGATAGAAGAAGAACTTCAGGAATTTTATAGAAGTATTGCTCCTATATTGGCTCTAAATAATGAGAAGGAAAGCGAAGGTAGTTTTTTGGATAATGAAGATGCTTTTCTTTATTTTAATAATCATTCGGTTTTGCTTTCCGAAGAGCAGGACTTTCATTTAAAAACAGTAGCATATAGCATTGAAAAATTTTTAACCAAAAATCCTGAAATTAAAGAACGGTTGTATGGGGATGATATTGGATCGATGAAGCTAATACTCGGAAAGATGCTTACTGAAAAGTTTCGGATGTTTCTTACAGAAGATGCTTGGCTATGGATTGAAGGGATTCGGGAAGAAGAGTTTATTATAACGTTACTTGCAAAGCTAATACTCGATGACTCTTATAATTTTAAAATGAAAGCTAATAACTATAGGCTGTTAAGAGGTATGTTTGAAAACAAGCTAATCACTGAAAAAATAACAGAGTATAGAAAAGACCCCAGAGTAATAACCCACATTCAAGAAATGATTGATAAGGAAAAGAACACTAATGAAGGTTGAGGGATGCAAATGAAGCTTCTAATGTGCCTTGAATGTAATGATATATTTAATCTGGATCTGTCAGAAAAAAGCTGCAGCTGCGGAAGAAGTAAGGGGAAATATATAAATCAGCAACTTGCCGAATATACTGGTGAATTTGCATTGCCCATTGGCTTTTCTAATCCATCTTTAATAAATGCAATTAAGGATCAACCGAATGAAGGATTGGGTAAGGAGTTCACTGCTTTTGTTGTCCCTAAAAAATGTGAGACTTTTTTTAAGAGGTTCTAAACCCCTTTTTTACTTTAGAGGCTTTATATAGATCAATAAAGATAAAGTTGAGCATAGGTATAGTGAGGGCGAATTTTAATCATAGCAATTTGGTTGGCTAAGAAGGATTTCAATGAAAGTAATCAATAGAAGTTTATTTTATCAGATGATGATAAAGATTTGATTGATTTCATTATTAATGAATTCTATTTGCTAATAAGTAAAGAATTATCAACCGCATCATTAAACAGACCCTAAAAATAAATGATATGTTATTACGCAGTAGGTTGTAGGTGAATTTCAATGTCAGTTTCTTTATATGATAGCCTGATAGAAGAGATAATCAAGAAAGGCGAAGTTAAAGTACCATTAACAGATTGTGATGCTCAATTTTATCTTGAAGATGTTTTAAGGGAGAAAGGAATACGATTTAAGAAAATTGTTCCTCTTAGAAATAGAGGAAGAGCGATTAAAACCCTAATTTTTAAAATTCAATAAAACTATAAATTAGCTATTGCAAAATGCTAATGTAGGTGTTATTATTTTTACAACTTAATAAACGAACAAGGGAAAACCCCAACAAATAAATTTACGACATTTATTAATTCGTAGGTTTATTCGTTGGGGTTTTTTGTCGTATTTAAGCAAAAATATAGAAAAGAGAGTGATTTATATGTCAAAAAGGGACAGTTTAGAGCAAGGAAACAATGAAAACTTATATCAGTACTTTTTAGAAGAAGAAAGAAAGTATAAAGCTGCGAGGATAGCATTAGGATTAAAAAGAGCAAGAGAACAAGGGCAGGTTATTATTAGCAGAGTACCTTTTGGTTACCGTTCCTCATATGGAAAACTACAAATCGATGTACAAGAAGCTAAAGTTGTAGAAAAAGTATTTCAATATTTAGCTGCAGAGAAATCTTATAAGAGTGTTTCTAACTTGCTTAATAGTCATGGATATTCTTATAAGAATAGGCCTTGGAATCCGAGTAATATCAGATTAATAGCAAAATCTCCTATTTATATTGGAAAACTATATTTTAACAAGACAACAACTCGGTATTTAGAAGACGGCAAATCTCAAATCATTAAAAATCCTCAAAGTGAATGGAAAAAAATAAGTGTACCATCAATTGTGACACCAGAACTTTTCAGCAGAGTTCAAAGGATTTTATCAATGAAGACAGATAAAAAGATTAAACTGGAGGAAAATAATATGACTAGCAATAAGAAAATTGTATTTTACCATAGAACAAATGTTGGAAGTAAAGAAGATTATCAACCAATTGGTCAAATACTAAAGAGTAAACTTGGTAATATTGATGAATTTTATATTGACGATTCATGCTCAGGTATATCTGATCCTTTTAAAAGAGGTTCGTTTCAGAAAATGAAAAAAGACATTGAAGCTGGAATGATTGGAAAGATGGTAATAAAGGATTATAACCGTATTAGCAGAAATAATGAGGATTTAGCTAAAGTATTAGACTTTCTTCGTAAACGGTGTTGAAGTAGTCATCTGCAATTAATAAAAATATTTGAGAGGTGTTATAAGCTTGAGAAAACACACGAATGACATTGTATCGAAAAAAGGATTAGGCTATGTAAGAGTAAATGATAAAAGGATGCTACAACAATTTGAAGAAAAATTGTTAAACGAGTTGAACTGCTTCTTAGAAGAATACAGGCGAATTAGAATAGCTACGGAAATTCTTCAGAATGGATACCAATAATGAATTAAAAACCGTCTTCAATTTAGACGGTTTTTTAGGTTCATTAGGAATACCCCTATTTTTACCATTTTATTGGTGGATAACTAATTTTACTTGTGTGAATGATTCTACAAGAAAAAATTGTAAAATTATTTGGATATTTCTGTTAAAATAAAAGGAATATTTATAATAAGTTAGGTTGAAAATCAATTTCATATATTAAGGGGGAACCATCGTAATGAAAATTACAAAGGGGATTATAATTGGAATTATTTTCGGTTTAATTTTATCGTTCTGTATTTCATTTATATTTATGGTAGTTGCACAAGGATTAGCAGGTGGCTTTACATCTTTATTTGGAGAGAGATGGTTATACTACGCAACGTTTATTCCCTTTGTATTAACCTTTTCAATATTAGGATCTTACTTTGCAAAACGAGAAAATGTATCAAACAAAAAACTTTGGTTATTGAGTCTAATATCAGCATTGTTTATAACCCTCTATAGTGGAACTATTGGGGCTTTATTTGGTGAGTATCTTGTCAGGGGAGGAAGCCTTAGAACTTATACAGCGGGTGGTTTTACTGGCGTTAATGTAGAGGGTGTCTTAGTTTGGGGAACCATTTATGCTTTTATTATGTTGCCTTTGACTGTACCATTGGCACGTTTGAGCATCCAAGTATTCTTCCAATTGCTTAGTAAATATAAAATACCGTGTTAAGCAGCAACAAGTTATCTCTTCGAGTACTGTTATTAATTTGAAAAGGAGAAATTCCATTGGTGATGGTTGAAAAGTTTAACCTTAATGAAGAAACGTTAAATTTTATACTTGATTTTGAAAAGAAAGTTGAAAAGGGTAGAGTTTTTACAAATAAGGAATTGGTAGAGCTGTTTGAATCGTCCTCTTTCTACAACGAGGTGGTGCAGTCTTATTATAAGACGGCAATACAAAAATCTATCTGGTGGGCTGTTAAAAGGAGTAATAACTGGCTAATGGAGAGAGGAAAATATACTAAATTATAGGGGCTATTTTTAAAGGTTAGTACTGTTTTAGATAACGACTAAAATCTATTATTGGACTTAAAAGAAATACAGTTAGTTAATTTAGAACGGTGGTGATTCCAGAATGAAAGTAGTGTAAATAGCCACTTTATTTCCTCCAAAAACCAAATATTTTTTTCAAATTCCTCCAGATTAATCTATATACTTCTCCGACAGAATGTGCTAAATTTTTTGCATATTAGTTGGGAGGAGTTTTTTTATGATCATTCCGCATGATTTTGGTATTGAATTAATAGAGTATGAGGCAAAGGGAAAAAAGAACGAATTTCCTTTGTTTGAAGAGTGCCCAAACTGTAAATGCCCCTCTCCTGGAAATCTACATCGGAACGGTTATTACTGGCGGTATGCGGTTACGGAGGAGTTTTCTATTAGAATCCCAATTTGTCGTATGAAATGTTTACACTGTGAAGCGAATTTTTCGATTCTTCCTGATTTTCTTATTCCGTACTACCAACATACTATACATACTATTTTAGGGCGGGTTCTTCAAAATCTGGAGGGGAAAAAATCAAATGGCAGCCGTCAGCTACTAAAGTTTCATCTGAATCGTTATCTTAAGAATGTGAATTGGGTCCATAGTTTCTTTGTTAGTCTAGGGCGAGTGATCGGAATGTCAGGTGATATAAAAAAGGAAGCCATAAAATATATGAAAATGATCCTTGATTTTGGCGAATCACCCTTCTTACGAAGGAGCTGGGGTCATTTTTCAAAATACCTTATGGCAAATTAATTCTATCAAAAATGGAGAGATATGAAAATATTATTCATCCCACATACTTTTTTCATCGTCATAAAATGTCGGAGAAAGTAGAATGGAATCATGGATAACCGGTTGTCCTTCTATTAAAAGGAGGAAGATTCCATGAATGAAAAAGAACGTGAACAAGTAGCTTTATTTCGATATGGGCTCATTGCCCCATTATTTAATGGACAAATTGATTCAAATGAATATTTGAAAGGATTAGAGGGGAAAATTCATTCTATTCCTTATTACGGAGAACGGAAAATTGCCGTAAAAACAATAAAAGAATGGCTGCTTCATTATCAACGAAATGGATTTGAAGCACTAAAGCCGAAAAAACGGATGGATCGAGGGAATTCTAGAAGACTATCACCCGATGATCTAGATCAAATTCTTGAAATACGAAAAAAATCTCTCCATATGCCAGTCAGTGTCTTCTACGAACAACTTCTGGAGAAAGGAGAGATCACAAAAAAACAAATATCTTACTCTACTATAAACCGATTACTCAAAAAACACAATCTTGTAGGGAAAAGTATCGTGGCAAGCCCGGAACGAAAAAGGTTCGCCCATGACAAAGTAAATGTATTATGGCAGGCCGATTTATCCCATGGCCCATACGTTCGGATCAATGGAAAAAGCAAAAAAACTTATTTGATTGCTTATATTGATGACTGTTCGCGCCTAGTTCCGTATGCAGAGTTCTTCTCATCCGAGAAATTCGATGGATTAAGAGTCGTAACCAAAGAGGCGTTAATCAGAAGAGGAAAACCAACCATTATTTATGCGGATAATGGCAAGATCTATCGATCCGAAACGCTTCAATATGCGTGTGCTCAGCTTGGAATCACTCTGGCTCACACACAACCGTATGATCCTCAAAGCAAAGGGAAAATTGAAAGGTTCTTTAAAACCGTTCAAACAAGGTTTTATCCTTTATTGCAGGCCAACCCAGTTCATTCACTAGAGGAATTAAATGAAAGGTTTTGGCGTTGGTTAGAAGAAGATTATCATCGAAGGGTACATGCGTCCTTAGAAGGAAGAACCCCACATGAAATGTTTCACGCACAACTTGAAAATATCACCTATCTGGAGGATCCATCCATTCTGGACACCATCTTCTTGAAACGGGAACAACGAAAGGTAAAGGCGGATTCGACCATTACGTTGAATAAGCACCTTTACGAAGTTCCTTCTCGTTTTATAGGATCCTCCATCGATGTGCGATTGGATGAACATGGGGTCTATATATTTGAAGATGATAAGAAGGTAGCAGAAGCCACGCCTGTATCTATGAAGGATAATGCATATGTAAAACGAGTCCGTTCTCCCTTTTCAGTATCTCAAGTAGAAGAACAGAAGGAGGAACGAGATCATGTATAAATCTTTTTATTCCTTAGCCCAAACTCCTTTTTCAAAGGATTTACGACCTTCAGACGCTTTTCCTTCATCGGATTATCATGGGGCATTGAGCGCATTAAAGTATTTACAGCAATCAAAAGGAATTGGACTTATTACGGGAGACCCTGGAGCAGGAAAAACATTTACCTTGCGTACTTTTAAGGAATCATTGAATCCTTCCCTCTATCATGTCGTCTATTTCCCCCTTTCAACAGGCGGTGTAATGGATTTTTATCGAGGATTAGTCTATGGCCTAGGAGAAGAGCCGAAGTTTCGTAAGGTAGATCTTTTTCGGCAAATTCAACAAGGGATTGAGCGAATGGCAGGAGAACGAAAAATTACTCCCGTGTTTATATTAGATGAAATGCATATGGCAAAAGATGCTTTTTTACAGGATATAGCAATTTTATTTAATTTTCAAATGGATTCTATAAACCCATTTATCTTAATTATGGCGGGGTTGCCACATTTAAAGACGCGATTAACCTTAACTCACCATCGTCCGCTTTCTCAAAGAGTAATCGCGAAATTTGAAATACAGCCATTATCAAGGGAGGAAGTAGCAAAATACATCGATCATCATATGAAAATAGCTGGGGCGAAGATGCCCATCTTTACCGAATCAGCAATAGAAGCCATTGCCTTACGTTCTCAAGGATGGCCACGTGTCATCAACAAACTCACAATCAATAGTCTACTGTTTGGATCGCAGTTAAAGAAGGAACAAATTGACGAAGAAATCGTAAGGTTGGCTATAGAGGACAGCAGTTTATGATATCACGGGGGATATTAGTATTTGACCATCGCGACCAAGAGTGGAGAGTCTGGATTGGGCAACAAGCATACTGGATGGGTCAGGGCGATTCGTTTGAGCTTCGTATTCGAAACAAGTACTTTCGGACACATTTACAAAAGGATTTGGATTGGTTTATTACTTTAGATTATGATGTTAGCTTTATCCTTCACATAGATGAAATATATAAGATTAAAATAGAAAAGCACGATTATATACCAGTAGATTCCCCTTTTTAGGGGATTTCTCTTTATCTATATAGATGAAATAATTCGAACAAGATTTTGCACAATCGGAAACATTGTAAAAAAATACGCACATTATTTCGGTAAATTGACTGGAGTAATTTGAAAAAGTGTATCCGGAATAATGTGCTCGTTTACAAAAGTAGTTTCCGAGGATATCAAATCAACTGCAGTTTTCTCAGATGATAAAAATAACGAGTATCGGTATTTACTGACAAGGGAATGGGATAGTAATAAAAAGAAGGCTACAGTAATTATGCTAAATCCTAGTAAGGCAACTCACTTGAAATTTGATACAACGATAATGAATGTTCACAATTTAATGATGGACTATGAGGGTAAATCTTATGGCTCATATTCAATTGTTAATCTTTTTGCTTACCGTAGTACTGATCCAAAACTCTTAGTAAATAGAAGGCAAGATTATGAGATGGAAAATGATAAGTTTCTAAAGGAAGCATTTGATAATTCTAATATTATAATAGTTGCTTGGGGTAGAGATTTTAGTAAGGTAAATGCTGTAACAAGAAGAGATATTAATGTGCGAATTTCAAATGTTATAGAAATGCTCCGGAATTACCAAGATAAAATCTATATCTTTTGGGATGGTAAAGAAGATTTAAATAACATTAAACCTAGACATCCCGTCTTACTAAAAAGTCACTGGAAGTTAATCAAATATAATATCAAGTCAAGATTCGAGATTGATTCTTAATGAAGTATTAGTTTTAGGAAATAGATTAAAAGCTATATGTTAAATTCTGTTTTTGTGGTAACATTTTACATGTAGGTATTAGCCTAAAGCGTGTGTATTTAGGTACACATGCGTCCCGATAATCGGTATAGGGCATTCGTTTCGATGATTTATAATATAATTATAGACGTTGAAACTGAATGGAGGATAACGCTAATGAATCTATTAATGAAACTATTAATTGACTTATCAGTTTATCCAGCAGTCTTATATACAATATAGGACTGTTAAACTTTAACCTATCATTTTTTGTTAGGGAGGCGGTTGAAAACCAATTCCTCCTTGTCCACCGCCGCAATATAAGGGAGGAATTGCTGTAATGAGTACAGATGATTCTTTTAAAAAATTAGTAACTAGGAATAAAATTAAAGAGACTTTCGAACTGTATGTTGCTCAAAAGACTGACACTTTAACTGATGAATGCCAAATTAAGGTCCCAGAAGGTCTTGATGGTATAGATTATAAATTATTTCAAAAAACTCTTGGTCATCAAGTTGATACAATCTTCAAAAGGATACAACGAGGAAATTACTACTTTTATCCGCTGAGAGAAGTAAAGATTTCAAAAGATCCATTATTGAATATTAAGGATGCTGAAAAGCAAGGAAAAATAAGAAAATTGTCAATTGCTACTATCAGAGATGTAATAATTCAAAAAATTTTATATGATTATCTAAGTCCATTTACTGAAGAAAAATTCACTGAATTACCATATGTTAGTTTTGCGTATCGTAAAAATGTAAATGCTCAGAAAGCAGCACAGAAAGTATTCAATGATCTAAATGATCGTTATATTTATGCTCTCGATGCTGATTTAAAAGGATTTTTTGATACTATTCCTCATGATAAGCTTTTTAAACAAATTCAGACTTTCTTTAAAGATATGCCTGAAATTCAAAGGCTTCTTTATCGTTTTATTCATATTGATATTGGATACAAAAGTAAGAATAAAAATAAGGTAATTAGAAAAAAGCGTAAAGAAGGTATTCCGCAAGGTGGGATAATTTCCGGAATGCTAGCAAATATATATCTTCATCAATTTGATTTCTGGATAATGACAGTTTTAAAAGCTAAATATGATATTAGGTATACAAGGTATGCTGATGATTTTGTTATATTAGCAAAAAATATTGAGGATATTACAAAAATTCAGGGAGAATGTAAGGAATTCCTTGAAAATATTGGGCTGGTACTGCACCCAGACCCCAAAAAAACAAAAATATGTACACTATCTAATAGTAGAAGTTTAGATTTTGTTGGATTCAAAATTTCACAAAAATATATTGGTATCAAAGATAGTAATATAAAGAAATTTAAAATAAGAATAGAAGAAATTTTAAAAACTACAAACTTTAAAAAGAAGAAGTCACTAGAGCTTTTAAAATTAAGGATGAGTTATAAATACTTCGGTAATGAATATAAGAGTTTCAAGTGTAAAACCTGTGGGAACCTTGAAAAATCGAGAAATTGGATGAGATTTTTTTTAGTGATTACAGATACAAATCAGTTAAAGAGTTTAGATAAATGGGTCTATAAATCCATAAACTATTATTATTATAAGAAAACAGGGGGAAGACTCCCTAAAAATTCGTTAAAGCAATTAGATTTTCCTTCTTTAGAATTACTTTATTATAACTATCGTAAACAGTTAAGACATGAGAATGAGCATTGCCAATGTAATGCTATTGATAAAAATCTTTATTCCACTAAAAATCCTTATAATGAGTTATTCAATATTTATACATAGTTAGTCTTTTTTGAAATATTTTTAAACGTAATGCTGTGTTAACAGATATCTGGAAGTAAAAGTAAACGGTTATTATTTCTTATGGATATTAAATAAGAGTGAATAGTTGGGATTGGAAGCTTTAAATAATATAAACTATTTAGAAACTTTTTCTGACTTTTAATATTCAACAATCGGGCCCATTTCAGGAGAAGAAATGCGCCCTCTTTTTTTTAGAAAAATACTTCTATTAAAATGGATTGGGGAAGAAAGTAAATGTTATTAAGAAAAGTTAAAATTTGTAATTACAAGAAATTCGAAGATTTTTCCTTAGATTTTGATAATAACTATTCAATAATGATAGGAAATAACGGGGCTGGGAAATCAACATTATTAGAAGCGATTCACTTAGCCCTGACAGGGACAATAAATGGGAAACCAATCTTTTATGAATTATCTCCCTATATATTTAATAGAAAAATTGTTAACAAGTTTATCGAGGAAGTAAAAGATGATAATAAAAAAACTCCACCTGAAACAATAATCGAGTTATACTTCGGAGAGTCAGAAGACTCTGACCTCAATGAATTATTGGGTATGGAGAATAGCGAAAATATGAATGTGCCGGGATTTGTATTCTCTATTAAATTTAATGAGCATTATCGAGAGGAATATCAGAAGTATATTGAAAATGAAAATTTTATACATATTCCTACTGAGTACTATACAGTTGAATGGAAAAGTTTCGCAGGATTAACAATAACTACAAGATCGATTCCTATAAAATCACACCTTATTGACTCAACCACTACAAGTCTAGCTACTAGTTCTCAAAAGTATATTATGAAGATTATCTCAGATGTATTAGATGAAAAACAAAAAGCTAATTTAGCAGTTCTCTACAGAAGCTATAAGGAAAAATTTGGTGAAGATCCTAATATAACTTCTATAAATGAAGTGTTAAACGAGAAGAAAAGTCTTATGTTAGACGACACTAGGAATTTATCAATATCGTTGGATATTACTCAAAAGGCTACTTGGGAATCTGCAATAGCTGCCTTTTTAGACAATATCCCCTTCGATTATATTGGTAAAGGGGAACAAAATGTTATAAAGACTACACTATCTATTGGAAACAGAAAGCCTAAAAGAAATTTAGTGCTAATTGAGGAACCTGAGAGTCATTTATCATTTTCAAACATGAGAATCTTATTAGATAAAATCATATCAGAGTGTTCTGATCAACAATTACTTATTACTACTCATAGTTCATATGTATTAAATAAAATGGCAATGGAAAATGTTATTCTTCTTGGTGAAAATAGAAGTGGGAAGCTAAATCAATTGCCAAAGGATACAAGAGACTATTTTCAAAAACTACCGAACTATGACACTTTAAGATTTATCTTATCTAAGAGGGTAATATTGGTCGAGGGGCCTGCAGATGACTTAATCATCCAAAAAGCCTACCATCAAAGATATAATAAACTTCCGTTAGATGACGGGATAGATGTCATATCAGTAAATGGGCTATCATTCAAAAGATTTTTGGATATAGCAAAGTTACTAAATATAAGTACTGTAGTAGTTACAGATAACGATCATGATTATGAAAAGAATATTAACAACAAATATAGAGACTATACGGGTGGTACAATTAAATTGTGTTTTAGCACAAATAATGAGCTAAATACGTTAGAACCACAGGTGTTAAAATGTGATGCTGGTAATTATGATAAATTAAAAACTATACTAGGAAAACAAGATAAGTCTGAAGAAGAGTTGTTAGAATTTATGCTGAAAAACAAAACTGATTGGGCGCTAAAAGTATTTTTAAACAGCGAAACACAATTGAATTTTCCGGAGTATATAAATGATGCCATCCAATAAAAGAATTATTAAGGCTGCAGCAGGAACAGGAAAGACTACATTATTAATAGGAGAAGCAGTAAAAACCTATCTAGAAGGTAAGGTATTATACCTCACATATACGAATGCAAATTTAAACTCTATGAAGTCTGATCTTATGGATTCAGTAGGAATAATCCCTACGAACATAAAATGTAAGACATGGACGGATTTTTTGCTTAATGAATGTGCTAGGCCATATAGAAAGGTTATGGAAGGACCCGAAATTGAAGGGGTTAATTTTTGTTCGTTAGGAGAAATCCCGCGCTTAAAGGGTATAACAGCCGCTAATTGGCGATATTATTACGATTTTCAAGGAAGGCTCTATTATGAGAGGCTGGCTCAATTTTGCCATGTAATATTAGAAGCTTCTAGTGGTGTAATCATTGATAGACTCCAAAAAATTTATACCACAATTCTTATAGATGAGATACAAGACATGGGAGGATATGACTTAAAAATAATTGAGGCTATTTACCGCTCTAACCTTAATCTTGTAGTTGTTGGAGACCATCGACAGGCAACATATTCAACAAATTCAGGTCCTTTTCTCAGCAGATACAGAGGGATTAATATATTTAATTTCTTTGCTGAGGTACTAAAGCACGACGAACTTGAGAGCTTAGATGTGTGCCACCGCTGTCCACAGGTAGTTTGCGATTTAGCAAATACATTATATAGTGACCTTAACATGCAATCAGCAAAGAGAGTTGACAATGAAGATGTAGGTACACACTTGGTTAGTATGGACAATGTAACTTTGTTCATAGAACGTTATAAGCCAACAGTACTTTATTATAATATAAGTTCTCTTAACAAATTTATGTCTAAACTAGAAGAAGATATCGACTTTGAATCAATAACTTTTGGCAAATCAAAAGGATTAAGCTTTGATAATGTTTTAATACTTCCTACTAAAGAAATGGAAAAACATATAATAAAAGGTAGACACAAAATGTCGGATTCAGTAATAGCACAGTTCTATGTAGCAATTACAAGAAGTAAAAAGAATGTTGCAATTTTATCGGATAAAACTCCTTACTTTAATTTTTTGAACCGATGGGAAGAGGTAGGTCAAGGGATAAACATTTAATTTTGGAAAAGGGATTTGAATAAATTGAGTTTAGTGAGGGCTTTTGTAATTTTAAGAAGTCCGACCTGTATTTCTCTTTTTCGTTTCTAGTTGCGTTTCATTTTGTTAAAAACTGAGTGTATGATAATTTCATGTCAGAAATTTTTATTAAAAAATTAAATAAGGGAAAAAATGCAAACTAATTAGATGAGTTTGATAAAATATTACTAGGGAATAAGAAACTAGAATAGTAACAAGGGTGGGGTTTATATGAGTGAAGAGACTAAGCAAGAAGATCTTTGGGAAGATATTTTTTCAGAGATGAAGGAAGAATTCAATAAGTTTAATGAGAATTTTGATAAGAATTTTATTAAACCTAATATAGTTCTTTCAGGGAAAACTGGAGTAGGAAAAAGCACATTAATCAATGCTATATTTGGTTCTAAAATTGCTGAGGCGGGTGAAGGTAAGCCTGTTTCGCAATCATTAGATAAATATGATATTGCAGATATTAATGTAAACCTATTTGATACAAAGGGATTAGAACTAGATCCTCAAGAAAGGGAAAAATCCCGAAATAGTATTATTGAAGAAATTAGTAAACGTGCAGAATCTTCGAATGTTGAAGAGCATATGCATGTGATGTGGTATTGTATCTCAAATGAAAGTAGAAGAATCGAAGATGTAGAATTAGAGTGGATAAGGGATTTTTCAAATTACATGCCAGTAATCGTTGTATTAACACAAACACTTGATACTGATGAGACGTTCCAGAAAATAATTGAAAAAGAATGTCCAGAAGTAAAAATATGCCGGGTACTAGCTGAAGAAAGGAAGTTATACGGAAATCTAAATATACCCCCACATGGATTAAAAAATTTAATTAGTGAAACAATGAATATACTTCCAGATGCTACAGTAAGAGCATTTACAGCCGCCCAAAAAATTAAGATTGAAGAAAAAATAAAGTCTGCAAAAGAGCTACTCAAAGAACGATTAGACTCAAAAGGCCCGTTTAATTATAAAAATTTAGCACATCTTGCAGATACATTTCCGATTGGATTAGATGTACTAGGTAAGGGAGCTGTGTATCTTTATATAGCAAAGGATATAATGACTGTAATGGGAATCCCTGTTTCTAAAAATTTCATAAAGTTCTCGAAGGAGGCAAAACCTCTTTTAAAATCTATATTGCTACCTTTTATATTATTTGAAGGAAGTAAAACAGCTGGAAAGGCTGCTGTTAAATATGGAAGTGAAAAATTCGGACCAAAGGTAATAGCCTTTATTACAAAATTATTGGGTAAAAATATAAGTAAAAGCAATATTATATTGTCACCTGTTGTTGGATTAATAATGGGAAGTTTTAATAGGAAGGTTACCGAAAAAATTGCAAATGCCTTCATCGATGTATGTTCAGATTTTCTTAGGAATGAGCAAAATTTTGAAGAACTTTCAAACGAAGAGATTTTAGATATTCTTTCAAAAAATATGCAAGAAAAAATGGAGGATATTCAAGAAAGTCTAGAGGAAATAGTTGAAGAAGAACTTACAGTTAGTTAATTATCCTATAATGGTATTTTTTAAAGATCCCTCAAAGTCATTATTGGGTCGTTGAATAAGGATTACATCACAAATATAAATAATAAGCATTGGGGCGATCTCAATGCTTAATTTTTTGCCTCTTAAATAACTGCGGTGAACCGCATCATAAGGATAAACAATAGTACCATTCCAATTTGGAATCCTTTATTGCTCTCAGATCCTGTATTTTATAGTAAAATTTACATACAAACGTTTGGAGGTAAACTACTTTGGAGTTATTAACAAGTGATTTAGAACAGCAATTATTTAAAAATTTGAAACTGTGTCATGATAATATTGTTATTATTAGTCCATTTTTGAGTCTAAATACTGCTGAGAAATTAGTAAATATAATTAAAAATAACCAAATAGATTGCACTATCGTTACTAGATTTGAACGTAAAGCATTTATAGAAAAAGCTAGTAGTTTAGATGCATTAAAACTACTTATCCAAAATGAAATAAAGGTTTTAGCTTTAAAAGATTTACATTCAAAAGCCTATATTATTGATTGTAAAAAATGTTTTGTCGGTTCGGCGAATTTTACGAATAAAGGTTTGAACAAAAATCACGAATTGCTATTATACTTTGACAAAAAAGATGATGTTGACAAAGTTATTTTTTATACCAACGAATTAATAAAAAAAATTGAAGAATCAGGTAACTGGCAAATCACAATGAATCACATACAGATGGAACAGGATATCTTACTAGGATATCAAAATAACCAAAGAGATAACGAAAAAATAAATTTTACATGGGGATCTGATTTAAAATCAGAAGATGTTGTCGATGAAGATTCAATTGTTTTATCGGTTCCCGCCGGAGGTACGATACATCTCATAGAAAAGTATTTTATTCATGCCCATCCAATTTCAAAGGGTTATAATTACTCACCTACAAAATACATAACATTTCGAAGGGCTAATGGAGGGGTTATGGAAAAAATATTTAGTATTAACAAAACGTTTCCTCTTGAAATGAACCAATGGAGAAACGAAATTGAAAAGATGGAGATATCCGAAACCCTTAAAGAAAATCTTATTAGCTATATTGTTAATCGATATAGGGATTTTGAATTTGACAAGGCTCCTAAATATAAATTTTATTTTTTAAGTTTGTTATTTGATCTCCCCAATAATCCATATCCCCCTACAAATAACGCTGGGGGATGGTTATATACTCTGAAAGATTTAAAAGAAAGTCATGGATATGTTTACACCAATAAACAAATGAAAAAACTTAAAGCTCAAGGAGAATTTGAATAATAACAAATTCTTTATAGAAATATAAGATGATATAGACCCACACATAATGGTATATCATTTTTCTAACATTAAATAGGATTCTTTCAGAGTAGAGGATAAACATAAATCTTTAGAGTAGTGAATGTTTTAGAGGTGAAAATATGTCGTTACAACAAATGATTGAGGATTATATTAATAATTTAGGAATAGAAAAAAGAAATAAAAATATTCTAGAAAATAAGGCTGTTGAAACATTTCTTAACAAGGAAGAAAAAACACGGTTACTCTTTAGTGAAGTTTCAAACTTAATAAGTGAAAATTTAGATAAAAAATTATTCTTTGAAACTACAAATGGAGGCTCTAAAGCATATACATTAGAGGATAATAGATTGGAAAAGATTTTTATAACACTTCGGGGAGATATCAAGGATGAAGAGGTCCTATCTGTGTTAATTCATGAATTAGGTGAAGCAGATTACTTAGCTAGAAGATTACCAATTGTCGTTAACACTAGAGAAGATGAAGTAATGGGGAGATTGTTTGAACTATTTAGTCATCCCCATTGTAGAAAATTATCTATGAGCTTTGGTCTAAGTGAAATAGAAGGTCTGTTTAGAAATAATGCAAATGAAATTTGTATTTACAACCATAATAACAATCCTGAAAAATATGATTACGGTTGGCAAAAATTATTAGGTGTTGTATGGTATTTGATTACCTATCCTGACTTATGGGAATTAAGGGAGAGATTAGACCTATATTGTCAATATAAAGAAGTTATAGATGAAATTATTGAGATTGTTTCTCAAACTGATACAATGGGAGAGTTAAAATTAATTGAAGAGGCAATGCAAAAGGTTTTAGAAATATTATATTCTATTGAAAATCAAGAATATAGACTCCCAAGTTATTATAAAATTCAATCTAGAGCATAAAAGATTGATCAAGTAACTATAATCTGTTAGAGGTTAGGATTAGAAGAACATTAAGTCTCAGTTATTTACTGTTAAAATAACACAATTAAGCATTTCTATAATGGGTATTAAGTTAGTAAAACCCTATTTCAAATTGGTGATTTTACCATTTTTATTTAAAGATGTTTAATGTTTAACAGTTTTGTTATTATGCTTTGGTAACTATAAATGGGGTCACTTTATTTATTAGGCGTAAAATCAATTTATTCTGAAAGAAATATAAAGCAAAATTAATAAACAATGTTGCACCACTACATCTCATTGTTATTTTTTGGCTTCCTACCGTCAGCACTCCACACACGTGGAGTGCATTTCACAGTTAGTTTTAAAAATGTAACCCAATATTAAACTCTTCCGAACCAAAAAAAACATTTCCGATTCAGGCTCGATTACAGTGAAAATAAACATTTCCGATTTTCGACTCTGACTCAATATCATCCCGGTTTTTCCTCATTAGGAACCCGGGCTTTTTTCTGTTATAATTCAATAGGAAATCAATAAAAATTCAATAGTTTTATCCTAACTTAATCCTGTTTGAACCCTTACCAATTCAGGCTTTTTTCAATATTTCACTCAGGTATTTATTCAATAAGAGACCGAAGGTCTCATTCAATCTTTTCTCAATGCTTTTTCTTATTTCCCTTATTCTTTTTCTCCTTTTCTCCTTCTTCCAAAATCGGAGGACTTTATTTTAACTCTCGAAAAAAGGTGAAAAAAATGAGGAAAAACAGGCGGAAAAACGGTCATATTTGAATCGAAAATGGTCCAAAATAGGGGTTCAGTCGGAAATCTTTATTATAACTCGAACGGAAGAATGCGGATTTGAGGAGCGGGATTTCGGAAGGGTTTATTTGGGGTATACATAGGAGGAAAGAAGAATTTAGTTTGGTTTGTAATATTTCATCTATAATATGGAAAATAGAGAAAAGAGTGCAGTAGAGCATTACGTACTCAATCTTAACTCAGTTTTATAGATTCAAGTAATAAAAAGGAGAATGTTCTCCTTTAGGTCTTTTATTTCCTTTCGTATTCAATGTCACCGATAATCTATTTTTCTTCTGCTAAAGTTTTCAAATCCTTAAACTTTTTCAGAGTCAAAAGCTCTGTATTGTGAGACTTTAATATCTCATGTAAGGCTTCCTCTGGCGAAACAACCCTCCCATAATCTTTTTCTCCTTGCCATTGTGTACCGTAAATGAGTACATACCTGCCATCTTTTAGCTTAGTGATACCCAAATGCCTTCCTACTCCACCATTTGTCCAATTGTGACCATCCCAATAATCAAGGATTTCATTGTATTTAACCCTTGTTACTACTTTGGAATGGAATTCGTCTTCGAACACATTGATTCGATATAAAGTTGTCATATTCACATCATTCCTTTCATTTTTTATTCATTATCATCATATCGTGTTGAGATTTATATCAATACTAAAAAAAGTTCGAGCTGGTTCTAGCTCAAAGAGTTTGACTGTAAATTTGATATTATTTGCTTGGTATGGGGAGCCTGTTCCTTATCCGAAGGTTTTTCCGGTATTTTTCCCGGCAGACCTTCGGTTTTTTTGTGTAAAATTCGTTGGGGTTCCAATTGTAGTCCAATCCCATTTTCAATCAAAATTCAATCCGAATCCAATCGTTTTTTTAATTCTATATTCCTCCAATCCTTTGTTCAGCAAGGGTTTAGTCCAACTCAAGTTCTTTTTCAGTTGGTTTCCTCACGCTATTGAATCGGTATCCTTTCTAGTGTTTTTTTCACACGTTTTAAATCAAATGGCCCCTCACCATCTACTCCGTATTTATTCGAAAAGGAACGAAATTTTTTTATAAAAATCATTGCGAAATCGGTACAATTTTGGGCGAAAATCGGGAAAAAGGCGGGAACGTAATTATTCTATAACAGAAAATGGAAGGTAATGTGAAGGGGGCGTGAGCCCTTGGGAGAGAAGGGCTTGAGGGTGATGTGAGGAAGGAGGGGTGTGGGAAGGTTAATTATTCGATTGGGGACATAGTAGATGGACTTGGATTTTCATAAATGAGGTAAATGGAGATAGGGATTGTTTGTACCTGATGTTCAAAGTAATTGATAATGGGGATACTAACTAAAGAAATAAATGGACGGAGAAAAAAGAAACCCCCTCCTAAATTACTTAGGAAGATTTGTTTGATGGATCACACTGTATGTAATGCGTACTAGCACAACTATATAGTTGCTACTTTCTACTTCCCCATGCTAAATAGTTGGTATCCGAACGGCAAAGGTATCGGGAAGGAGCAGCGGGCAACCCATATGTATTCAATCCTTAAACAATTAGTTGTTTTCATCACAAATCAATCAAAATTCAGGCTAGATTCCATTAGCGGGTCCAGTTTTGTTTCTGTTGTTCAATAATTATATAATCCTTTGTCCAATAAGGATCCAATCATCTAAACTGCTTTTCTTTTCGTTTAAAATTCCTAATAAATAAAACCCAGAAGTCCTGCTCCATTAATTATGGAAGCATATTTGACAATAATAAAAGATGCAAGTAAAATAAAACGTATAATCAATATTTTGATTGTACAATCAATATTTTATTTGGATAAGTAATATGATTTAAAGGAGATGTTTTTAAAAATGGGTGAATCTTTTATTGCGGAAGCACGAAGAGAGCAGATTATTCAATCTTGTATTGACACACTTGAAGAAGTTGGTTATACAAAAGTGAGTTTAACTAAAATTGCCAAAAAGGCAAAGGTGAGCACAGGTTTAATTTCTTATCATTTTTCCGACAAGATGGATTTAATTAATCAAACTTTACTGTACTTGTTAGAAAAAAAATTGGATTTTATTAGTGGAAAAGTGGTTCAAGAGGAAACACCTACTTCGCAATTAACTGCATATATTGAAGCGTGTTTGGCTTATCAAGTGGCTAACTTTAAATATAATATCGCATTAATTGAGATTGTCTTTAATGTTGAAAATGAAGAAGGAATTCCATTCTATAGAGCTGACAATGGGGAAGAAGACGAAGATCCAATATATACATTGCTCAAAGAGATTCTATTAGATGGGCAACAAAAGAAGGAGTTTTCTAATCAGTTTGATGTTGAAATGATCTGTGTCCTGATTCAAGGAGCAATTGAGGAAAGTATGCTTAAACATAATAAAACCTTTAGTTTTGAGAAATATAAAAATGAATTAATTAAAATGGTGTTAAAAATAGTCATATAGCACTAATTTAGGAAATAGAATCATCTATTAAAAAAAATAGAATGAAGGAGTAAAAAAATAATATGAAAGATACATCCACAATTGGTATGGGTTTCTTGGAAAAGCTCTTTGCTGTTTTATTTCCTATTGTGTTAGGAACGATTGGTTGGTTTCTTCCAAGATTATTGGATTTCATCATAAAAATTCCGCTTTTTAATGATTCAAAGGTCATTGTACTCTTGGAGTCACTTGACCCTTTTTGGACTTCTATTGTCTTGATGATTATAGGTGCGATTATAGGGGTTCTTTTGTCATTAACAGTCTATAGTGAAGCCTTGAAAGTGAGTATTAGTGATACAGAAATTTTGATTAATAAAGATGATAAAGAAAATAGAATTAACAGTTCAGACGTAAAAGAAATCTTTATGGAGGATCAAACAGTTATCATTACAGGTAATAAAGGACAAGAATTATTGAGAGAAAAGACAGACATAAAAAAAGGAATCATACGAGAAAAATTCCTGAATCATCACTATCCTTGGAGTGAACAGGATTCATATGCCGATCAATATAAACTCTGGACGCTTGAAGATCGCACGGTTGGAGAAAATGTCTATGCCATCTTATATGAACGTAGGAATGCAATTAGAGAAGGAGATAAGAAAAAAATAAAACATTTAAGAATGGACTTAAATGAACTTGGAATAGTTGTGAAAGATGAGGGAGAGGTTCAATATATACGTAATATTCATAACTAATATTGTCTCTATTATTTCAAAAAATATGATTTGGATGTGATGAGTAATGAGTAAAACAAAAAAGGAAGTATTGGAAATTGCAGAAAAACATGGTCTCCAATTGATAGAGGACTTTTTTGTTTTTAATGAATCTGGATTAGACTTTCAGGTGGTATTTGCTAAGGATCAGGAAGGAAAAGAATGGGTGCTGCGTATTCCGAGGCGGTTTGATGTATTCCCTAGAACAAAGGCAGAAAAAACAGCACTGGACTTAATAAACAAGTATGCTAGTTTTGAAGCTCCTGATTGGGGAATTTACACAGAAGAGCTGATAGCGTATAAAAAGTTAAATGGAGTTCCAGCAGGAACCATTGATCCTGAAGCTAAAAGATATGTTTTTGAAATTGATGAAAATAATATACCGAAATGTTTTTATCAGACGCTTGGAAAAGTATTGGCTACACTTCATAGCATTCCAAGGGAGAAAGCATCTGAAGCAGGTGTTATAGTTCAAACACCAGAGGAAGTAAAACAAATCATGAAGAATCGTATGGATGCGGTTAAGGAAAAATTTGGTGTGGGAGAGCCGTTATGGAATAGATGGCAGACGTGGTTGAATGATGAAGAAATATGGCCAAAAGAAACCGGACTGATTCATGGAGATTTGCACCCAGGACATATCCTCGTTGAAAGTTCAGGAAATGTAACGGGGTTAATTGATTGGACAGAAGCAAAGGTAGCTGATATTTCCACTGATTTCGTTGGCCATTACAGAGTATTTGGTGAAGAAGGTCTTGATACACTTATCAAGGCTTACAAAGAAGCTGGAGGGTATCATTGGCCTAAGATGAGGGAACATATTATTGAATTAAATGCTGCTTACCCTGTTGGAATTGCCGAATTTGCCTTAATATCTGGGATGGATGAATATATTCAGATGGCAAATAAAGAATTAGGTTTAGCTGGAATGTAATTTGAAATTACATTAAGTAGCGGGTAGTGGACGCAGGGACATGGGGACAGGACTCGGATTAGTTATTGCCAAAAGTTTAATGGTAAAAATGAATATGAAGATGAGGTGTCATTAATTATGAAACCAAGAATCACAGTAATCACATTAGGTGTAGATGATTTGGAAAAAGCATTAGAATTCTACCGTGATGGATTGGGACTACCCACAGAAGGTATTGTAGGTAAAGAATTTGAGCATGGAGCAGTAGCCTTTTTTGAACTACAATCAGGTTTGAAACTTGCTATTTGGAAACGAGAAGATATTGCATATGAGGCAAAAGTTACACAGGCTCCAGCAAGTCCTACTGAATTTACAATTGGTCACAATGTAAATAGTAAAGAAGAAGTAGATAAGGTATTAGAACAAGCCGAAAAAGCGGGTGCAACAATAACGGACCCTGCACACAACACTTTTTGGGGTGGATATTCCGGTCACTTTCAGGACCCGGATGGGCATTTGTGGGAAGTAGTCTGGAACCCAGCTTGGGAGATAGAGGAATAGACATGTGTTAAGGAAAGAGTATTATAGGGGATGTTTAAATTATGAAACAAAACAAATATGATGATGCTGTGTTTTTTTCTGAATATGAAAAAAAATGCCAAGATCAGTTAAAGGGCTTGAAGGTGCAGGAGAATGGCCGGTTTTAAAATCCTTATTTCCAGAGTTGAAAAATAAGAGTGTACTTGACTTGGGGTGCGGATTCGGTTGGCATTGTCGATACGCACGTGAACACCAAGCAAGTTCGGTAATTGGAGTAGATATATCCGAAAAAATGCTTGAAACAGCCCGTGAAAAAACAGATGATCCTTTAATTACGTATATTAAAATGCCAATTGAAGACATCAATTTTTCGGACGCACAATTTGACGTAGTGATCAGTTCTTTAGCTTTTCACTATATTAAATCGTTTGATACTATTTGCGAAAAAGTTTATCAATATTTAAAACCTGGAGGTTCTTTTATTTTTTCCGTGGAACATCCGATTTTTACTTCTCGGGACGAACAAGATTGGTATTATGATGATCAAGGAAATCGCCTTCATTGGCCAGTGGATAATTACCAATCAGAAGAAGTACGTAATACAACTTTTCTAACCGAGAATGTGATCAAATATCACCGTACAATTTCTACTTATATTAATGATTTAATTCATATAGGTTTTAAAATAAAAGCGGTTAAGGAACCTATGGCTACGGAAGAAATGGTAAGGAATGATCCAGGGATGAAAGATGAAAACAGAAGACCCATGTTTTTAATCATTTCAGTAGAAAAGTAATAGTAATAGTTTGCTAAATAAAAAGTACACAAATAGAAATCTGAGAACAGTAATTTTCTGAGATTTCTTCGTATACGGCACATAAACTACTTTTCAACAAATTGGAGGATTAATACAATGAGAAGTGAACAAGAAATGAAGAATTTGCTCATTAGTTTTGCTAAGAACGATAATCGAATTCGCTTGGTAACTTTGGAAGGTTCACGTGCAAACAAAAACATTCCCCGTGATTCATTGCAGGATTATGATATTTCTTATTTTGTAACAGATATGGATTCCTTCAAAAAGAATGATGAATGGCTGAATGTTTTTGGGAAACGTTTGATAATGCAAAAACCGGAAGACATGGAGCTTTTTCCGCCGGAGTTAGGGCATTGGTTTTCCTACCTTATGCTATTTGAAGATGGCAATAGAATTGACTTAACACTTATTCCGATAAACGAAGTAGATGATTACTTTTCTAATAGTGATGGGCTAGTAGAAGTCCTACTTGATAAGGGTGGTCTTGTCAAAAATAAAGTGGTCGCAAATGATCGGAAGTATTGGATTAAAAAGCCCACAGCAAGAGAATTTGATGATTGCTGCAATGAATTTTGGTGGGTTTCTACATATGTAGTAAAGGGATTGGCTAGAAAAGAAATTCTATTTACAATTGACCATTTGAACGAGATAGTACGGCCTAATCTGTTAAGAATGATGTCTTGGCAAATAGGATTAGAGCGAGGGTTTACCTTTAGTGTGGGGAAAAACTATAAATTTATTGAACAGTATTTACCGAAAGATGATTGGGAAACATTACTCACAACTTATTCTGAGAGTAGCTACTCAAACATGTGGAAGTCTTTATTTACTTGTTATGAGTTATTTAGAAAATACTCTAAATCTGTGGCAGAAAGTCTTGGATATAAGTATCCAGATTATGACGAGGCCATCACGAAGTATACGCAAAACATTTATCAGTCATTGAATGAGTAATAAAGGTCAAATATAGGTGAGCTAATCAGAACTAGGTAAAGATAGGGTTTGAATATAATTAAGAAAAGGAGTCACCAAAGCAACTCCTTAACTAAATTTATTAAGCTACATCATCAATACTTATGAGAGCCAATCAAGGCAGTTATTAGAAAGTTGCTGTAGTTCCTCTATAAAAATACTAGCATGAAATCCATCACAAACCGCATGATGTACCTGTAAAGAAATAGGCAATAATATTTTATCTTCCTGATTACAGTATTTTCCGCCAGTAATTATTGGTAATAAGTAGTTATGATTATTATTTACGTTTAGGTTGAAGCCAGTAAAACTAACCCATGGAATACTAGATATAGGAAAGGAATTCTCTGGTACATTTTCTTTTATGAAAAATCCTTTAACCTCTGAATATTGTTTCATATCGTCTTGAAAGTTTTTATAGAAGACAGGAAATTCATCAGAGAATTCGGTCCATATGCTTGAGAATGATTTGTTATCATTATGGAAGATTGTATAGCTAGGCAACAAACTTTCCCAATAACCCAGAGTACCATCATCTTTTAAGCAAGTTCTAAATTCTTTATGAGAATTTACTATTCTAGTGACCATGTAAATAAAGGATGGATATAGCTTTATCCCTTTGTTCCTGAGCTGTTCCAATAACGTTGTAATATCTATATTTGCTGTAATACTAAATGTGCACTTCTGATTTAAGTAATGCTCGAAATACGGCAATCTATCCCATTTTTCTTTTTCAATTAGATTAAATTTCATTTGATTAGCCTCCTAAAAATGTGTTTTTGATTTTTAGGAGGCTAACTTGTCTGCTTTCACCAATACCCTCACCTCATAAATAATGCTTTAAATAAGATACTAAATCATTTGAAATTCATATTCAACCATTCTAATACGCATATGTATGGCTTTTTACAATAATTAAAGGGCAACCTCGAATTGTGTTATACTTTTTCCGTGTTGTAAGTTTTTACTGGAGGGGCTAGGATGAATCAAGTAAAAAGTATATTAAAAGACTTTTATGACATAGAGATTAATGTTGTGTCGCCTCAGCAGGGTGGTTGGGCATCCCTCGCATATAAAGTGTCAAATAAAAATCAAAGCTATTTTTTGAAGGTATATGAAAAAAGCAGAGCTTCCACACCGAAGTTGACTGCTCTGATTGATCAATATGTTCCAATCTTGGTATGGCTTATAAAGAATAGCAATTTAAAAGGGAAAATCTCCGTTCCTATGATGACAAGTGAAAGAAAATATAAATGTGAAGATGAGTATGGGATTTATTTGCTTTATGAATATATTGAGGGGGAAACGATTGGGGATCGAGATTTAACAGAGAATCAGGTTTATCAGCTTTCAAAGATCATAACAGAGCTTCATTCATATAGTGATAACATTCCAATTGGGACTGATGCTTTTATAGAAGATTTTGAGGTTCCATTTTTACCGATGTTGAGACAAACATTGCAAAAAGGGAGAAATGATTTTCCGTCTGAGGTATGGGAATTGATCCATTCCTACATTCTACAATTAAATGATCTGATTTATACACTTGAGGAGCATTCACAGAACTTGAAAAACTCAAAATTAAGAATGGCCTTATGTCATACAGATTTACACAATTGGAATTTAATGCAGTCGGGACAAGAGCTAATATTAATTGATTGGGAAGGATTGAAACTAGCCCCGCCTGAAGCTGACTTGATGTTCTTAGATGATAAACCCTACTTTAATGAATTTTTAAGAATCTATCGGAAAACTCATCAAAACTTTTCAATTAATCCTGAAGCAATGACCTTTTATAAGGGAAAGAGACGATTGGAAGATATATGGGAATTTATGGAACAACTTTTATATGATAAACAAGGGGAACAA
The DNA here is from genome assembly GCF_016772275.1 of Heyndrickxia vini. Lineage (NCBI taxonomy): Bacteria > Bacillati > Bacillota > Bacilli > Caryophanales > Bacillaceae > Heyndrickxia > Heyndrickxia vini. Next base: position 3,788,462 of record NZ_CP065425.1, on the reverse strand, counting down.
GAAAGAGTTATAACGATGAACTATTTACAGGAAGAGTTGAATGAAATAAATAAATGGTAAGGTAAATCTATCCCATTGTTGAATAGGAGGGGGTGAACATATGAGTATTACAGGATCACAGTTTGATAAAGTGGCTGAAGAGTATGACTTTGTAACTAATCTTCTGAATGACAATACCTTTTTTATTGCTAATATGCCAATAGAAAAAGGGAGAGCATTAGATATTGGATGTGGGACGGGAATATTAGTCTATGAATTATCCAATTACTTTAGCGAGGTAGTTGGTATTGATATATCGGAAGGGATGCTTGAGTTTGCCAACAAGAAGCGTCAGTGTTCGAATATTTCATACTTGAAGATGGATGCAGAAAATCTTAGTTTGGGGTATAAGTTTGCTTATATCGTAAGCAGGACGACTTTCCATCATTTGAGGGATATATCAATTGTAATTAATCAAATGAAAGAATTGCTGTACGAAGGTGGGAAAATTGTTATTCTTGATAATGTGTCTAAGGTTGAAACCCCACCAACGTACGTTTACATATTAGGAGCAATCCAAGAATTTCTTCCTAACTGTTTCAAATTCGGTGTGAAAAATGCTGTGAGAGTATTCAAGTATAACACTTCAAAGTCGTGGCTCGAACATTTAGCATCTGACAAGTACCTTTCAGAACAGAAATACTATGAGATATATGGAAAATTATTGCCTAATTGTACCTTTCGTAGAATGAATTGGGCAATGGGGATTATTTGGGAAAAACCGATTGTTTCGATGATAACTGAGTGAATGTTATTAACCATAGGATAAAAATAGGAGTTGAAAATTGTTGAGCGTAGAAAACATTTTACAAGAAATTAACAATGAATTAAAAGATGTCCCGGGCATTGTTGGAGTGGTATTAGGAGGATCAAGATCAAGAGGTACGAATCACCCAACTTCCGATATAGATATTGGAATATATTATGATACATCGGCAGGGTTTGATGTCAGAGGGGTTAGTGAAGCTGCTACTAGATTGGATGATGACCATAGAGAAAATCTAGTTACATCTTTAGGTGAGTGGGGTGCCTGGATAAATGGTGGTGGTTGGATTGTCGTTCAAGGGTACCATGTAGATTTGATTTTTCGGGATATAAAAAGGGTATCTCAAGTAATTGATGATTGTTTACAGGGCAAGGTTTCTACTCATTATCATACAGGACATCCACATGCCTATCTAAATGTTATGTATATGGGGGAAATCTCCATTTGTAAAATATTGTATGAATGTACCAATCAAATTTCAGATTTAAAAGCTAAGACTAGCCCTTATCCAAAATCATTAAAGGATGCCATAATCGGCTATTTCATGTTTGAAGCATCTTTTTCTTTGATGTTTGCGAAGGACAATGTGGATAAGGATGATATTACATATGTTACGGGGCACTGCTTCCGAACTATTTCATGTTTAAATCAAGTATTATTTGCTTTGAATGATGAATACTGTATCAATGAGAAAAAAGCTGTCCGAATGATTGAGAGCTTTAATCAGAAACCCAATAATTATAAGAAAAACATCGACCAGATTGTTACATTAATTTCTTCCGATTCAGATCATACGAGTGAAGCGGTTAAAATGTTGCATGACCTTGTGTCGGAAACGGAAAAGATACTAAAATAAATATCAAGTTGAAGGTAAATAACCGTCTCTAATTGTAAAAGCACTATTTATCTTTGACTTTTTGTAAAAGAGAACCTATAATAATCACTATACTTTTAAACGTTAAGGAGGATTATTAAAAAATGACACATTTTATGAGACTACGATTCCCAACTTTGAACCAGTAATTGAATACGTTCAAAGGCTCTGTTTGTGTATGCAGAGTAAACGGGATTAGTCTGTCCTTTTTTAATAATCTTCATTTCATAGTTATTCACCACATCCAGCAATTTATTTCCCCCAATCAACTTATGGGTGGATCCTTATTGCCTGTTTATGTGTGGAAAATATGTAATGTAAGGAAAGGCGACTTATTTGCCTTTCTTTATTTTTGTCTAATTTAACCTTTCGTTGTTTAGATCAAGGGCAGGTTTTATTTGCTGACGGCTTTTAATAGCTCCCCCTAATAGAATAAGGATGGGTCTCTTTCCCTTTACTCTCAAATCACAGGCAGATGCTTGTGATTTTTTTATTTGAAAGGAAGAGAAACCATGATTAATAAAGAAAAAAGTGCTGAATTAGTTAATAAATATGTTCATGTATTTAGTTGTCCGCTTTGTAAAAGTCCAATGAAGGTCACTCATTTAAAGAGCCTAGTCTTCCTGAATAATCATACGTTTGATTTTGCGAAACAAGGCTATGTAAACATGATGACTCATTCTACAAATAGCCATTATGCCAAGGAATTATTTAAAGCACGACAAAAAGTCATTATGGAAAATAACCTTTTTGCCCTCCTACACAAGGAAATTTCAGAAATTATCATTGAAAATATGGATGCTTTAAAGGGTGAAATTATAATTTTTGATGCAGGGTGTGGAGAAGGATCACATTTACAAAGGATCTTAGATGAATGTAAGAATGAAACAATTGCAGGAATTGGTTTAGATATTTCAAAAGAGGGCATACGAATGGCGGCACGCAATTACAAAAAGTCCATTTGGCTTGTCGGTGATTTAGCAAATTCACCATTACAGGATCAATCATGCCATATCATTTTGAATATCCTATCACCTGCAAATTATAAGGAATTCCAAAGGATCTTAGTACCTAATGGTCTCATTATTAAAGTTGTTCCTCGTTCAAATTATTTAAAAGAACTACGAGAAGCACGATTCGATGAGAAAGATAAAACGTCTTATAAAAATGATGAAACGGTATCTCTTTTTAAACAGCATTTTCATCTTATGGACACTTTCGAAATTAGTTATACCAAGGGACTAAATGTAAAAGATTTAACAAATTTAACTCAAATGTCGCCACTTTCCTGGAATATGAGCAAGGACGATATGGAACAAATTATAAATCGTGGAATTTCCAGGATTACCATTGACTTAGATATTTTGGTAGGAATAAATAAGTCAAATAATACTAATGAACGGCCAAATTAGACTCGAAAAAGTGTAATGGGTGTCCCATAGCTGTACCATTTTCTATAACAATTTGATTATCAATAAATGGAATATAAATAATCCTACGAAATAGGGGGAGTAAACGATGCAATTTTTATTATTCTTTTGATACGGGCTTTAACTTGAAATAAAGGCTCGTATCGGTCCTAGCTATCGGTACGAAATCACCAATTTTCGGGAGGTAGCAAAAATGGAAGAAATATGTTTTGAATTAGAAAATGTTGAACTAACTTATTTAGATAAAACTGTATTAGTGATTGAGCGTTTAGCTGTTCATCAGTTTGATCGCATCGGTGTTGTCGGGGAAAATGGAGCAGGAAAAAGTACGTTATTAAAGTTACTAGCGGGTATAGTTCAACCGTCAAACGGAAAAGTGAAAAGTCATGTAGACTTTGCTTATTTTGATCAATTAACTGTACCAGGGCCAGCAGAGGTGGATTATGACCTAAAAGGAAAGCTGTCTATCCCTGAAACAGACATCAATAATTTCAGCGGTGGGGAACAAACAAGGCTGAAACTAGCTCAATTTTTTTCAAACTATCATGAAGGTTTATTAATTGACGAGCCAACCACGCATCTTGATGCAGAGGGTGTAGAACTTTTTATCGGTGAATTGGCTTACTATTATGGTGCACTCGTACTCGTGAGTCATGACCGGTATGTATTAGATAAACTTGTGACGAAGATTTGGGAAGTCCAAGATGGAATTGTAACGGAATATACAGGGAACTATTCGGATTACGTCGTACAAAAAGAACTTCAGAAAAGGCAACAGCAGGAACAACATGACAAGTATTTAAAAGAAAAATCACGTCTTATCAAAGCCGCAGAAGAAAAGATGAAGAAGGCTGAAAAAATTACACAGGCCAATGGACATATGTCCAAAAAAGAAACAAAAGCAAAGGCGAATAAAATGTTTATGACGAAATCCAAGGATACAAGTCAAAAGGCAGTCCAAAGAGCAGCAAAAGCAATAGAGCAAAGAGTAGAACAACTTGAAGCGGTGGAAGCACCGAAAGAAGAGCAAATCATTCGATTTCACCAGTCTAGTGCTTTGCAATTACACAATAAATTTCCGATAATGGCAGATCAGTTAAGGCTAAAGGCGGGGGAGAAGACACTTCTTGATAAATCGGGTTTTCAATTCCCGTTAGGCAAGACCATTGCTATTACAGGTAAAAACGGTTCAGGTAAAACAACGTTGCTTCGGCATATTTTACAGCGTGGTGAAGGGATTACGATTTCGCCAAAAGCGGTTATCGGCATTTATGAACAAATGGACTATCAGTTTACAAAGGATGAATCTGTACTGGAATTTATGAAAGATAGAAGTGATTTCGATGAGAGCAAAATTCGTTCTGTTCTACACTCTATGAATATTACAGGAAATGATTTAAAAAAGAATGTCCGGAATTTAAGCGGTGGAGAGTCTATTCGTCTAATATTGTGTCAGTTATTCTTAGGAAGATACAATATACTCATTTTGGATGAGCCCACGAACTTTTTGGATGTTTTTTGTATTGAAGCGTTGGAACGGTTTTTAAAAGGATATGAAGGAACTGTACTATTTGTATCGCATGATCGAACCTTTGTTGATAGAGTGGCTGATTGTGTTTATGTCATAGAGGATCAAAAGTTAGTATTAAAAAGCTAATGTAAAAAATGGGTAGGGATGTAAAGGGGTCATTATGATCTTAGAGATGTAGCTGTTACTTTCCTCTTCCCTCTGCTAAAAAGTTACTACCTACTGTTAAATAGTTGGTTTCCAAACGGCAAAGGAAGCGGGAAGAGCAGCGGACAGTCAATTATGTAATTAATCGTTACTCAATCGGTTTTTTCAATCAAAAATCAATATTATATCGGGGCGGGTCCAGTAGGACTTCGTCCCGTTTCTTTATGTCCAATATCCCTTCAATCCCTTGTCCATAGCGTGTTCAGGTGTTTTCCATATCGTTTTCTATACAGTACGAAAGAACACGGAATAGAAGTAGGGAGAGATGTATTAAAAGGGTTTTTCATTTTCCCCTTTAAGGGTCAGTTTTCTAACGTATGGGTAGGCCACTTTAGTATAAAGTAGCCTATTTCTTGCTTCTTAACAGTGATTATAGTCAATGAATTTCTTATAATGTTAGGTTCCACATTATATATGTTTTTACAGTCTATTAAACATGAATAAGGCCTTTTCATGCACCAATCTTTACGCCTACCGATACAGCAAAAAACGCCATGGATATGTTTCCGAGAACGGACAGTTCGAAAGACATTTATTCTGTCCTCTCGCTTCATGTGGAAGTGGTTATGAAAATTATATTAAGATGAATTTCATCTCAGTTTTGGACTGGGATTTATTTGTGTTTTGATACATTAAAGTATTCCTTTAGACATCCAAAAAAACATAGTGGAAAAAGTATTAGTATTTTATACTCTCCAATCCCTATCGCTCTTCCAATAAAACTTGCTAAATTTCGAGGGATGACAGTCCCTGAAATCAATGTAAAGGAGAAAGAAGAATCGATGGCTATCAAATATCAACAGTGTCCAAAATATGGGTCCAAAAATACTATGAAAATATTATATGGTATGCCCACCCAAGAGGCATTTCACAAGGCAGAAGCGGGAGAAATTAAACTTGGAGGATGCTGCATTATTGTTGGTGGACCGGAGTACTCCTGCAAAGATTGCGAGCATGAGTGGAATAAGGAGGAAGCTCTTGAAGCTTCTTATGATAAAATTAAGGGACTAAAGGCTTCGGTTGGGGGTTACTTCGAAGGCTATTACAATATTGAAGTTAATCTATCTCCATTACTAGTTTCATGGAGCCATTGGGTTGGTGGAGGAGAAGAATCGATTCAAAAAACACTATATCCCACAACAGCAAAGAAATTTATTGAAGAATTGAAGATAGTTAACTTACTTAATTGGAAGGCAAAGTACATAGAACCTGGTGTTCTTGATGGTACCCTATGGAGTGTGGAGATCATAAGAGAAGGACGAAATATAAGCAAGCAAGGAGATAACAAGTTTCCAGATGAATGGGATGCTTTTTGCAAACTAATCAGGAAAATTACCGGAAAGAATTTTTCATAAATCCAAGAGGGGAAAGATTCAAGTGGAATTTATAACAAGCTGGTTTGACCAATTAGATCGTTTTCTTAAAGAAAATTTGTATAACTTCTCATGTAATGAGTATTCAGAAGTATATCAGTCTTTTCTTAAGGTTCATTATGATCGTTGTGGAACTTCGGAAAATCTTACAGGGTTTAGCGAATATTTGACCAATCGACTATTCTTCTTTTTACTCGAGGAACAAAAAGAGTTTGCTTTAAGTCCTGTAGAGCCTGTGAACGGAATTCAAGGTCATAACGTCCCTGATCTTCTTATTTATAAGGGAACGGAAATCTGTGCATTAATCTCTGTTAAAGCTGTTAAAAAAATGAAGAATCCAAACGTTGTGGAAGATTTAAGGCGAATTGATAACGTTAGGCATAATGGCTTTAAGTCGTTGATGATAAATTATCTGTCTCATGATTCTCTATATCCTAAAACCATTTATAAACATCAGAGAGATGACCATAAACTTCTATTCATGGATAATAATTCAAAAAAATTAGTAGATGAGGTTCATTCTTTTTTATTCAAATAAAAGAGAGTTTTATAGAAAATAAGTAGTAACGTTATTGCGGAGGAAACATACGAAAACACTAATTAGTTGAACCAAACCGCATTTAGATTGGACTCTTTTTATTTCCATTAACCCAGTAGTGGTCAAAATTTTTAAAGCACCATTCTGGAGCAAGAAATGTTATGCTCTACAATTTAATTTCTTTGTTAAAGAAAAATGAATGGTACGATTCTTTTGTAATTTGACTTTACGTACCTTTCAGAGCATTACTAGACATCAATAAAAGGGTGGAGGTAATGCAAATGACCGATGATCAAAAAGACAAGATTATAGAATTGCGTAAAATAGGTATTGGGTATCGAAGCATCGCGGCTGCTTTGGATTTATCCAGAGATAAGGTAAGAAACTTTTGTAAGGCACAAGGGCTTGATGGGTATGGTGCTGAACTTAAAAAGAAAAAAGAGGACGATATTTATTCGAAAGAATTTTGTAAGAATTGCGGTACTCGAATAAATGAAAAACCCACGGGGGGACGCCCAAAGGTTTACTGCTCCCAGAAGTGTAAAAGAAAATGGGAGGAAACCCATCCAACTATGTATCAATGTGTGCTACTATTGTGGAATCGAATTTGAATCTAGGAAATCCAAAGCAAACTTCTGTTCTACCAAATGTTATATAAGAGATAGATTTTGGAGAAAAGAAGACGTTGAAGAAGTAGTAAGATGTTTAGAAAAAGGTACGCCCATACAAAATGCACCAGGTTGGATTAAAAATCTAATTATGGGTTTAGAAGATAAAGAGATTGATGGAATGTAATTTGGTTTTGCTAAGAGTATAACCCTTTAGCAAAACTTACCCCACGGGGTCTAAAGCTTTGTCTAAAGGGGTAAATTATCATGCGAAAGGGGTAAAAATAGATAAATTCACCCCCTAGAGAAATTTCTTTTGCGTAATTGTATAAGAAATAAGTCCTCACGCATGTGGAGTGCGTGGGGCAACTCATTTTAAAAGTGTAAAACATAAATTAGCGTATGTTAAACTAACCTCAATTTTTGTTAATACTCCATTACAATGAGCTACACCTCCAATTGTTAGACACCATCTAACAATTGGAGGTGTAGTTTTTTATGGATAAATTTAATTCAGAAGATAAATTACACGCAGTTAAACGATATTTAAATAAAAATGAAAGTTATCATGAAATAGCTAACTCTTTAGGAACCGATAATAAAGCAATTTTAAAGCAGATGCAGTTCCGCCGGGGTATATTGTAAGATTGGCCGCCTTATTGAGGAAGCTATGTGCCACATTTAGTCTTTTATTGAAATTTGCGATTTTATAGGTATTAATGGGTTATATTGAAGCATAGTATAGGTAAATGTTTCTGGGATGATTAAGATGAATATTGAGAGATGGATTCTTATAGGGTTCTCGTTAATTTGCATTATAGCACTTATAAAATTGGTACCAAGAGAGAAAGTGAGGGATGCATGCGTTTTATTTCTGTTTCTGTTTGATGGCATAAAAAAACACACCCTATAGGTGTCTTCTTCTTCTGATATCGTTAGAGTGATAAATTTTTCATCTAATATAAAGGTTGTTGTTGGTGACACGGAGGGAAAGGATTTATATCTTGAATCATGCGATAATCGTAATGTTTTAACGCAAATTGTGACTAGTAAAGATATCCATAACATATGGGTATTCAGATAAGAAATAATCTTGGTCATTAAAATATATATTTGTTAATCAGACCCTGATTTCGTAAAATAATTCTTTTGCGAATTCGGGGTTCTTTTTATGGGAACTCATATATTTTCTAATATAGTACAAATTACTTCAAGGAAATAACTTTATCCTTGAACCTTACGTAAGGTAATGTTTTATAGTGGGCTTAACAGAAAAAATGATTGAAAGGAAACATTACCATGCAAAATTTGATTATTAAGACACTCATATATGACAAACAAGTTCGTTTGTATTTTGTTGATAATACTAAATTGATAAATACCATTATTAGCCTAAATAATGAAACAAATAAATTGCAAAAGCTCTTATTAGGAAAAACAATATCAGTAGTGAGTTTAATGTCTGGAATCTTAAAAGGAGATCATCGTGTAAGTCTTCAGATTACAATGAGCAATCCAAAATATAAGGTTTTTGCTGATGCAGATGCTAAAGGAAATATTAGGGGCTATCTTAATGAGGGATTAAGAAATGCTTCTTCGGAGTTTATTAGTAATGTATCACTCGAACAGCTAATCGGTGACAAAGGAAATATTCGAGTTATTAAAGGATCCGCCATGAATCAGTTTACTGGGATCACAGACATGCCTTACCAAAATATTGTTGATGATATTTCACATTATTTTATACAAAGTGAACAAACTCAAACTTTTTTAGGAACCAATTTTGGGCAAAATCTTGAGGGTGGTTTATTATTTAGTAATGCAATATTTGTACAATTACTCCCCGGTGCTCCACATCATCTGATTGATGTAATAAAACATATCTTTCTTACAAATAGGGACTTTTTTAACGATTTAGGAAAAAACAAGAACAATATTGAAGAAAAGTTATCTGAGCTTTTTGAGGATGTGAAAATAATTGGGTGCAGTCCTGTTCAATTTTTCTGCGGTTGCTCAAAAGAAATGTTCTATGGAATGCTCTATGCTTTAAATAAGGGTGAGTTAAGGCAAGCAATAAGCAAAAAAGAATCAATTGAAACAGGATGTCAAATCTGTGGGAGAACATATAGTTTTCATCCAGATGAACTTCAAGCACTTATTTGAGGAAGAATTTATTTTTAAGAAAAGGAACTGATTAGGATGAAAGAGTATTGGAAAGTAGGAGAACTTGCAGAATTGACGGGTTTAACGATAAGAACGTTGAGATATTATGATCAAATTCAGTTGTTTTCTCCATCCAAGTATACCGAGTCGGGGCATCGGCTCTACACGAAATCAGATTTAACAAATCTGCAGCAAATCTTATCTTTAAAACAAATGGGATTGTCTTTAGATAATATAAAGAAAGTTATAAAGAATAAAAATGAAAATTCTGCTGCAAACATCATTGAAACTCAAATTGAACGTGTAAAAAGGGATATACAAATTCAACAAAATTTATTAAGAGAATTAGAAATCACTTTAGAATTCATTCGAAATAAAAAAATGTTGCCTTTCGACGAAATAACAGAGCTGTTGGGAGCCATGAAATTGTACCAAGAAAAATATTTTACAAAAGACCAATTAGATCGTATTAGGGATTTTTATAACAAGGTTGATAAAGAGAAACTAAAAAATGTAGAGAAAAAGTTTGTGGAGATTTTAGAAGAAATCCGTTCGGAAAAAGACAAGGGCACTCCACCTTCGGATGAAAAAGTGAGAAATTTATCGGAGGAATGGAGAAGGAACCTGCATTCAATAACTATAAATGATACCAATATACGGAAACAGGCAGGAAAATTCCATCAGGAAAATCCCGACAATAACTTGCAATATGGGTTAGACAGCGAAATCTATCAATATATACAGGAAGCGTTAAAGATGACCAAATAGAAATGAATTGTAAGTCGTTAGAATTGAAAACCCAGCAGCACCCTATGTGTTGGCGCATACTCAGCACAATTCGAGTGCGATGCAAAATTATTACTTAAAAAAAAGATCAAGTCTATTTAAAGTGTACCCTTTGTAAAGGACATTTTAAAAAAGACCTAGGCAGTTTTAAGAAGATGATCTCTGTATTGAACAGGGGTCATCTTTTTTAAATTCCATTGATATCTATAGTGATTGTAATAAATCATGTATTGTTTTATTTCTTTTCTTATTTCATCAAAAGTTGTACATGCTTTAATAGAGGCTTCATCTTTAAGATGGCCAAAGAAAGATTCTTGAGGAGCGTTGTCCCAACAGTTTCCTCTTCTTGACATAGATTGGCGTAGACCTAGTTTCTTTACTGCTTTTTGAAATACCGGATGAGTATAATGCACTCCTTGGTCTGAGTGAATTAGGGCATCTTTCGATTTCTTAAAGTTTCTGTTCTTCTCTAGCTTTTTAAGGGTGTCTGTGGCTAAATCAATAGTCATCCGTTCCGACATATGATGGGCTAATAATTCACCCGTTGATCCATCCTTTATGGTTGATAAATAAGCTCTTTTGCCATTACCGTAAAATAAATAAGTAATATCAGTTAGAAGAACTTTGCATGGGATACCTTGCTTAAATTCCCGGTTTAAAAGGTTTGGCACCACTCTATGTTCTTTGGTAGCCTTCATCATTCGTCTATACGGATTTGCCTTTCTGATGGGGCAAAGAATACCGTATTTCTTCATAATTCGTCTAATACGTTTCAAATTGTAGACAACATTAAATTGACCCGCCAAGGTCATTTTGATTTGACGTGCCCCTTTCTTACGGCCTTTAAAATTAAAGGCTTTTAAAATTATCTCCTTTACAACCTCATCCTTTTCATCTTTTTGTTTTCTTTGTTCTTGTGACCTTATCGAGAAGTAATTATAGTACCCACTTCTTGAAACTCCAGCGATTTCACATAGATATTTCACCATATGTTTTAAATGGTATTTTTCAATCACCGCATGAATGAGGACATACTTTTGGCTAGGGGGAAGCTCTATTTCCTCATCCCCCTTTCTGCAAATCGTATCTTTTTTAATAGTTCATTTTCCGCCTTCAGTAAGTTAATTTGTGCTTCTAAGCGAGCATTTTTCTCCTCTAGGGTAAGTTCACTTTTCAGTAACCGCCCTGAGTTTTCTGCCCTAGTGTCGCGCAAACCAATAATCCCATTCTCCTTGTAGGCTTTCTGCCATCTTTTACTCGCCGACTTAACTCTATTCGTCCCCAAAATTTCTACATCAAAACCGCATTGTTCAAATATTTCTCTAGCAAATTTTCCTTTCTCTTTTCCTTCAATAAAAATATGCTTAAATTCATCTGTATAAGTGATCCCCTTTGAACTTACAGATTTAACGTATTTATTGGTTTTTAGCTGCTTGATCTCTTTCTCCGTGAAAGTCTTTTTACTCATAATTTCCCCGTCTCCAAGTTAATTCTCTAGTTGTATTTATTAATTATACAAAAAAGCACCCTATAGGTAGACTTTTTTATGTGTCTACTCTATAGGGTACATTTTACCTTTTTTCCCTACTTTTTTGTTAGCAGATCTTCCAAAGCTGAGTTGAGTGAAGGGAACATGAATGTAAATCCTTCTTTCATTAATACTTGCGGTATAACTTGTTGTCCTTTAAGAACAAGGTTACTTTTTTGACCAAGGGCTAATTTCATTACAAATGAAGGAACGGGTAACCAATGGGGTTTATGTAAAACGGAACCGATTGTTTTACCAAAATCCTTCATCCGTATTGGAGATGGTGATGTCACGTTGACAGGGCCATGTATTTTATCATTTTCAATGACAAATAGGATGGACCGTACTACATCTGCTATATGGACCCATGACACCCATTGTTTACCTGAACCGATAGTGCCGCCCGCAAATAATTTATATGGCAACGACATAAGAGGAAATGCCCCGCCTTCATTTCCAAGCACAACACCGAATCTCATAAAGACGGTACGAATTGAATATGTTTCTACTTGCTTTGCTTTGTTTTCCCAATCATGTACAGTCTTACCTAGAAAATCATTTGCTGTTTCTATAGATTCTTCCGTATATACGGCATCTAATGATGATGGGTAAATACCGATTGCACTTGCATTAATTAGTGCCGAAGGCTTTTGTGGTAAAGCTGATATGATTTTCAATAATTCATCAGTTGCTCTCATTCGACTATCATAAATTTGCTTCTGATGGTTTAAATTCCATCTGCCATCGTTAATTGAAACACCTGCTAAATTAATAAATACATCGGCATTCCCTAATTGACTTTCTGGAGTAGTACCTTCCTCAAGCCACTTTAAATATGATATATTTCCCGTAGATGTTTTTTCCTTCCTAGTTAAGATAATAATTTCATGCCCATCATCAATTAATGCGTTCGTCAATTTTTGTCCAATAAATCCTGAACCACCAGCTATAACGATCTTCATTTTTTTCCCTCCATTATAAATTAGTAAAGTTGGAGAAAATATCTTTATTATTTCTATACCCTTCAATCAATTATGCTTTATTTACCTAAATCATGTACAATAAAAAGAGGGATAAAATTGTTTTTTTAGTAAACAACTGGATGTGGGGTAAATTTTTACGGAAAGCATCTAAGAATAAAAGACAGAATAATGGTAACCTTTTTAAAAGATAGAATGATAGAGTAGATTAAAATATAAATATCATTAGGTTTAATGAGACAATTCAAGGGGGGAATGCGTTGATGATTCCAACAAAAATAGAGCCCGCTTTAATTACTACTAAAAGAGAAAAGGGCATGGAATCCATCATCGATTGGTTCGATCTGCACAAACAGTCGTTCTATATTTTGGGGTGGTCCTATCTTAGGAATCAGAAGCAAATGGGGGAGCTTTTTTACCGGACCATTATAAAAGTTCTCAAAGAGTTACCACAATTAAAAAAAGAAACATCATTTGAAACGAGTGTTACATCTATTTTTATACAAACCTGCCGGGAGCTTTCAACAGATAGAAGTTTACAAGCTGTAGAGGAAGGTTCACCGCAGCAGGAATTATTTAATGCACTCCATCAGTTGAAGGAGAATGAGAGGGAGGCACTCGTTCTTACCTATTTAATAGGGCACACTCATGAGGAAGTATCACATCTTCTCCAAGTTTCAATAGAAAAGTTGAAAGAGTTATTGTTTTTCGGAATCCAGTCACTTAGAAAAGGAGTGGGTTATGAGCAATCCTTTAATGGATGTAATGACTACCATAGGTATTACATTGATTACTTAGAAAAAAATCTTGATCGAGCAAAAAAGATTGATTTTGAGGTACATATGCATAATTGCCAAGATTGTCAGGAGGATCTGGCGTCCTTTCAGAGGGTCATGGTAACTATTTTAAACTCTAAAAGGATCATTGAAGACTTACATGTTCCTTCTGATTTCATGGAAAACGTCAAAGCTAGGTTGTTAGAAAAGGAAAAGATCAGAGAATTAAAGAACAATAAACGAAAAAAAATTGGGATTGCTATTGCAAGTTTTTTCGCATTACTAATCGGTATCGGGATATTTACCGGCTCATTTACTAACCTCTACTATACATGGACAGAAGAAGATCAGGAATTGCGTACCTTCCTGCAAAAAGGCTTGGGTGAAAGGCTGAACTTGGAAGCTGAGAGTAATGGGATAAAAATTAAGATTAAAAGCGCGATTGCTGATGATATTCAGACACTTGTTTTTTATGAAATAGTAGATACAAGGGAAGATGGTCAATTCTTTATAGACTTTGGTGAAGGGGTTTCTGTCGAGAACGAAATTGAAACGAATACCGAAGCAAATATGAGATTTTATCCTCCTGACCTAAAATCGGATTTAAACAATAAAGAAAAGAACGTGTATCACGGAAAGATTAGTCTTCAGCCACTACTAAAAGATAAAGGGACTATCAAACTTACAATCACAAAGCTTCTAAAATTAGTTCGTAATTCCTCAGATAAGAATAGTTTATGGGGTTTCGAGGACATGGAAGAAGCGGAAACAGGGAAGTGGAACTTCGAGATCCCTGTAACAAAAAGGCCGTCCATCGAATATACATTGCGCGGTGAAACAGTGGTCGAGGGGATTCCAGTTCGCTTTGACAAGCTAACCATTGCCCCAACAACGACGGTTTTAGATTATGCTGTTAATAATAAACGGACAGATAAACGGGTTGAGTTTCTTAATCTCGATAATCTAGAAGTGAATAATAAAAAAGTGAAAGTTGACTTATATGGGGCTTCTTTTTTAGATCAAAACACTGATTGGAGTACTTTTCAGGCAAACTTTGACCCTCTTTTTGGAGAAAAGCCAAAAGAGGTAAACGCTCAATTCAATTCTGCCCAATTATCATTTAAAGATGAAAAAACTATTGAATTGGATGCTTCTAAAGAATATCCTCAAACCTTTGAATATGCAGGAAGTAAAATTTCCATCGACAAGGTGAAAGTTGGACAACCTACTGAGGTTGTCGTAAGCAATTCCGAAATTAAGAATCGTGCATATGAGTCGCTCGATTTGGAAATCTTCGGTGATGATAAAAATGATCTGAGTTCAATAGAAAATGAGAATCAAGGAGTGCTAGTCGATAAAAACGGGAATGAATACGATATGAATGAAAATCCTGTCGCATATGAAATGGTCGAGCAGCCGCGTTATTTCGAAACTGTTTATAAAATGACGTTACGCACTGACAATGCAAAAGAAAAAGTGATTCCCAAAAGACTGGTTATTCACGGATATAATACAATGAAATATATGGATGATGTTGTGAAGGTTTCTGTGAAGCATAAAATGAAATAATCATCCCAGCCTAGTGTCAAAACTGGGCTTTTTCCATTTGTTAAGCCAGTTCAACTTAGATTAATGACGAAAACGCAGTATGTTTCATGTGGGGTTGGGTGATCCAAAGAATTCAGATAGGATACGGCCTGTTTAAGGTTATTAAGGAATAATTGTGGCGAGGGGAGTTCGTTTGTTAGCGTTGTAGAAAGCATGATTTCTAGCTATAGATTCAAACAAAGCAGCAGCTTTTTCATAAATAGTTGGTTACCAGAGATTGTTTGCCTGGGGCGATTTATAGCTGAATCAAGAAGACCTGGATCATTTACACCAACTTGCTCTAATGGGGAGTATAGACGAATTTGTACAATATTGATGTAGCACAAAAAAGATAGACACCTTCATATTGATAACGGGTTCACTTGTAAGTCGCAAAACGGTAAATCACATAAACTTCACTGTTTAATTCACAGTCAAAAAGACTTAGAGATGTAAATATCTCTAAGCCTTTTTTTTACAAAATCACAAATGCATTAGATGCTAAAGCGAGTTTGATAAATAAGCGGAGAAAGTTCCCTTAATTAGCATAATAGCACTGAAATTAGCTAAAATAGACGGAAGTTTTCCGACTATTGACTCGCAAGACATGAAAATGTGTAATTTTGCTTTGCTTAATCGGAAAATTTCCGCTTATATCCCCTAAACAAAGCATATTTCTGCAGTATAACCGGAGATTCTCCGCTTATTTCTTACGATTAGTCAATAATGGTTTGCACAAAAAATTCACATTTTCAAAGTAATTCCTTATTTATTATTCACATATAACATTTTACCCTGTATAATATTTTGATATGGGTAAAACGTTCTAATCAAACTTCTTTTGTTTGAGTAAATTATCCTATCGTATCAATAGTGATTTAGTTCTATTCATTAATCCTATCTTTAAATTACAAACGAGATTTCTCGCTAATACAATTTCATAGAATAATACCTTTTGATAAGGGCAAACTTATTGAAAAATAAGGACGCAAAGCTACGGATCTAAGGCTTTTAAGCTAGGACCGCCGGGTTACCAAGAAGGATTGGAATTTTGAAATGAGTTTATATGTACAGCTATGGCTTTATTTAACTTCATTTATTAAAAGCTCACCAATCTTAATTGGTGAGCTTTTTTGTCTGTGTATCACCTTTTTTAAACTTCAATAGTTGAAGGAAGCGCGAGTTGGTATGGTATTAGCTTAAGATTAGTGATTAGGCTATAAGCCGAAAAGGTTAAAAAATAATGAAAGGAATGTTTATTTTGAAGAAATTCTTTAGTTTTGCAAATGTATCATACAAGGCGCGATTTACGATGGTAAGCGTTATAAGCACATTAGTAGTCGCTATTGTCGTTACAAGCATTAGTTATTTTTCAGACATGAATTTTCTAATGGATAAGTTAACAACCGATTCTACTAACACGGTAAAGGCTTGGTCAAAAGATTTAAATAATGATGATATTTTATCCTTAATGGAAAGTAAGGATGAGAATAGTGAGATTTCGAAAAGTCTTGTCGAACATTTTGATAAATTAGCAAAATATCAACCTGCCGTAGCTCAAGGATATATTTTTGGGACTGAATTGAAAAATGGTACAGATACGAGTGTTGTTTCAGGGCCGACTTTTCTTATGGAGGATTTCAAGAAATCAAATCTTAACATCGGAGATATGTATACACAACCTGATATCATTGCCAAAGCTATTAAGAAAATGAAAGAGACAAAGTCATTAGTCTCTTCCGAACCTTATAAGGATTCTTTTGGAACATGGATTACGGTGTTAAAACCAATCATGAACCCACAAGGTGATGTAGTAGCATATTACGGAGTAGACTTTGAAGCAAAATCTTATATCGATGGTAAACATCATGAAACGTTCATTATTATTAGTATTTTAATAGGATTATTGATTGTAGCATCAGTGATTCAATATTTTATTATGAACAGAGCATTTAGACCTATTCAGGGCATGATGGTAGGGGTCGAAAAGGTATCAAATGGAGATTATTCAATTAAATTAAAAGAGACGAAAGGTGAGTTCGGTCAATTAGCAGTTAAATTTAATGTGATGGTTGAAACGGTTGGAAATCTCTTGAATTCGGTGAAATCTGCATCAAGTGAGACGACAGATCATGCGAATACTCTTTACTCATCAGTGGAAGAGTCAGGAAAGACAATTGAACAGATAACAAGTGAAATTACCGAAATGTCCTCACGTTTTAATACTCAGACGGAGGCAACAGATGAAGTTCTCCAATCATTACAAGAATTAGCTACTGGTGTTGATTCAGTTGCACGTAATTCAACAGATGTTAGTGAGCTTTCCGTTAAAACGGAAGAGCAAGCTCAAATAGGGAATGAATCAGTCAACAAAGTGAAAGAGCAAATGGCCTATATCAGTAGTTCAACAAAAAATTCGGAAGAAAGCATTTTAGCTTTGAAAACACGCTCAGATGAAATCAGTAAGATTGTTCAGTTAATAACCGACGTCGCAGACCAAACTAACTTATTAGCTTTAAATGCTGCTATTGAAGCAGCAAGGGCAGGAGAACAAGGAAAGGGATTCGCAGTAGTAGCTGATGAAGTAAGGAAACTTGCAGAGCAGTCAAGGGAATCGGCTAAGCAGATTGAAGAACTAATTTCCGGTATTCAAATTGAAACAGGGAAAGCAGTTGAATCCATTCAAAGTGAAGCAAAATTTGTTGATGAAGGGGTTAAATTGGTAGAAGAAACGGAGAAAGTTTTCTCTGAAATCTTGCATTCTGCTGGTAAGGTAGCTGTTCGTATACAAGAAGTATCGGCGGCAACACAACAAATTGCTGCAGGGAACCAACAAGTAACATCTACTTTTGAACAGTTATCGGTAATCGCAAATAAAAATAATGAAACAGTAGAGACGATATCGGAAAATATTCAGGAACAAGAAGCAACTTTTAAAACAATCATCCAATCAGCTAAAGATATGAGCCAAGTGGCAGAAGGTTTAGATAGTGTTGTATCAACTTTAAAGGCTGATAGATAGGTATAAATGTGAATGGTCAGGTGTTCGTGATGAAAATCTTGAACACCTGATAGATCTTTATTAATCTACATTTAATAATTGAAGGATAGAGGGATTATGACAAAACAGATCAATAGTAAAGAAAATATCAGTGAAATGATTAATACGTTAAATTTTCCAGTAAAACAAGAACTGAAATCAACTTCCAATAAATATAAAACCTCCATAAAAAAATTACCCTATACAGATAATGTTTTGCTTGTAACAGCTTTTATTTCATGGATTCATCGCATGACAAATGAAGAGACGGTTTCTTTAGATATACATAGGAATGGTAAGTTTTACCCATTGGAAATCTCTTTCTCTAAGGAGACTACAGTTAAAACAGTAGCATCTATGGTACAAAAAGCTCTTTTGAAAGGCGGAGTAGAGGCTAGTACAACCCATATTATATTCACAGATAAGCAAATCGATGACGTGGAAGATATTGTATTTCAGTTGGTTGTAGAAGGGGATAAATTCTATTTTGCTGGAGCAGAGAAAATAATTAATGCCAATTTTGAGCAACGCTACTTATCTAGTTTCAATATTCTAGCACTTGACCTTACTTACAATAAAGAAAAGGCTGTGCTTGATTTAGAAATTTTAACACCCGAAGAATTAGTACTATGGAAAAGCATCAATAATAATAAAAAGGACTTTCCAAAAGGGGAAACCTTACACAGTATCTTCTCTAAAACGGTTAGAAATTACCCTGAGAAATATGCACTTTCCAATGAATTTAATAAAATCACTTTCCGAGAATTAGAGAATTACTCCAATCAAGTCGCAAACTATTTAGTAACGAATGGGGTCAAAATAGGGGATTATATCGCAGTTTATATGGAAAGAAGCATTGAGGCCATTGTTGGGATGTTAGGGGTCATGAAGGCAGGAGCGGTGTATGTGCCGCTAAGCCCGGACAACCCAAACGAGCGAAATGCGTATATTATGAAGGATGCGAATACAAAAGTCGTTCTTACAAATAGTGAAAGTATGCATCTCATTGATGGCGTAGTGCCTGAGGATGCACAAATAATGAACATTGAAAATATTGCTGGTCCATCAACACCTGTTCTTGTAGATGTGAAAGCGACAGATATTGCTTATATTATTTATACCTCCGGGTCAACGGGGAAGCCAAAAGGGGTTAAAATTCCTCATAAAAGTATTATCACATTTGGCTACTCCGAATTAGAAATCTACGATATTACGAGTGAAGATACGTTAACACAATTTTATACATTAACTTTCGATGCATCGTTACTGGAGCTTTGCCCGATGATTTTCACTGGTGCATGTTTATATATGCTTTCAAAGGAAGAACGGTTAGATGTAAGTCTATTTGCAGATGCCATTAAGCGCGAAAATATCACGTCAGCCATGATGTTACCGATGAGTGCATTGAAGCAGTTCTCCTTATATGCAACAGAAAAAGATGTAGAAGCTTTTCGTAACTTAAAATATTTTGGTGTCGGAGGAGAAGCTTTAACAGCAGAAACCGCTCGTTTATTCCAAAATCGTTTTGGAAGCATTCCATTAATTAATGTGTATGGGCCGACAGAATGTTCCGTACTCTCTACCACTTATACTGTGACAGATAAGGTACCAGAAGACTTAGTCAATATACCAATCGGAAAACCATTGAAGAATTATTCCGTTTATATCGTAAATGAAAAGGATCATTTAAATCCAATTGGTGTACCGGGTGAATTGCTTATTGAAACCGAAGGTCTATCTGATGGGTATCTAAATTTACCAGAAAAAACGTCAGAAGTATTCGTGAAAACCGATTTATCTGATCATTTAGTATACCGTTCCGGAGATATTGTGAAACTTTTAGATGACGGGAATATTGAATTTGTTGGTCGGAAAGATTCACAAGTGAAAATTCGTGGTTATCGTGTCGAAATGGGCGAAATTGAAGATAAGCTATTACAAGTAGATTTCATCGAAGACGGCGCCATTGTAGCAACAGATGTTAACGGCGATAAAATGCTGGTGGCATACTATAAACAAAAAGATAATGTGATTGGATCGCCAAAAGCGGTGTTAGACTTTTTAACCGCAAAGGTACCTAAATATATGATTCCTTCTTATATCATAGAGTTAGAGGAACTGCCGCAATTACCAAGCGGAAAGATTAACCGCAAAGAGTTAACCGCACGACCAATCGAGCTGAAATCAAGTTTTGATGAGGATAAAAAAGCGCCTTCAGATAAAGTCGAGGAAAAGTTTGTTGAAGCATGGAAAAGTGTTCTCGGATTATCGTCAGTCGGTGTTGATGAGAACTTCTTTGAAATTGGAGGTCACTCGTTAAAGGTTCTAGCGACGCTATCAATCTTAAAAAAGGATTTTCCAACCTTAAAAATCAATGATTTCTTCACTTATCCAACGATTGAAGCATTAGCTCAAAAGATCAGGCAAGATCAGGTAGTAGAAACTGAAGAAAATGTATTTACTAATTTAAAGGAAACAGATTTATATGAACATCCAAAACGCTTACATACAACTTTGGACTATAAAGCTGTTTCGCAAACAGGAGTACTTCTAACAGGGGTAACCGGCTATCTTGGTTCACATATTTTAATCGATTTAGTAAGAGATACTAATACAACCGTCTTTGCATTGGTAAGAGCAAAAACCAAAGAAGAAGGATTAAAACGTTTAAAATCAACGCTTAGTTACTATGCACCAAAGAATTTTTATATTAACTATAACTTAAAAGATCGAGTGGTTGTTATACCTGGTGACTTTACGAAAGCCGATTTAGGATTATCTGAAGAAGACTATGCAAGGGTCCAAGAGAAAGTCAATTCGATCATCCATTGTGGTGCAGATGTGCGTCACTTTGGAAGTAAAGAGGAATTCACGAAAACAAACGTGGATAGCACGAAGAATTTATTAAAGCTAGCCGAACAATTATGTAATGATCGTTTTCATTATGTGTCGACTTTAGGGATCCCTGAAGACCTCGCAATGGAAGGAAATTGGGATGAGTTCTTGCAGGCTACTAATATAGCAGATGCTCCCGAAATTATGAGCTTATATACTAATAGTAAACTGGAATCAGAGAAGTTGGTCGAGGAATATTATAAAAAAGGATTGCCCGTTACCATTTATCGTCCAGGAAACATTACTTGTCAATATGAGACAGGCTTGTTTCAAATGAACATTAATGATAATGCTGTCTATCGAATGGTCAAAGGATTCATTCTGTTAGGTGTAGCACCGGATGTAGATTATAAGATGGACTTTACTATGGTTGATTTTGCAAGTAAATCGATTACGACGATTGCTATGCTAGATGAATCTATCGGTGGAGTTTACAACATTTGCAATCCATTGAATATCTCTTATAAAGAATTTATTCAAGCAATAAACGACTTTGGTTATGATATAAAATTATTACCTCAACAAGAATATGTAGATTACTTGTACTCAGATCAACCGAAGGATAAGGAAGGCTTAGAGTTAGCAATGGCAGGTCTAGAGGGTGATGGAGCCAAAGATTCGCCACTTGTTTATACTTGCCCTCATACAATGAGTGTGTTGAATGAAAATGGGGTAAAAGTGCCAACTCCAGACAAAGCTTTTGTGTATCGTATGCTAGAGCATGCGATATACGTTGGATATGTCAATCGACCTGCAGTATTAGCCGGGGTATAAGTAATTGTAAAATGCTGTCCCAAAATAATACAATCAGAATTTGTCAAATATCTGCCAGCTTTAACTCCAAAGTCTATGATCAATTATTTCGTTTCATCCATACGATTGAAAAAGATTATTTAATGAAGTACAAAAAATTTGCAGATAGGTACAATTCCTTACTCGCATTATCGTTGGCAAAGAAGTTAACGAATAAGAAGCTTAGTGCGCAATTAAATTTGTTGCACACTGAGCTTGGGCAACCTTTTTTAATGGGGCATCATGAGCATATTTCTATTTCCCATTGTGAAAATACGATTGTAGTTGCTATGTCTACTAATAAAGTAGGAATAGATGTGGAAAAAAAACTATCAACTGTGGGATATAAATTATTTTTAGCCGATGAGGAATATGAACTTCTTAATAATAGTAAAAACAGGGCTGATTTACTAACATCGATATGGACTTTAAAGGAAGCGTATTTAAAATTAAAAGGAAAAGGTTTTTTTATCGATCCTACGAACATTTCTTTCAATAAGATAAAGGAAAGATGGTTTTTAAAAGATGATTTTTGTTCCTTTTTATCAAGAGATTTACCGAATGGTATGAAATTATCAATCGCTTCAGAAGTGGAAAAAAAAATCAACTTTGAAAAAATTACAGAATCTGAACTAATTGAATGGATAAATAACGGATATTAAAAGAAGTAGGTTCCCAAAAAGGGAAAAACCTGCTTCTTTTAATATTGGGGCGGTAATACTCTTCCTTCGGGTAAGTTTTGTTGGTATATTTAATTGATGTTAAATAATACTTTTTTAGTTTTTATGTCAAAATAACAAAAACCGAATTAGTGTACCTGAAAACTCTCCTATTCGATTCTCATTGGGTCTAAATAAGATGCAAGGAATATTTAAAAGGATGAAAAGAATAGATAAACGGAACTTTGTAAAAGCACAAATTATAAGGAGGTCTTTAAATGGATAATAACGATATATTAATTCGATTAAGATACGCGTTGGAATTAAAAAATAAAGAGATGGCAGAGATATTTAAACTTGGTGGCATGGAGTTGTCTGTACCGGAGGTGGTCAAGGTACTCATAAAAACATACGATGATGAGGATTTCGAGAATGAAGATCAAATAAAATGTACGCATAGCATGTTAGATTCATTTTTAAATGGGCTTATTATATACAAAAGAGGAAAACAAGAGCCGAAGCCAGGACAACCTAATCCTCCAGAATCTCCGTTAAAGACTAGTGGAAATGTGAATAATCTACTTTTAAAGAAAGTGAAAATTGCATTGGCTTTAACGACGGAGGATATACTGGATATTTTTAAACAGGCAGGATTAAGGGTATCAAAAGCAGAACTAGGGGCTTTACTAAGAAAAGAAGGACATAAGAATTATAAAGAATGCGGAGATAATTTCGCCAGAAACTTCTTGAAAGGACTAGCTATCAAATACAGAGGATAATGCAAAAAAATTGATTGACTGTTAACAATGAAAATGAGTACAAAAAGCCATTTTATTTTTCATAAAGGCGATTTCGATTACAGTATGAAATACATAACCGGACAATGGGCAATCATCCTTGGTTCTTTATGGCGAAAGTTAAAATAATGCAAACAAAACATTATAAAACACATAGCAAAAGACGCTTGAATTCACAATGCGTTTTTATTGATTTATCAATATTTTGGAGAATTTTAATCGCTTACTGGTTCCCTAATTCACATAGTAAATCACAGGGTATGAAAAAATTATTGAATGGTGTGAAAATTTTTTGTGATTTAGTATGCGGATTATTGCGATTACAATAGATTCAAAGCATCTAAATGAGGTTTACTTGGTTTTTTCGAAACATAAGAAGTCTTATCCTTCATTGAGTAACCAGTGATATTTAAAAATAAGCGGAAATTTCCCGCTTATCCCGCTGGAAAGAGCTCGGTTTTGAGGTTAGTCTAAAAAGTGGACACTGGAAAACGAGATTTAGTTTATAATTGAATCAACATTTAAAAGGACGTGTTCACATGGGGAAGCATCATTCACAAGAATACAAAGAGTATGTTTCAAAGTTAGTTGTGGAGGAAGGCAGAAAAGCAACAGAAGTTGCCTATGAGCTTGAGATCCCTTATAAGACCCTCATTATCTGGGTTAAGGCATACAGGGAGAAATTGAACAGTAAGAAGCCAGATTATATTACACCCAAAGAACTGGAAGATCTTAAGAAACAACACGAAAGGGAAATAGAACAGTTAAGAGAGGAAAATGAAATCCTAAAAAGTATGCACATCTTCACAAAAAGCCAAAAGTAATTTACGCCTTCATTCAAGCCCACTCAGATGAATACGCTGTGTGGAAGATGTGTAAAGTTTTAGAAGTATCAACTAGTGGGTACTACAAGTGGCTAAGGGTCCAGAATAATCCTCTTTCTAAGAAGGAATATTACCGTTTAGAGATCCAACAAAAAATTAGTAGATCTTTTCACGAGAGTTACGGAACCTATGGAAGCCCTAGAGTTCACGATGACCTAATGGAATGGGGGTATAGTATTTCGCAAAAAACAGTGGCACGAATGATGAAGGAAATGGGTTTAAGAGCTACTCCAATAGAAAAGTACGTAGTTACTACAGATTCTAATCATGATTTAACTATTTACCCTAACCTACTTAACCGACAATTTGATGTAGAGGAACCCAATAAGGTTTGGGTAGCTGACATTACATATATTTGGACGTTGGAAGGATGGCTGTACTTATCGTCGATTATGGATTTATTCTCTAGAAAAATTGTAGGGTGGAGTCTTGCCACTCACATGAAAAAGGAGTTAGCCATACAAGCGTTAAATATGGCGATTGTTTCAAGGCAGCCCGAAGAAGGGTTTATTCATCATTCTGATCGCGGCTCTCAATATTGTTCGCATGATTACATTGATATCTTGAAAGAACAGAATGCACAAATAAGCATGAGTAAAAAAGGTGACCCATACGATAACGCCTGCATTGAATCATTCCATGCCACAATCAAAAAAGATTTAATTTACAGAAGACGCTTTAAAACAAGAGAGGAAGCTGTAAAGGCAATAAATTACTATATTAGTAGTTTTTATAATGGAAAAAGAAAACATACCACTTTGGATAATTGTTCTCCTAACCAATTCGAGAAAAAACAGCAACAAAATGAAGTGGAGTATACCTCATAAATTAGCCATTTGGTGTTAGAAATAATCAGTCGTGGTTTTGGACTGATTATTTCTAACACCCCAGCAAACGAAGTGCGGTAGTGTTTTATTAAAAAAGTCTCGATTTTTATTGTCTACTTTCTTGACAGAAGACCAGTTTGGGGTAAATAAGCGGAGATTTTCCTATTAAGCAAAGTAAAATTACCCATTTTTACGTTTTCTGAGTAAATAGTCGGAATTCTTCCGTCTATTTAAGCTTTATTTAATGCTATTTTCTAATTAAGAGGAATTTCTCCGTTTATTTATCGAACTCACTTTAATATCTAATGAATTTGTCCAACATACGGGTGGTTTCAAGAAAAGAAGGAAATTTTAAAAAAGGCCGAGAGATAATTGCATATCTTACTCTTTTTGAGTGTGAAATTTATGTGATTTGCGATTTGACTCGTTCCGCTATTTACCATTTTTGGTGCTGTTTTTTCTTGCTTTTTGATCTTTCTGTAATTTGGAAGTGGGATTGGACTTCTGATAACGTAAGAAATAATTCTTAGCTTTTTCGTTATGTATTTGAAAAATAATCTTATAAAAATGGCATTCTGATACTGGAACGTTATCAATGCTACGTAAGAAACAATCGAACTCTTCCTTGGAAACAAAATAATCTAAATACAGACCAAGCAAAGTCTTGATGAAATAGAATTGGATGAATAAATTAAGATCGTCATTTCCATTCATCAAATTTGAGTAATCACGGAATACCTTTTCCGCTTCGGAAATATTGTTTAGAACGAGAAGGCTTTGGATTCTATTGAAATACAAATCAGCTAATTCTTTTTGATAGACCATATCACTAAAGTTTTTATACTTTGATAATTGTTCTGATATTTTTTTATAAAGATTGGAGGATTCCGTCATTTTTTTCTCTGGTATCGAAAGGAGAACTAACTTTGCTAGTTTAATCTCATTTAATGTCCAAGATTTGGTACTTTCTAAATTCGAAATTATTTCATTCAGGGGATCTCTAGAAAAGTTGTAAAAGTTACTATTAGTAATCAATACTAAAAGATAAGCTTTCGATGCCAAGTAACGAATTTCTCTACTATTGCTCGAGTAATATTCTTGATAAATACTAAACAATTCCTCAAATTTACCTTGTTTGTAGTAATCATCTATCTTTTTTTCTAATTCCTGAGTATCAGATAAATCCATCTGGTTATGGAAGTAAAAGAATTCTTCAAAAGAGATATTTAAGTTTTTGAGAAGTCCTTGAAATTTATCCACACTAACGGAGTATTTATCCGCTTCAACATCACTATAAAACGATTTTGACACTACACCAGTATAGACCTCTTTTTGCGTCAGCCCCTTTTGTTTTCTTATATTCTTCAATGTCGCGCCATACATAATTTCTCCCTCCTTAATTCCTGTATACAGGAATTTTAGCAAATAAATGCTTTAATCTCTATGATAAATTAGAGAAAATTCAGTTATGGAGGGCTCATAATGATCAAAAAAAATTCTTACTTAGTGCTTATTTTGTATAGTATTTTCTTAACTTTTACAGTGTCATTCTTTTCAGCATTATCCGCAATTTTGCATACCAGCGAGAAAGGTATGATTGTCATTCAAATTCTTGCCTTTTCTTTAATGGCAATCTTCTTTACAAGACAAATAATTAAGAACCATACATCTCTAAAGAAATTAGGCTTCTCTCTAAAAAATATTGATTACCGTATTTTTATCATGTTGGGAGTGATCATATTAGTTCAACCAATGATGTTGGGAATAGACGTAACTATTTCTTTATCTGTTCTTATGTTAACAGTTGTGCAGATGATTTTAGTAGGCTACACAGAGGAGTTACTTTTTAGGGGTATCTTTTTTCTCAAATTAAAAGATAAAGGTCCAGTTTTGTATGTATTATTTTCTTCCCTTGTCTTTAGCCTTTTGCACAGTGCAAGTGCCATTAATCCGGAGACTGGTTCAACCCTAGTCATTCTTCAAGTTGTAAATGCTTTTCTACTAGGTATTGTTTTCGCTTTAACTTTTTTCATTACTAAAAAGATATTGATCGTCATGTTAGCTCACACGTTTTTTAATATCTTTGCGAGTATCTCTAATCAAGTTTCACTTGAGAGAAATATTTACTCTGTAATTGTTTTATCTATTCTTTATATCGTATGCATATTGATCCTTTCTTTTATTCGAAAAAAAAATAATCATGTTAATTCACTTAACAAAAGTACTTTACCTGGAATAAAAGTTAATTTATAGAGGGAGAGTTGCAATTATCTAGGTATAGAAGAAAATAAAATTAAATTTTGGCACGCACTATCTGTTCTCACACGCTCTTTTCAGTGTTAACGGTTATAGGACATTATCATTTGTCAACATCAAAGGGGGACTTTTCCCCCTTAACTCAATCGTATCTGATTAAAATAATTTTCCGCTACTAGTTTCCAATCCTCTAAAAATAAATGCCATAGATTAGGACGTCTCCTTACAGCTAAAGGGTGGTAGGCGACGGTTGTTTGATATCCATGAACATCATGGAATTTACCACGCAATGATTTAACATCTATTTCTGGATTTTGAAAGAAGGCTTGGACTGCAATATTTCCGAGACAGACAATAAGCTTAGGTTGTTTTGACTTAAGCTGTTGTTTAAGATGATTCATGCAGATTTGCCTTGTCTTTTCTTTGTTATATGCCTTTGTTGGTTTTCTTTTTAAAACATAGGTTACATATAGGTCATCGACTGTTAAGCCTACTTGATTAGTAGCTTTTTGTAAGGCTTGTCTTGTCCCGCAGACAAAGGGTTTGTTTTCCCGATCCTCACGAGCCCCGGGATTATCTAATAGAACCATGATCGGTGCATCCGGATTCCCTTCACCCCAAACCATCCGCGACCCGTGCTTGTCGAGACCGCATTCGCTGCAATTCATAAGATTATCTGGTGTGGATTCCTCCGGCCATAATGAGGCGCAAAAATCAGACAAATCTTCTCCCTCCTAAAAATGAAAACTATTTGTTAATATGCCCATTTCTTAATGGATTTAACGAAAAGGGAAGGGCCTAATGGCATCCTTCCCTTCCCTTATCGCTTTAGAAAATTGTAAAACATTCGCAATCCACTTATATTTATTCTGGAAAATAGTTATCCTTCACCATTAATTCAATTAAGCGATCAATAAATTCATTTCTAGTATTTGTTCCAACAAGATAATTAATGTTATAAGGTTCTGCGGTCAATTCGATAATTCGGGGGAATATCCTGTTAAATATGTGTGAGTCTTCTTTGTTGACAGCAATCCCAATAATTAATTTAACTTTTATCCTGTCCCAATCAACTTGATTGACTGGTTTTAATATTATTAAACCTGTACTTTTTGCTTCAAACTTCATTGTATGAGGAATTGCTATGCCACTTGGAAAAGCAGTAGATGATACATTTTCTCGTTCATTTAATTTCTTTAAGTAATTATCGTCTACATAATCATTTTGCTGGAAGCCATCAGCTATTATCTTCATCATTTTTTCCTTCGAGGAATCGTCATTAATATTGACAAAAAACTCCTCTCTTATTAACTTAGGAATATTTTCTTTAAGAAAATCAAAGTACTTATTATGTTTAATTTTCTCTACTGCACGGCTAATCATGGCAATATCATGTTTATTTATAAACTCATGTATATTTACAATTTCAGTGTTAACCGTTGCAAAATTATTTTTTACATGTTCATTGCTTTGGGTTGTTATGACTAATTCATTTGAGGTTAATGAGTTCAATTGATTTATATCTTCAAATATCCCTCTAATAACTAAATCATCACTAAAGTGTTTTTGGATACACTTTTCTATTTCTGATTGCTGGTTTAGATACGCAGGGGTGATGATAATTGTATTAATTTTGCTATTTTCATCTTGTTGATTGTTTAAAAATGATCCAATGTGTAACGCAATAAAGGCAATTTCATCATCATTAATTTCAACGTTCAAATCATTTGCTAGAACTGAAGCTAGATATACAGCAATATCAAAAATGATTGGGTATTTAATTCGAATACTTAGTACACTCAAGTTTCTAGAATATCTGTTTTGTTTTAGACGGTTGTATAAGTTTTGTACATGAACCAATAGGCGTGCTTTAAAATTAGCATTGTCGAAATCTAGCATGTAGACTTCACCTATTTCCTGAATGGCGTGTTCTAATGCATTCGAAACCTTGTTGTTTGCATATTGATCCATTGAGATATTATTGTCTTTGATTTGTCCATTAATTAAGATGGCCAATTCGTCTATTTCCGCCTGCGAAAACTGAATATGATATATTTTGTTCAGTTTGTCTGTTATTTCGTTTACAATTTTGTGTCCGGTTGTATCTCGATGCTTTATTTGAAATGAACTTTGTTCTAATTGTTCGTTATCAATTACACGATCAATAGCAATTGCTAAATGTAAAATAAAATTTTTGAAGAAATAGGTATTTGGATGACCGCTATATTTTTCGAAGCTGGTTTTACTTATTTTCATCAATTCTTGGAGTGAGACGTTCCCTAGGAGTTTTTGAACTTCTTCTTCAAGGGATGTTTTTGTTGGTTTTGAGAAGTCAATTAAATCAATCATCAATTTTCTGCGACTCTTTTCGTCTCCAGTAAGAATGTAACGATTATTGTGTTGAATGATTTGTAAGCCATGCTTGGTTACTAAACGATTAAGGTTAGCAATATCGGCACGTATCGTTGCGTCTGAGATATAGAGAGTGTCGGCTAAGTCGAATAGGTCTAAGCCGCGATCGGAACTCTTTATGAGTCTTCTTAATATATAAAAACGACGATTATCAATATGATTGCTATTATCTATATGTTTAACAATATTGGTTGTATTATCACTTAACTTATATCCTGTTCGGCTAGACTCAATCAAATTAGGCTGTTCGTCATTTATCGATTTAACATAATGACGAATGGTTCTGTCGGTTACACCTAATAGTTCGGCTAACGTTTTTGCGGATATAAAGTCTTCCCCTGAATGACTTTTAAGATAATCTAGTAACATTTCAGTTTTGTTCATTAAATCAGTCCTTATATATTAAAAAAGGGAGTAAGGTTACTCCCTTTCTTTGTTTGTATTAAACTTCTGAACCATTAGTAGAAATGACTTGTTTATACCAATAAAAGCTATCTTTTCTAATTCGCTCTGCAGACCCATTACCTTCATCGTCTAAATCAACATAGATAAAACCGTATCGTTTTGACATTTGTTGTGAAGAACAACTAACGATATCAATCGGTCCCCAAGCGCAATAGGCAATAACATCGGCGCCATCATAAATAGCTCGGCCAACCTGTTCAATATGGTCACTTAAGTATGAAATGCGGTAATCGTCATGAACTTTTCCGTCTTCAAGCGTATCATACATACCGAATCCGTTTTCTGCAATAATGATTGGTTTCTGATAGCGATCCCAATATTGGGAAAGTGTATTATACAGCCCTTGTGGGTCGACATTCCAGCCCCACGGATTTGCCTCTAAGTTTGGATTTACCGTAGTTGAATCAGCTTTATTCACATTCTTCGTTGCATCAACCATCTGTGAGAAATAATAGGAAATGGCCAGGTAATCCAACGTATTTTCTTTCAATAGTTGTACTTCTTCTTTGGTAATATCAAGATGAATATTGTTTTCATTGAAATAATTTAAAGCATATTTTGGATACTCGCCACGAAATTGAACATCTGTAAAGAAATACTGCATACGATTATGCTCCATGGCTAACACTACATCATCTGGCTTACATGAATATGGATATACTGTCATGTCAGCAACCATTGTACCGATTTCTAAATCATAATTTAAGGTTTTCGCATACTTTTGAATTTTAGCTGAAGCTACCATTTGATTGTGTACGGCTTGATATTCTGCCTCTTCAATATGATCATATTGATCCTTACACATACCTAAAGACAAAAACGGTTCTATTTGAATCATGTTAATTTGGTTAATAATAATCCAATACTTCACCCGATCGCCAAAGCGTTCAAGCAATACTTTACCATAACGTTCAAACATATCAATGACCGCTTTATTGTACCAACCACCATACTGTAATGTGATGTTAATCGGTGTTTCATAATGCAACATAGTTATAATTGGTTCAATTCCGAGCGCCTTCATCTTATCAATCATTTTGTCATAGTGTTTTAAAGCTGCTTCATTAGGTTCGGTTTCATCCCCATTAGGAAATATTCTTGACCAATCAATGGAAGTTCTAAACGTTTTAAAACCCATTTCAGCTAGCAATTCTAAATCTTTTTCATAAGTATGATAGAAATCAATACCATGGCGTTTTGGAAAGTAATGAGTTGTATCGGTAAGATTCTTTTTCACTTCCTTCAACGTCATCCCTTGCTTCTCCAACTCTTGAATTTCTGCATTTGACATTCCTTTGAGGTATGGTTGAACATCAGATGAATTGGGTTGTTTCCCATCTTCACTGTAAGCGCCATCAGCTTGACTCGCGGCAATTGCGCCGCCCCATAAGAAATCTTTTGGAAAACTCGCATATTTATTTTGTCTCATAATTATTATTCTCCTTCCTCTGCTAATTCTGCATCTTGTTTAACCGCTTGTTTGTCATAAATTTTGAAAAATGGATAATAGACAATCCATGAAAGGACAAATAATACAATAAAGTAAATCAGCCCAATGATGGATGCAGTAATAATCCAGTTTTGAATTGGACCTGGTAAATACCAAAGTTGAAATGGCTCATGTGGAATTGGTACCAAACCAATTTTCATCACAAACCAAGTTAGAATAGGTCCTAGTAGTCCATTAATCCACATTGGAATCATCAAAATCGGATTGAAGGCGATTGGCGCCCCAAATACAATTGGCTCATTAATATTGAAAATCGAAGGAACAAGCGATGCTTTTCCTATCATTCTTAAACGTTGCGATTTAGCCATAAATGCTAACATGATACAAAGAGCTAATGTCGCTCCTCCACCACCGATAAGAAATAATGAACCTGTCTCAACCGTGAAAATATTTGTGACAGCCTTTCCAGCTGCAAAGTTTGCTTGGTTTTCCGCAATAGCCGGTAATGCTATAGCGGTTTGAACTGGATATAAAACCCAACTTGAAATTCCAAACGTGTATAAGAATGAAAAACCTAGGAAGAAAATCAATACAAATCCCCAGAAACTTTGACCTAGATGAATTAGTGGCGAAAAGATTGAATTTACGACATCATATACGTTGATATTCATTTCAAATGTAAAAATCCAACCAATTAATAAAATGACGATGATTGGAATTAATGTGTTAAACCAAACGGCAACAAAGTCTGGAATCGGTGAATCTTCACCAATAAATTTCCATTTTGAGAAGAGGTTCATAATAAAACCTACAAACAATCCGGCAATTAAAGCAGCAATCATTCCACCGGTACCAAATGTATTTAAATCAAACTTAATATGACCGTCTTCAGTAATTTGGGGATATACCAACATTAAGAAAAATGCCAAACCTGCAAGACCTGCTTGTTTTGAAACACCCTTATGACCCTTATGGTTCATTATTGATTCTGGAATTAAATAAGCTAAAAATAATGAGAATAAACCGAATGAAAAAGTGCTAATCATCGAAAAATCAGGAAAGCCCTTCCAAAAATCCTTAACAATTGACAAAATAGTTGCAAACGAACCGATAAAAATCATTGGCATGGCTGTCAAGATAGCGTCTTGAATGGATGCAACCCAAGCGTTTTTGGCTATCTTATTAACCTTCGGAGCAAAACGATCAGTCATCCATGACATAAATTTATCCATCTTTTTCACCCCTTTAGATTTTTTTGTAAAGTTTTATAATCTCCCGCATAATATTCATTTCTGATTTAACCGTCATAATTGTATCTTGGGCATGGCCAAATAAGGGGGAATACGGAATTTCAATACCTTCAGCTTCTTTTTGCAAAGTATTTGTTTGAGCTTTGTGAGCGGTAACGATTTCCTCATTTGCCTTTTCCATGAGTTCATCAGCTTGAACAAAATCTCCATTTGAAGCTTTGTCTACAGCTTGATAAACATAATCGCGCGCGTTTCCAGCATGTAGGATTACGTTCATTGAAACTAATGCGAGTTCTTCTTTATTAATTTGTTCCATTATTGAACACCGCCTTGTAATATTTCTTCGGCTACTATTACCAATCCCTGACCATCTAAAGATCCATACACTTTTTGAGGAATGATACCGTATTTAACGCCTGCTTCTTCACATGCACTTTTTACATCGTCAATCATGTATTTCAAATGCGGTGCAACTAATAGCAAATCAATCGCATTTAAATGTTCACCAATTTCTGACTCACTTTTTGCTTTAAATTCAATATCTTTACCTAACTTTTTAGTCGCTTTTCGAGCAGCTGCCGCCATAAATCCAGATGATGCTCCTGCGCCGCAAACTAATAGAACTTTTTTTGTCATAATGTTCATCCTCCTTTTGATTAATTCAATCATAACAACAATATTAACCGCTTACATTTACGTTTCTTTCCTATTAGTAGGAAATGTCTCTAACCTCTTATAAAAAAGGCAATTACTAGAGTGCCGGACATTACATGTTAGTTATCCTTTGAAAATAGTAAAACAATTATTAATTGTTTAAATTGCATTTTTGCATTTTAGCACATCATAGTAGTAGAATTTGAGAATCGATACTTTAAGATAATAAAAGAAAAAATCCCAGGGGTGAACACGAATGATTAATTTCCAAAGTGATTATTTAGAAGGATGCCATCCGAAAATTTTAGAAAAATTAATAGAAACAAATTTTAAGCAATCTTCGGGATATGGCAATGATGAGTATACGAAAGATGCGGTCCTTAAGATAAAAAAAGCCTGTAATAAAGAGGATATAGATGTGCATTTTCTTGTAGGAGGAACGCAAACGAATGCTATCGTTATTGCATCGATTTTGCGCCCGCATCAAGGGGTAGTGAGTGCGATTTCTGGACATATAGTTGACCATGAAGCTGGTGCGATCGAGGCGACAGGACATAAAGTACTTACACTCCCAACAGATGATGGAAAAATTCAAGCTGAACAGGTGAGGGAGTTGTATCATGCTCATTGGGATAATCCAATGCGTGAATCAGATGTACAACCAGGTATGGTTTATATTTCTAACCCTTCTGAAATGGGTACCCTTTATACGAAAGCTGAATTAGAGTCATTAAGTAAAGTGTGTAGAGAACTGGACCTTCCTTTATTTTTAGATGGAGACCGCTTAGGCTATGCTCTCACAAGTCCATATAATGATTTAACACTTGAGGATATAGCTAATTTATGTGATGTCTTCTATATCGGGGGCACAAAATGTGGTGCGCTTTTTGGAGAAGCGGTAGTTATAAGTGCTAATCCATTAAAAAGAGATTTTCGATACACTATGAAACAACGTGGTAGTGTACTTGCAAAAGGTAGGTTATTAGGTATTCAATTTAGTGTACTTTTTGAAGAGGATCTATATTTTAAGATTTGTGGTAATGCAGTGGATTACGCATTAAAATTAAGACATGCATTCGAAGAAAAAGGGATCGAACTTCATGGACATTCACTTGCGAATCAACAATTTCCAATTCTAACGAATGCACAAATGAATGTTTTGAAAAAGAAATATGGTTTTGAGGTTTGGAGTAAGGTAGATGAAAGTCATACAGTAACCCGCTTTTGTACGAGCTGGGCAACAAAAACAGAAGATATTGATGCACTTATTGATGACATAAGGTTAATGTAAAGATTATTGGATTAAACATGTTTATTTTACTCTATAGCAATGGAAATGTGGAAAGCGGGTGGTGAATAAAAATGGGGTAACGGTAAAAGATTTGCTTCAATTGCCCTCATTAAGAGGAGCAGAGGTGTTAACTGGTAAAAATATTCTTAATCGAACAGTTTCTTCTTTATCGGTGCTAGAAGTTTCAAATGTAGATTTCTTCTCGCAGATTATTCAAACCGTTCAAGATGAGTGGTATGCGGAAGAACTTGTCATTAGTTCTTTTTATTCGGTTAAAGAGAGTGTCGAAAAACAATGTGAAGCCATTCAACACTTGCATGATTTAGGAGAATTAGGTCTCATTTTATATTATGTGGGAATTGTCCTGCCGGAAATACCAGAGGAGGTCTTGCAATTAGCAGACTCCCAGGATTTTATTATTATTTGCATGCCAAAAAACGATTATTCGCTTCGCTATAATGAAGTAATTTATGAAGTAATGGAAGCGATTGTAAGCAATCAGGCTGTTAATGATCATTTTGTAAAAGAAACTTTAGAAAAGGTTTCCTCTTTACCAGAACATCTGCAGAGTGTAGAAATCACACTTAAAATGTTATCTGATCGCCTGAAAGCCAATCTTGTATTAACAAATATCCATTATGATATTGTGAACCAAGTGATGTGGCCCCGGAATTCTTCCTTAGATGTGATGAAAGTTATTAAAGAATTTAAACAATCTAACTTAAATGGTAGCAAGGAGAAACAGGAAGCAGAAAAAATGGCCAAATCTTGCTTCGTTGAGTGTAAGAGCATTCACCAAAAGAATGGGGAACCGCTTTACCTGTTTCTTATTAAAGAGAATACAAAATTGCCGGCTAAAACCATTGAAAAAGTGAGCGAAGTTGTACAAGTGGCGATTAATCTATGGGGAGACAAGCATGATGAAGTGAGTGAATATGCATTAGTGAAAGCAATCATTAATGATGAAAGTGAAAAAATGCGAAGACTAGCTAATCTGCTTAACATTGATGTCTCTGCCATTCAAATGATGTGGTTAGTTTACATTAATGATTTGTCAGCAGAAAAGGAAATAAGAGAAGAATTGGAAGAACAACTTTCGAAATATTATAAAACGAGAGTGATTCAAAGTATTGATCATTGTATGATTGTCCTATTAGGGAA
Source organism: Heyndrickxia vini (assembly GCF_016772275.1). Lineage (NCBI taxonomy): Bacteria > Bacillati > Bacillota > Bacilli > Caryophanales > Bacillaceae > Heyndrickxia > Heyndrickxia vini. The sequence continues at coordinate 3,752,446 of NZ_CP065425.1, read as the reverse complement.
TTGCTTATATAACTATCATGAGTTTGAGATTGCCACTGAGTATATTGAAACGACAAATTATTTTTCTCAACTATCGGAGGTCGTTTATTCGCCAAAAATGAGAAACACGACCGATGTTCGCCGCATGTACCAGTTGGTGAATAATGTAGGAAAGAAAGTCCATTCAATCTATCCAATGCGTAAATTGTATACGGCTGCTGAAGTCCGATCGATGAAGCGGGCCATTGATTTAAGCAAACAAGGGGAAGAAGTAATTGAAGAATACCTTTCTGTCATTGCCCCCATTCTAGATGATAAGGAGTCTCTGAAAACATTGATGACCTTTCTCTTAGATGCAAATGGAAATTTTGATAAATGTGGAAGGCTTTTATTTATTCACAAAAATACAGTAAAGTATCGGATTAAAAAGATAAGTGATCTAATTGGAAGCGATGTAACGGTTTATTCCGAATTTTATGATGTGTATTTGGCTTGTATGATCTATCGTTTAATAAATAGTTAGTTTGATCCGGAGTTTTGTCAGAAACGACAAAATTTCGGATTTTTTTTTCATTTTTGAAAAAGACTCGTACCTACTCTTTCTTTTATAATTTTAAAAAATAAAGTTAACGAAGAGGAGTGGGCAATATGAGAAACGATGGCGAGCATCAGTCATGGTATAGCCTAGGGATTATCTGGGCTGGTGCGATGATTAGCATACCAAGTCTTTTAGTAGGGAATACGCTGATTTCTAATATGAGTTTACCAAAGACATTATTTGTATCTTTTGTTGGTTATGCAATCGTCGTACTCATCATGATTTTACAAGGCATTCAAAGCAGTGACTTAGGAAAGCCAACCGTTCATATTGCGGGACAAGTGTTTGGTAAAAAAGGATCTCGGACGATCTTATCCATTATTTTGACGATTGCTTGCTTAGGTTGGTTCGGTATCCAAGCCAATGTTTGTGGAGCTTCGTTAGCTAATTTATTGGCGAAGTATGATATGAATATGCCCGTTCCGTTTGCTTCTTTCCTAAGTGGTTTGGTGATGGTGATTTCAGCTATTTACGGTATCAAGGTGCTACGTGTATTAAGTTATATTGCCGTTCCATTATTGGTCATCATTTCTATCATTGGCTTAGTTCAAACATTGACTGGAGATCATCTACAAGCTATTCACAATTACAAACCTAATGGGAATATGAGTTTTATGGATGGACTTTCGGTAACAATGGGTTCATTTGCATTAGGTGCGGTAATAGCGGGTGATTATTCCCAGTTTTCCAAAAAACGTTCGGAAGTGTTAAAAGCGGCAATCTTTGGAATTATCCCTGCTGGAATACTAATGATTGGTGTAGGAGCTTTGTTAACGATTGCCTATCAAACAAGTGATATTACTGCTGTCTTTTTGAATATAGCAACACCGTTTATTGGTGGTGTTGTTTTGATTTTAGCTACATGGAAAACAAATATGGTGAATGCGATATCGGGTGGAATTGCCTTGATTAATGGGTTCAACATTTCCAAAGGAAAAGAAAAAATGGCGGTTGGAATTGCTGGATCGGTAGGGACTTTGCTCGCTGTGGTAGGGATATTAAATTATTTTACACCGATTATGTCAATTTTATCAGCGATGATTCCACCAGTTGCAGGTGTGATGATCGCCTCATATTGGGTGATGAACAAGGGTGATAAAAGTAGCTGGAAAGAGGTAGAAGGCGTAAACCGTTTAGGCGTTTTTTCTTGGTTAGTAGGTGCTGTCATTGCTAGTATTCCGGTTGTATTATCCTTTTTCCCAAGTTTGCCTCAAGTACCTAATCAGCCTTTGATTGGTATTGTGATTTCATTTGTTATTTATTTTTTCGGGTATCGTATATCCGTACAAAAGACTGTTATGTTGGAGGAGAATAGATGAGATATTTAGATAAAGAAGCCATTGAACATATTGCGATTGGAGCTGCCTTTTTAGGAACTGGCGGGGGAGGAGATCCTTATATTGGAAAATTGATGGCCCTCTCAGCCATTGAAAAAAATGGACCTGTAAAATTGTATTCTGTAGATGAAATAGATGATGAAGACTTTTTCATCCCAGCTGCAATGATGGGGGCACCATCTGTTCTAGTAGAGAAATTTCCGCGTGGAGACGAGTTTGTTAAAGTTTTTCAAAAGCTAGCTAAATATTTAGGAAAAGAAAAAATCACTGGAACGTATCCGATGGAGGCCGGAGGTGTGAATTCAATGATTCCGATTGTCGTGGCGGCTCAACTAGGGATCCCTCTCATCGACTGTGATGGAATGGGCAGAGCGTTTCCGGAATTGCAAATGGTGACGTTTCATTTGGATGGTGTTTCTGCAACACCGATGGCCATTACAGATGAAAAGGGCAATATTGGGATAATTGAAACCATTGATAATAAATGGACAGAACGTATTGCCCGAGCAGCAACTGTAGAGATGGGAGCTAGTTCGTTAGTTAGTTTGTATCCAACGACTGGGGCACAAATCAAGAAGAGTGGTGTTCATCATATCATTACGCTTTCCGAAAAGATTGGTGAAATTATTTCGTCAAAAGATAAGGATGCGAACGGAAAACTTCAAGAATTGCTAAGGCTCGTTTCCGGATATGAGCTATTCCAAGGAAAAATTATCGATGTTATTCGAGAAACGAAGGGTGGATTTAACCTTGGGAAAATGAATCTTGAAGGAATTGAAGAAAATAAAGACGAAAATATGAAGGTTCACTTTCAAAATGAAAATCTTATCGCCGAAAAAAATGACCAGGTTGTCGGTATGACCCCTGATTTAATTTGCCTTGTCGACTATGAAACTTTATTACCAGTAACAACCGAAAGTTTAAAGTACGGGAAACGTGTGCGAGTAATTGGGTTGCCGGCTCATGAAAAATGGAGAACGGAAAAAGGAATCGAAACGGCAGGTCCAAAATATTTTGGATATGATTATGATTATGTGCCAATTGAGGAAATGGTTAAAAAGGTGGTAGTTAAACATGTATAAGATTGGAATTGATGTTGGTGGAACGAATACTGATGCGATTATTTTAGATAAAAATAGCAAACTAATTCATAGTGTAAAATCACCGACAAGTTTAAATATCAAAACAGGTATTGAAAATGCGCTGCGTGATTTATTAATAGAAGCAGATATTGATAAGTCGAAAATCACCCATGCAATGCTTGGGACAACACAGTGTACCAATGCGATTGTAGAACGAAAAAAACTAGCTAAAGTCGGGGTTATTCGTTTAGGATATCCTGCAACTGCTTCTGTTCTGCCATATACTGCTTGGCCGAAAGATATGATTGAAAAACTATCAGGCAATTATGCTTTAGTACATGGTGGTTATGAATACGATGGCCAATTATTGGGAGAACTTGACGAAGAAGAAATTAGAACACTTTTAGAGGATTGGCAAGATAAAGTGGAGTCAATCGCTATAGTAGGTGTTTTTTCCTCCATCAAAAATGATCAAGAATTAAAGGTGAGAGACCTGATTCAAGAAGCATATGGAGAAGAATTTCCGATTTCCTGCTCCTCGTTAATTGGTTCAGTTGGATTAATTGAACGCGAAAATGCGACAATTTTAAATGCTGCATTATGTCGAGTAATTGAAATAACAACTAAAGGGTTTGTTCATGCGTTGGAAGAAGAGGGGATATTCGATGCGGACGTGTATTTATGTCAAAACGATGGAACATTGATGTCGATTGAATATGCTAAACAATTTCCAATCTTAACGATTGCATGTGGTCCAACGAACAGTATACGTGGTGCTTCTTATTTAGCAAAAATCAAAAATACGATGGTTCTTGATGTGGGTGGAACGACTTCCGATATTGGGGTCTTACAAGACGGATTTCCGAGAGAATCTTCTGTAGCAGTGGAAGTTGGTGATATCCGCACTAACTTTAGAATGCCAGATATTATTTCTGTTGGCCTTGGTGGAGGAAGCATTGTTCGCGTAAACAACGGCAAAATTACGGTTGGACCCGATAGCGTAGGATATAGGATCGGTCAAGAAGCACTTGTCTTTGGAGGAAAAACACTTACAACAACGGATATCGCTGTTCGACTAGGTTTTGCTGATGTCGGAGATAAGAGTTTAGTGGCACATATTGATGAGGAATTCGCAAAAGATGTACTATTTGAAATTTCTTCTTTAATTGAGCAGGCCATTGATAAAATGAAAACTTCATCAGAGGATGTTCAGCTCGTTTTAGTAGGTGGGGGCAGTATCATTGTTCCGGATAAGATTCGGGGCGTATCAAATAGTATTAAAACTGAAAATGGGGGAGTAGCAAATGCGATTGGTGCGTCGATTTCTCAAATCAGTGGACAATATGAACAGATTTATATTTATTCAAGAGAGTCTCGGGAGGATTCATTGAAAGATGCGCAAGATAAAGCAGTGAAACAAGCTATTTTAGCTGGAGCCGTTTCTGATACGATTGAATTAGTTGAAGTGGAAGAAACTCCACTTGCTTATCACCCGGAAAACGCAACCCGATTAAGAGTGAAAGTTGTAGGGGAAATGGGATAGGTGCAAGTTAATTTACGCTTTAAGGAAATCCATCGAAAAAAACACATCACAACGGTGTTTTTATTCGATGGATTTTATATTTTATTGATACAGTAAGGTGAAAAAAAACATGTGACAGACTGTCGTTTTTTTATTGACTTATGACAATCTGTCATTTATAATATTGAAATGTAATCATTTATGACACGTTGTCACAAATCGAGGTGAGAGAGTAACAATGCCAAAACAAACGTTTTTTCACTTATCTAAAGATAAGCAGGAAACTTTAATTAAATCTGCTAAAGAGGAGTTTTCTAGAGTCCCATTACATGACGCATCGATCGCAAATATTATTAAAAATGCTGGGATTCCGAGAGGAAGCTTTTATCAGTATTTTGAGGATAAAGAGGATTTATATTTTTACTTATTAAATCAACTATCGAAAAAAAATGCGGAACGATTCATATCTATTTTAAAGGAGAAGGATGGTGATATTTTTGATACATTTATCGAATCCTTTCAATTTTTGATAAAAGTTCATAAAAATCCTGAACATAAAGGCTTCTTTAAAAATGCTTTTTTAAATATGAATTATAAGCTTGAAAACACACTAATGAATAATCTTTACGAGGAGAGTCAGAAAAAACAGTATTTCGATATCATTCACTTGATTAATACTAAAAATTTGAACATAAAGGACGAAAAGGATCTGCATCAAATAATGAAAATTGCTTCAGCAGTAACCTTTCATAATCTTGTTCATATGTTTGGCAAGGAATTATCAGATGAAGAAACATTAAAAAATTATATCGATCAAATGGAACTTCTAAAAAGAGGTTTATATAAGGAAGAGCATTAATGCCCCTTGAAGCAAAGAAAAAGAAGATGAATGTAAAAAAGATTGCAGAACAACTACAAAAAAAAGGGATAAATGTTCAGATTTGTAGACGACCTAATTTCAAATGTATGGGTACTCAAAATGCCTAGGAAGTCTTTAAAGAATCGTCCATTAAGTTAATTTTACAAAAAAAGGGGATACAAAAATATGGATTCAGCAATACAACAAAAGAAACCACCGTATTTAATGCTGGCAATTTTATTTATAGGCGCATTTGTTTCTTTTCTAAATAACTCGTTATTAAATGTCGCATTGCCTTCTATTATGGTGGATTTAAAAATTAAAGATTATTCAACCGTTCAGTGGCTTGCCACAGGCTATATGCTAGTTAGCGGTGTCTTAATTCCCGCATCAGCTTTCTTAATCACACGCTTTTCAAATCGTAATTTATTTATTACAGCTATGGCGATTTTTACACTAGGTACTGCGACGGCAGCGTTTGCACCAAACTTTAGTGTATTACTTGCTGGGCGAATGATCCAAGCAGCTGGTTCTTCTGTAATGGGACCTTTGTTAATGAATATTATGTTAGTTAGCTTCCCTCGTGAAAAACGTGGGACAGCAATGGGAGTTTTCGGATTAGTTATGATTACGGCCCCTGCTATTGGGCCAACATTATCGGGTTATATTGTTGAGTATTATGACTGGCGAATCCTATTCAAAATGATTTTACCGTTAGCGATTATTAGTTTACTGTTAGCAATTTGGAAAATGAAAAATGTAATGGATCAAAACAAAAAGGCTACTCTTGATTACTTCTCTGTTCTATTATCTACTTTCGGTTTTGGTGGATTATTATATGGATTTAGTTCCGCAAGTTCAGATGGATGGACGGATTCATTAGTCTTAACAACTTTAATTGTTGGTGCTGTTGCTTTAATAGCTTTCATCATCCGTCAATTGAAACTGAAGGAACCGCTTTTAGATTTACGTGTATACAAGTACCCAATGTTTGCACTTGCATCCATTATTGCAATTGTAAATGCAGTAGCAATGTTCTCTGGAATGATTTTAACACCAGCATATGTACAAAGCGTAAGAGGTATATCACCGCTTGATTCCGGTTTAATGATGCTTCCAGGTGCAATAATAATGGGTATCATGTCACCAATAACAGGTAAATTATTCGATAAATTTGGTCCGCGAATTCTTGCTGTGGTAGGACTTTTGGTTACAGCAGTTTCAACATACATGTTAGCAAACTTACAAATCGACTCTAGTTACTCTTATATTATTTTAGTTTACACGCTTCGCATGTTTGGTATGTCTATGGTAATGATGCCAATTATGACAAACGGTCTAAATCAATTACCAAATCGCTTAAATCCGCATGGTACTGCGATAAACAATACCGCACAGCAAGTGTCCGGTTCGATTGGTACTGCCGTCCTTGTAACTATTATGAATTCCGTGACAAAGACAAAAGCAGAAGACTTGATGACAAGCATCGACCCAACAACTTTTAATAAAGCTACAGAAGCTTTATTAACGCAAAAATCTTTATTAGCCGGTATACAATATTCATTCTATGTGGCTCTAGCAATAAATATTGTCGCTTTAGTATTAGCCCTATTTGTTAAACGTGTCGATACAAGCAATAAAGCCGTCAATAAGTTAAATTCACAGGAAACCACACAAATGAAGCCTGCTGAGGCGAAATAAGGGTTAGTTCCTTAGGATTTGTACGATTAATTAAGTATTTTATAGAAGGATCTCGGTCAAATTTGCCGAGGTCCTTTTTATTCAGGTTGACGGACACCCGATCCGTTATCTGTGACAAAACAGGTTCATTCTCTATGTTTGCGGACAGAGGTTCCTTTATTTAGTGAAAAAGTAGTCATTTCCTTCTGTTTTTTCATTAATAAGGGACTCAGTGTCCGCTTTCCTATTAAATTAGGGTCATTTTATAAATATAACTGATTATATGTCCACTAACGAATGTGCGGAGAGAAATCATGCCATTTTATCAACTTCTTTTTTCTTTTATTAAAGCGCATCTGTTGGGGAAGTAACATACAATAGGGACGATCTAGCATCAAGCTACTATCGTCCCTTGTTCTTTAATGTATAAGCTTACTTTTTTTCGCTTGTTTAGCTACTTTTTCGGTATACTTTGCCAACGGCTTTTTCAAGAAAATACCTAAGCCAAACCCTATGATTAAAAATAGCAAGAGAAACATGACGTTGTAGATAACCAATTCATGCACCATTCCACCGACCGTTTCCCTCATTAAATTAATCGCATAGGTAAATGGAAGAAATGGGTTAATTGCTCGGAAAAAAGGTGGGGCTACTTGAATGGGAAAGGTTCCTCCCGACCCTGAAATTTGTAGTACGAGCAGTATAATCGCCAATCCTTTTCCTACATTCCCGAAAATCGAAACGAGTGTATAAACGATAGACATAAATACGAAGCTGATAAAAATACTAGATAGAATAAATGGTATCTTATCTGCTACATATGCTTTCAGGAGGATCATATCCCCTAAAGTAACAATTAACGCCTGGAAAAAACCAATCGTAGCAAAAGTAAGGAACCTTCCAAAATATTCGTGATAGGGTGAATAAATCGATTCTGGATTCTCCACATCCACCCGTAATAAGGAAATCAAGAGTAGTGCACCTACCCAAAGACTTAACGTTGTGTAGAAAGGTGAATTCGCTGATCCGTAGTTTGGAATAGGAAATACTTTATGTTCCTTTAATAGAACAGGGTTTGCGAGGAAATCACTTTCTTTATTGATATCATTTTTTAACAGTTCAATGATGTCTCCTAAATTTTCCTCATTATTAAACTTCCTTACTTTATTTGCTGTATTTTTAACTGCCTTTTCCAGGCCGGGCAAGTCATTGCGAACTAAATTAGCAATTTTATGTGTTGCTTCTTCTACTTCGGGAAGCTTTGTGCGAATGAGCTCTGCAACCCGTCGAATATCATTTTCAACACCTGGTAGATCATTTCGTACAAAATCCGCCGCCTTATGAATTTTTGGTTCTAATTTTGGAAAGTCCTTTTGAAAAAAGTCTGCCGCAGCATTTACTCCTTGAACAACTTTTGGCATGGCCGTTTGGATCTTTTGTATTGTTTCATGTAGCTTTTTTTCGATATCAGGAAGATCTTGCTGCAATTGTTTTAAGCGATCATAACCAAAGTTCGCTACCTTCGCTGAATCCTGTAAAATTTGTTTAATGTCAGGCAGTTTATCTTGGGCTGTATTTAACACAGAAGCCGAATCTTTCGTTACTTGTATAAGCTTTTTATACCCTTGCGTAATATTTGGTGCAATTTCCGAATCGTAACGATCAAGAATAGTATTTAATAATTGACTTGCCTGTTGCGATGTTTGGTTTAATTGTGAAACCAATTGTGAATTCGGTTGCTTACCTTCTTTTAAGGGTCCTTCAATTTCTCTGACGAGTGAAAGCTGTTGTTCAAATTTGGCCTTTGCATCCCAAAGTTTCTGAATGACTCCTGTAAGTGGTTTGTTTGGCATATTCTCATTGATACGAGTAAACAATCCGGTGGTTCGATTAATTTCGTTGATCCCGTTCGTCAATTGTTCATCCAAAGCTTGTGACATTTGTAGTGCTGTTTCCGGATTTATACTATTATCTTTTAAGCTGTTCGTTAACCCGTTGACAGTATCAGCTGTTTGTTTTAAAAGTAATAAATTTTGCTTTACAATCGGAATCATTGAGGCAAAAGTAGCTTCACTTTTATTTAAAAAGTCATTTGCAGCGGCGGCCATCTCTTTTCCATTTCCTACTACCTGTTCCACTTTAGGCATTGACCCTTGGGCTGCTTGAATGATTTTCTGAGCCTTTGCCGTGTCATCTAATGCTGTTTGAATCCCTTTTTGTATAGTGTCAAAATGTTGGTCGATTTCCGTTACTTTATTTGCTGCTTTTTGGATGTCTGGCAGCTTTGTTTGTAAAGTGACGATTTCACTTCCAATGTTTTTAAGTTCTGGGAGCTTATCCTCCAGCTTCAATATCTGTTTTGACGATTGATTGATTTCGGGAAGCATTTTTTCTAAAGCGATAATTTTTTGTCCTTGTTTTCGAATTTCCGGTAATTTCTTTTCAAACTCCAAAGCTTTATTTCCCATGTCCTGAATATCTGGTAAATACCTTTCCAATTCAAATAAAAGATTTTCCATTTTTAAAATAGTCGGTAATTCCCTTTGTAATTCAATGCCAATTTTATTAAATTCAGTAAGGACGGCCTTACTAACTGTTTTAACAAAGTTAGAACTTACATTTTCCGTTATTGTTGATGCACCTTTGGATGTAATCTTCGGAGCAATCGCATTTATCTTTTCATTCACACTGTATATAATCTCCGGTTTTTTTGGTTGGGCATCTAAAAGAGTGGTGATACGTTTTGAAAAATCCTTTGGAATATAAATGGTGGCATAATAATCCCCATGTTCCAATCCACGTGCTGCTTTCTTCTCACTGACAAATGTCCAACCAAGCGCATTATTTTTTTTCAATGTGTTGACGATTTCCTTCCCCACATCAATATTTCTATCTCGTAAAACGGCCCCCTCATCTGCATTGGATACAGCAATGGGAATATGTGATGTATTTCCATATGGGTCCCATGAGGCTTTAAGATTAAACCAGGCATATAATGATGGAAGGATCATTAAAGCAATAATCAAAAATAGTGCAATCGGTGTTTTAAACACATTTACCCAATCATTTTTGAAAATTTGAAACACTTTTCTCATACATTTTCGCTCCAGTTATTGTTGTCGTAATTATAGTTTTCCTTATTGGTGCGAAAGTATGAATAGAAAGAACGTCTAAAAGGATAGTGGTTAGGAATCTCCTTTTTTGAAGATGATTGCTTTTAACAAAGCGAGGATTACAGGTTTGTAGATCATAGGACTTCATTTGAGCCGCATAGAAAATGGTTTGTGGATCATAGAAAGTCTTTTGCGGATCATAAGCCCAATTTCGAACGGTGAAATACAAGTTTGTGGATCATAAAAGGTTATTTGAGTCGCATAGAAAACGATTTGCGAATCATAAAAAGTTATTTGTGCATCATAGAGATTGGATTCTTCGGTTACTTCAATGTTACATACTCATCTTAACCTCGCAAATCTCGTTCTTCCTATTTTAAGAGCGAAGAAACGCGGAATATTTAGGAAAGAAACGGTCTAATGTTTATTCTAAAAAAACCATTAAAAAAGGAAACTAAACAAAAGACCAAATCAAATACGATTCGGCCTATTTATTCGTATCCGCAGTTAAAGAGGAAGCATCCGGCCTTGCACCAGCTTGTAAATCAGAAATACTTAGACCAAAATTCATTTGAAGGTGTGGGTAATCTTTAAACTTTACCCAGTCGCCACCCCAAGAGAAGCCTAAAGCTTTTGCTATATCTACCACTTCGTACCAATCTTTTTTACCGTTTTTATTCCCATCATACTGCATATCCCAAATAATGTCTCCAGAATGGTTCTTTAATGCAAAATCGACTGCAAGCCCATAATTATGATAGGACTCGCCGCCTTTAGCATTCGTTACAACTGATCCGCTAACTGTCCGTCCCTTTTTATAAAGTTGATTTTGGTCTGCTGCGCTGCGAAAATCATCCGTGATCACGACCGTGATTCCTTTCTTCGCTGCTCGTTGGACTAATTGCTGTGTCCGTTCTTTTACTACCGGATTGAGTTCCGTGGGGAATGTAGGAGTGGATTTATTATTTGAGTTATTATTCAGGTGAATACTTGGTTGCTTATTTGATTGTATATAAAAAAGTAATAATAATGTGAGTGGAATAATAAATAAAAATCTTCCTTTTCTCTTTTTCTTTTTCAATGTTATACCCTTTCTAAATCATAATATTATCATTATTTAAGACGAAAAAGTTGTTTAATTGTTTCATAGTTTTTAGATATATGGAGATAAGTTGATAAGTAAATCCTTCTATTAGTAATGATAACATTTTTATTTTAAAAAAAATGAACCTAAATCTTGGTATATAGGTGTCTTCAAATTTCCTGAAAGCAAAGAATGTTTTTTCTATGGTTGAAATTAATGCTTGCTGGGTAAATACATAGTATGGCTTGAAAAGAGAGGAGAATCATCGGGCATGAGGAAACGATTGATACATATGATCACAGGCATATTTTTAATAGCGATATTAACAGCCTGTGCCCAGAAAGAACAGCTATCGGATGGAACCGAGCTGATTGATAAGCAGAAATTTATTTTTGCAGCCTCGGGGGAATTTAAACCCTTTAGCTATGTGAAAAATGATGACTTATCGATGACTGGTTTCGATATCGAGGTAGGCAATGCTGTTGGAAAGGAATTAGGGCTCGAACCAGTTCAGAAAAGAATGAAATTCAAAGGACTTATTGAAGGTATAAAGACAGGAAGAGCAGATGTCGCTGTCGCAAGCCACACCATTAACTCCGAACGTGCCAAGCAAGTTGCTTTTTCCACTCCATATTATTACTCGGGACCCCAAATATTTACTAGGCCTGATAGCAAAATTGAAACCGTGGATGATTTAAAAGGTAAAGAAGTTGCTGTGGCAAAAGGTTCTACGTATGCTGATACAGCAAAAAAGTATACGGATAATATAAAAATGTACGACAGTGATATTACAGCATTAAAAGCTTTAAGTATCGGTAGGCATGATGCAGTGATTACTGATTTTGTCACCGGAAAAAGTGCAAAAAAAGAAGGTTTCGATATTAATGGAAAGCAATTAATTGAACGAAGTGAACAGGCCATTGTCGTTCCCAAAGATAATCCAAAACTTCTTAAACGAGTGAATGAAGCACTTCAAAAACTTCGTGATAATGGTACGCTTGCTCGAATTAGTAAAAAGTATTTTGGCCAAGATATTACGAGAAAACCAGAATAATAGATCATTTACATAGAAAGGGTGACCTTATTTTGCCAAGTATTTCGCATTTTTTTGATACATTAATAAATAGCAAGGGCCTTTTCCTTGAGGCGATGTTATGGACCTTAAAGTTAACGGTCGTCTCCATCCTAATTGGAATCGTATTCGGGTTATTTTTTGCCTTGTTAAAAATTTCAAGAGTTAAAGTTTTCGGCTATATTTCTGATATATATGTATTCCTTGTACGGGGAACCCCACTAATTGTTCAGATATTTATTTTGTATTTCGGTTTTAGTGGCCTTTTTCTTATTCCAGATTTTTGGGCAGCAGCACTTGCTCTTGCCTTTCATAACGGTGCGTATATTGCAGAAATTTTTCGTGGGACGATTCAGTCGATTGATAAAGGGCAAATGGAGGCCGGAAGATCGCTCGGTATGACGAGAGGATTAGCCATGCGCAGGATTATTCTTCCACAAGCATTCAAAAGAGCTCTGCCACCGCTTGGAAATCAATTTATTATTGGATTGAAAGATTCCTCTTTGGCAGCCTTCATATCGATGAATGAATTGTTCAATATAGCGACGACATTAGGATCGAATAATTTTGATGAGATGACTTATTTGTTAATCGTCGCTGTTTACTATTTAGTACTCGTTGCCTTGTTAACAATCGTTGTAAGCTTAGTTGAAAAAAGACTGGCAGTAAGTGAATGATAGGAGGGGGATACCTATGAGTGAACGTGAGATGATTAGAATCGAAAATTTGAATAAATCGTTTGGAAGTTTACATGTTTTAAAGGATATTAATGTTTCAATCTATGAAAGTGAAGTTATGTGCTTAGTCGGTTCGTCTGGTTCGGGGAAAAGTACCTTGTTACGCTGTCTGAATTTTTTAGAAAAAAAGGATAGTGGAAAAATTTTTATCCAAGGCGAAGAGATTATGCCGAAGACTCATAATATTAATCATGTCCGCCAAAAGGTGGGAATGGTGTTTCAGCATTTTAATCTTTTCCCGCATAAAACGGTTCTTGATAATATCATTGAAGCCCCCACCAAGGTAAAGAAGATTTCCAAAAGTGTGGCGGTTGAAGAAGCGAAACAGCTGCTCAAAAAAGTAGGTCTTGAGGATAAGGCGGATGTTTATCCAAGCAAGCTTTCCGGAGGGCAAAAGCAGCGTGTAGCAATTGCAAGGGCTTTAGCGATGAAACCTGATATTATGCTTTTTGATGAACCAACATCCGCCCTCGATCCTGAGCTTGTTGGTGAAGTGCTGGCAACAATGAAAGAGTTGGCTGATGAAGGAATGACGATGGTAGTGGTGACCCACGAAATGGGTTTTGCCAGTGAGGTTGCCGATTCGATTATTTTCATGGATGAAGGAAGAATCATTGAAAGAAACAAACCAATGAAGTTCTTTAATAGTCCAAAGGAGGCACGGACGAAGGAATTTTTGAAAGCAACAATGTTAAAATAAAGAAGGTGTAATTGTTAATACGGCATCCCTGCCTTTGTAATAAGTTGTTTCAAAGGCAGGGATGCCGTTTTTATGACCTAGATTGCCCAGTCTCCATTTCGGAAGATCGGAACAACGGTGCCATCTTGTTTAATTCCATCAATATCCATTTTGTCGGATCCAATCATGAAGTCAACGTGAACAATAGATGTGTTCATACCATGTTTTAACAATTCCTCTTGGCTCATTTTCGTTCCACCTTGGATGGTTGTTGGATACGCTGAACCAATTGCTAAATGATTGGATGCATTTTCATCAAATAGTGTATTAAAGAAAGTTACATTAGACTGAGAAATTGGGGATGGGTCTGGAACTAGAGCTACTTCTCCTAGCCCGGTTCCACCTTCATTATCAAATACCAATTTTTTAATCGCTTCATCACCTTTTTCGGCGGAAATGTCTACGATTTTTCCGTCTTTAAAGTGAACCTCAATACCTTCAATTAGTGTCCCTGCATAGCTTAATGGCTTTGTACTGCGGACAACACCTTCCATGCGATGGGTATCAGGTGCAGTGAAAACTTCTTCCGTAGGCATGTTCGCGATAAATTCTTCCCCTTTTGGACTATAGCTTTCGGCGCTTGCCCAAATATGGTTCTTTGGTAAGCCTAAAGTTAGATCAGTACCAGGTGCTTTGTAGTGTAGAGCGTCAAATTGAATGTCATTTAATATAGCTGCTTTTTCATTCAATATTTTTTTATGCTCATCCCAAGCAGCGATTGGATCTTCTTCATATACACGACATGTTTTAAAAATTTGATCCCATAACGCATCTACTTGTTCTTCGGAAGTTGATAGGTCAGGGAATACATGTGCAGCCCAGCCTGCTCCAGCAGCAGCGGCAACTGTCCATTTCAAATCATCATTTTGGGTGGCAATGCGTTGAGCCTTGAATGCTTTACCTGCAGCATTTTGATAAGCAGCCACTTTAGCGGGATCAGCTTCATTCAATAGACCCGGATCACTAGAAACGATTGATAAGCGACTAACACGATGATTAAGAACATGGTCTTCAGATTCTTGAATTTCATATTCAGGAATATTCGTGAGAATTTCCTTTGGTTGATGTAAGTAATGCAGTTTACTAATTTCATCGTCTGACCATTTGATAATTACCTTTTCAGCCCCTAGTTGATAGGCTTCTTTTGTTATGTATCGTGCTAAAGGAGCTTGATCAACAGTAATCGTCATTTTTACCCAATCACCCGCTTGAACATTAATTCCTTTCGAAACTAAAAGTTTTGCATATTTCTGCAAATTTTCTTCAAAATTAGGTAGAACCATTTTTTCTAACCTCCAATAATTATTGTGCATACAAAATTACTTTTCCATTGTATGTTGCTACTAGTTAGTTACTCAAATTTACTGAAGTCATTCTAGTTAGTTTAACCATGATAGCTACTCGTTATTATACTCTACGTTGGTTGTTGATTGTAGTAATTTGAATTATGCGCTTTCTAATATTTAGCGAACTCCGAAAGAAGTAAGTGATATTTTAAAGAAGACTTGAGCTTTTAGGATAAAAAGCTGGATGGACCCCTTATTATATGTTAGAATATATATAAAATTCATACTATGGTTAGAGATTAAGAGAGACCATACAAAGGTTTGGAGTTGCTCCAAATTATTTGTAGTGGTCTCTTTTTGTTTTGTATTCAATTATTGAAAAGCAAATTGAATTAGTGAAGGAGAGGGTGCAACATGAGTAATGAATTTTCGAAGAGAACAAGAAGTAACACGTTAGAGTGTATGCTCAATAATCAATACGATGTATTGATTATTGGAGGTGGAATTACCGGTGCGGGGATTGCTTTGGATGCTGTTACACGTGGATTAAAGGTGGCACTTGTAGAAATGCAGGATTTTGCAGCTGGTACGTCAAGCAGGTCAACGAAATTGGTACACGGGGGACTTCGGTATTTAAAACAATTCGAAATAAATGTTGTATCTGAAGTAGGAAAAGAAAGGGCGATTGTCTATCAAAACGGACAGCATGTAACGACACCAGAATGGATGCTGCTTCCAATTCATAAGGGAGGAACCTTCGGGAAATTTTCTACTTCTATTGGACTCAGAGTATACGACTTTTTAGCAAGGGTGAAAAGAAATGAACGACGGAGGATGCTTGACGTTACGGAGACGCTTCAAAAAGAACCGTTAATTAAGAAAGATGGATTAAAGGGGGGAGGATACTATGTTGAATATAGAACAGATGACGCGCGTTTAACAATCGAGGTGATAAAAGCAGCGGTAGAAGCGGGGGCAGATATCGTTAATTATACAAAGGCAGAAGGTTTTCTATATGATTCTAATAAAAAAGTAAATGGAATCAATGTGAGGGACATCTTTACAAGTGAAACCTATCAAATTTATGCCAAAAAGATCGTTAATGCGGCTGGTCCTTGGGTAGACCATGTTCGTGGAAACGATTTCTCTAAAAATAATAAACAACTCCGTTTAACAAAAGGAGTTCATATTGTTATTGACCAAAATATATTTCCATTAAAACAATCCGTGTATTTTGATACCCCGGATAAACGAATGGTGTTTGCAATTCCAAGGGATGGAAAAACGTATGTAGGAACAACAGATACATTTTATGATCAAGATCCTCAGCATCCAAGGATGACTGCGGATGATCGTAAGTACCTTATCAATGCCATCCATGATATGTTTCCGGACGTCATGATAGTTGAAGAGGATGTGGAGTCAAGCTGGGCTGGCGTTCGGCCACTAATTTTTGAGGAAGGAAAAGACCCCTCTGAAATTTCTAGAAAGGATGAAATATGGGAATCTGAGAGCGGACTTATTACAATCGCCGGGGGAAAACTTACAGGGTACCGCAAGATGGCGGAAAATGTGGTTGATCTCATTTCTAGTCAGCTTGCTCAATCTGAAGGGATTACGTTAAAACCTTGTCAGACAATCCATTATCCTATTTCGGGTGGAGAATTTAAAAATTATAAGGATTTTATTGAAAAAAAATCAACGGAAGCTATTCGATTTGGATTAACAATTGATGAAGGCAAAGAGCTTGCAAAGAAGTATGGCTCCAATGTAGATATATTATTTAACTATGCAAAGACCTATAGTGAACAAACTGATCAGCAATTATCCGCTTTCGTATACGCTCAGCTTATGTATAGCATGGAACATGAGATGGTCATTAAACCCGTCGACTTTTTTATTAGGAGAACCGGAAGCATTTATTTCGATATTCACTGGGTCCGAAAGTGGAAGGAAAAAGTAATAGAAGAAATGAAAAGCTGGATGGAATGGACCACTGATGAAACAGAAAAAATGAAATACGAATTGGAAAATGAATTAGAAAAAGCGGTCAACCCACAACAATGATGTAGAGGGAGGAATTATCGTTTTCTTTGTAGAAATGGATACTAGAAACGATACTAAATGAGGAGATGCAAATATGAATATAGTCGATCTAGTACAGTCACAAGTCATCGCATCAATCAAAAATGAAGGGGATATTGATAAGGCTATCACAAGCAGTTCAAATATCGTTTTCCTTTTAACAGGCAATCTATTAAACATGACAGAGCACCTAGACAGATTAAAAAAGGCAAATAAAGAAATATTTATCCATATTGATTTTATTGAAGGTCTTTCAAATACGAAAAGTGCCATAAAGTATATAGCAAAAAGCTGGAATCCTACTGGTATTATTACTACTAAAAATTCTTTGATTAAATATGCTAAAGAGGAAGGATTAATGACCATTCAAAGGATCTTTCTAATTGATAAAGGTGCAATTAAAAAAGGGATAGATATGTGCCAAACATGTAATCCGGATGCTATTGAAGTGTTACCGGGTCTTATGCCGAGCATTATTGACCGTCTTACGGCCCAAGTGAATTTGCCGATTATCGCAGGGGGATTAATTAGCTCAAAAGAGGAAATCTTGCAGGGACTGGAAGCGGGAGCACTTGCCATTTCCTCCGGGGACCCTGCACTTTGGAATTTAGATATATAAAGTGAAAACCAACATAGTAAAATGGTTTAGATAAGAAGAAAAATCCCACCTCTGTGGGATTTTTCTATTAACCGCTGATTTCTGTTCGGTAAATTGTATCAATTTGTGAGACACCTTCGTAAATATCGGATGTGCTATTCCGATAGCTCACTTGCACCTTTAAATCCAATAAATAATATTGATCATCCAATTCCTTGATGTGAATATAATCCATAGTCATCTCTTTATCTTGTAAAGCTTGGATGACTCCACGAATATCATTTCTATCTTTTATAATGAGCTTTAATGAAATTTCCTTTGAGTGAAGTTTTTGAAAACCGATTAGCTTGATTAGGCTAGGGATTAATTCAACACTAACGATTAGTAAAACGACACCTGCAATAGCCTCAATATAAAAACCGGCACCTGTAGCAATACCAATTCCAGCCGCCCCCCAGACCATTGCTGCAGTTGTTAAACCAGAAATTGTATCGTCTTCTTTTCTAAGTATGACACCTGCACCTAAGAAGCCAATTCCAGAAACAATTTGAGCTGCTAGTCGAAGGGGATCCATTTGGATTTTTACTACGTCCGATGCAGGGAATAAGTAGGCTGCTTGAATGGAGACGATGGTTAAAAGACAGCTGACGATAGAGATGACTAAGCTTGTTTTTAATCCTAACGGTTTTCTCTTTAACGCCCTTTCAAGACCTATAGCCAAACCTAAAATGGCTGATATTAAAAGCTTTACAATCATTTCAATATTGAAATTTTCCAATATTACCTGCATCTTCCTCACCCCTTTTTCCACATTCGGTATGATTGATTTACGATTAAGCTGTTACGATCTCATGTAAATTGGCGATTTCTTTGATACTTTCAAGAATATAGGTTGGCCGATCATTTGATGTTTTTACCATATCAATCGTAGTAATTCCAGTTAAGACCAAAATCGTATGCATTCCATTCTCATTGCCCATCCGAATATCTGTTTCTAACCGATCTCCGATCATATAGCATTGTTCGGGAGGCAGTTGTAGAATATCATTTACCACAATATCCGCCGCTAATTTGGACGGTTTTCCCATGATTCGGTCTATCGTCTCTCCAGTAGCTCCTTCTAAAGCGCCAATCATTGAAGCGCAATCAGGCAATTGTCCGCCAGCAACGGGACAAGTGCGATCAGGATTCGTTGCAAGTATAACCGCCTTATTTTTCACCCAAGCTTGATAGGCTGTATTTAATTTTTTATAGGTAAATTGGCGGTCCCACCCAAGCACAATATAAGTTGCTTCATCCGAATCTTCTGTTAAGCGAATACCTTCATTTTTTAATTCGTTTATTAATGCTTCTTCCCCAATGACATATGCAGCATCCGAAAGGATCATCTGCCGTTTTAAATAGTTAGCGGTAATATAATTTGAATTAACAATGTTGTCTATTGTTGCATTAATCCCAAGTCGATTTAATTTTTTTACATAATCTAGACGAGTAGCAATTGACTTATTGGTAAAAAAGACTACTTTATGTCCATTATCAAGTAAGTATTGGATAGTATCTGCTGCTCCTTCTATCAAATGATTATCTAAATAAACGGTTCCATCTAAATCAAAAATAAACCCTTTAGTCATTCTTATGCCTCCTAATCGCTGATGTAATAAATACAAATAAAAAGAAAATCCTCGAGCTTAGGAGACCTAGCATTAACTAGATCATACAAGCTTGAGGATTTTCTCTTCATTCTCTTTCCTACGGTTATTCTATTGTTATATTGTTAGTATATTTTCAAAATGATAAAACATTACAATAATCTAAACCTACACATTAACCTTTGTTATGTGTTCAATTATATCTTGCAAAGAATATTTATAAGGGTTAATTTCATACACGATTGGTCCTGAATATTGATTAGCTTCTAAATAACTGTTTAAGTCTTTTGATAAATTTTCTCCTTCACCGGGAAGCAAATGAAGATCTGACTTCCTGTCATTATCTGATAAGTGAACGGCACCTAAAGCGCTGCCCAATTTAGCAATTGTTGTTTCTAAATCGTCTCCCATTACAGCTAAATGTCCAATATCAAGACAAGCTTTAATATTAGCTTTGTGAATTAAATCGAGCCACTCTTCTACATTGGATGCGATATGGTGACAATAATTTAATTTGTCCGGGATAAGATTCTCTAATAATAATTCAATGCCATATTGCTTTGCTTTTTCATTTAGCAATAATAAGCGTTCCTGAATTCTAATAAATGTTTCATCCCTTTCTTCCGAGGACCATGCATATCCACCATGGAATGTAGCATGTTGTCCTCCATATATAGATAGGGTCTCCATCCATTCGGTTAATACGTGAAAGGTTCTTTCATACACAACCGGATCCGGAGTAGCTAAATTTAAATCATGGAAGGGCAGATGCATTCCAATTTTTAATCCAACTTGTTTGGCATACTCTAAATATTCCTTTGAGCGATGTTGTTCAGCCCATATCTCAATTCCATTAAAACCGGATTGTTTTATCGCTCTAAAATCACTTAATGTTCCGTGTTGTCCAATTGACCAAAGACTAAGCCATTTTTCCATGATTGCCTCCTACACTCGATTTATTATTAAGTGCTGATGATACTTCATCATTTAGTTCCTCTAAGTTCTTTCCTTTTGTTTCAGGCGCCAAGAACACTGATATAAGCAATCCTGCTAAACCAGCAACAGCAAATAGCCATAATGCTTTGCTGTTTCCCCAGGCTGCGACAAGTTGTGGAAAGACTAATATTCCCAAAATTGAACCAATTCGGCTTACTGCAGTTGCTAATCCTGAGGCACTGGCCCGTATACTGGTAGGAAATAATTCAGTTGGATAGACAAAGTTTAGAATTCCTCCACCCATATTAGCGAATAAAACGGCAAGGCTAAAAAGGATAACCAAGAATGCCATAGTTGGACTTGGATTAAGAGCTAAAATTATTAACGCGATTGAAAGTCCTGTAAAAGAAGTAATAATCAATGGTCTTCTTCCGATTTTTTCTACGATATTCATTCCGATAATAGCTCCTAGAAGTCCGAGTAAACTAACGGTACCAGAACCGATATATGCCATCATTTGAGAACCATGTGTGAATGGTTTGAGGATAGTTGGTGTATACATGGAAATACCATAATAGGCTACCGCATAGCAAAACCAAAATCCACATACAAAAAATGTACGGCGAAACAATGTTTTCGAAAAGACATCACTTAATTTTTGCTTCTTGTCTGTATTTGGCTTTATGATTACTTTTTGTCCTGTAATTTTCAACATGATTTCTTCTGCTTCCTTCTCACGGCCACGGGAAGCCAACCATCTTGGAGATTCAGGTAGAGTTACCCTAAAATAGAAAACAATAAGTGCAAAAACAGCGCCAATTAATAACATGTATCTCCAAGCACTAGGGCCAAGAGGTTCTAGTAAAATGCCGCAAATGTAAGCTACAACAGCTCCTACAAACCACATTGCTCCTAACGATGTACTATGCTTTCCACGACTTTTTGTTGAACTAAATTCGGAAACAAGGGTAGCTGAAATAGGATAATCTGCACCAATACCAATCCCTAATAAGAAACGGAATAAAATAAGCTGCCATGGTGCCTGTGCAAAAGCAGTTAAAGCTGCGAAGATAACGAACGCCAATAAGTCAACAACATACATGGCTTTTCGACCAAACTTATCAGTTAAATTACCGAGCCATAGTGCTCCAATAAAGGAACCAATAACAGCTGAAGATGTAATTAAACCTTGTAATCCCGGCCCGATATCCCATTGACTTAAAATCAAGGGCATTGCAACAGCAATAACGGTTAAATCGAAGCCATCAAGAAAAGTACCTGCCGCTGATAAAAGCGTAATCTTCCTTTGGAAACGCTTTAACTTCGGCGAATCTAAATGCTCAAAACTCATCAAAAACTCCCCTTCCCCTTATACTGTGTAATCCAATGTCAGGAAAACAAGAAAAGCCATAGCCAAAAAAAACATCAATCGTGTTTTTAGTGACTATGGCATCTCTTCATCTCCAGCCATACAATTACATAGTTAAATAGGTTTGATAATTTATTTATATATTATTAAAATTATTCTGTCAACAGTTTTTCTATCGAATTTGAATAGACTACTTAATTATTCTCCTTCTCCTTAAATGATTTCTTTATCATCTTTCATTAATGTTTTCATATCTTTTTTAAAAGAGAAATCCTCTTTCTTTACGACATATTTTTTCCTCCTCTTTCAATCAAAAGTCAGTAACGAAGCGTTCTTATCCATTATTTAATCAAACGTTTGATTAAGAAAAGAACTGGTTGAAACTAGTCGAATGATGTTATCTTGTAATCCATCAGCATAATAAATCGCTGGGAGTAGAAATTAAACATAATGTCTTTTAACTATCTTTTTGTGTAATATGAGTGATATAAGAAATAGTATTCATATTAAGAAGTACGATAATACAAATAAGGATGGAGAATCGATGACAACAAATAAGGAATTTGGGTGGAATTTTGACAATAGTTACACTCGTCTGCCAAAGTTATTTTTTTCTCCCACCGACCCGACACCAGTACAATCACCTAAGTTGATTATTCTCAATGAACAGATCGGGAAATCCTTGGGTTTGAACGTTAAGGAGTTGCAAAGTGATGATGGGGTAGTAATACTTGCAGGGAATAGGATTCCTGATGGTGCATCCCCAATTGCTCAAGCATATGCAGGGCATCAATTTGGGCATTTTACAATGTTAGGGGACGGAAGGGCAGTGCTTCTCGGTGAGCAGATTACTCCCCAAGGTGAAAGGGTCGATGTCCAGCTAAAAGGTGCAGGCAGAACACCATATTCAAGAGGTGGAGATGGCCGGGCAGCACTCGGACCAATGTTGCGGGAATACATTATTAGTGAGGCCATGCATGCACTTGGGATTCCTACCACTCGAAGTCTGACCGTAGTAACAACGGGTGAGTCAATTGTCCGAGAAACGGAGCTAACAGGGGCAATTTTGACCCGATTAGCCTCCAGTCATATTCGTGTCGGCACTTTTCAATATGTCGCGAATTTAGGTAAAGTGGAAGAACTTCGAATTTTAGCTGATTATTCAATAAAACGGCATTATCCAGAACTTGAGGAAAACGAAAACCGATATCTTTCATTCCTTAAAGAAGTAATTAATCGCCAAGCTAAACTGATTGCTAAATGGCAATTGGTTGGTTTTATTCATGGCGTAATGAACACGGATAATATGACGATTAGTGGAGAAACGATTGATTATGGTCCATGTGCATTCATGGATACTTATGATCCCGAAACGGTATTCAGTTCGATTGACATTCAGGGACGCTATGCGTATGGAAATCAGCCGTATATGGCTGCGTGGAATCTTTCTCGTTTTGCTGAATCTTTATTGCCACTTTTGCATGACAATCAAGAGCAGGCGGTGAAGCTTGCCCAAGGAGAGATTTCTAAATTTGGCGAACTGTACCACTCTTATTGGATAGAAGGGATGAGAGCGAAACTAGGAATTTTTAACGAGGAGGAACAAGATGATTCACTTGTTACGAATCTCCTTGATATGATGAAAAAACATCAAGCGGATTATACGAATACTTTTATTGCTTTAACATTTGATAAGCGTGAGAATAGTAACTTATTTGGAGCAACGGAGTTTGTTCAGTGGTATGAGCGCTGGCAATCAAGACTAGAAAGACAAACGGAATCGAAAACGGAGTCAAATCAATTGATGAGAAATAGCAATCCAGCAGTGATTCCACGGAACCATCGGGTGGAAGAAGCACTGGAAGCAGCTGTTGAAAAAGAAGACTATGGTGTGATGAAGCGGCTGTTACATGTACTTTCAAATCCTTACGAACACTCTGATGAACAAGTTGAATACGCTACACTGCCAAAGTCAACCACACCTTACCGAACTTTTTGTGGTACTTAATGAAGAGAACCAGATGAAGGATTGACTTTTTTGTTTATTTGGATATAATGTTTAAAAATACAACAGTTTCTAGGATTGGGAGAGTAATTGTTGAGTCCGAGTCAAAAGCGAGCCGGGTTGGTGGGAGCCGGTACCGGGTTAGCAGTGAAACGGACCCATGAGAATGACTTTTGAATGATTAGTAGGAAGTCACGGCTAAGACCGTTATCTTATTAAGTGGTTAAACGGAAAGTTTAACAACAAGAGTGGTACCGCGAATGCAAAAGCCTTCGTCTCTTTTTAAAGAGATGGAGGCTTTTTTTATTTAAA
The DNA here is from genome assembly GCF_016772275.1 of Heyndrickxia vini. Taxonomy (NCBI): domain Bacteria; kingdom Bacillati; phylum Bacillota; class Bacilli; order Caryophanales; family Bacillaceae; genus Heyndrickxia; species Heyndrickxia vini. Next base: position 3,728,404 of record NZ_CP065425.1, on the reverse strand, counting down.
GGAGGTTTTTTTTATGATAAGCCAGTTGATTATAAACAACATCGAAAAGTCTGTGAACAGTCTTTTTCATGAAATGGGTCTCAACTATAATGAGGATTTGAAAATTTCTGTTGAACAACCATCACATTTAGAACATGGTGACTATTCGACAAATGTTGCGATGCAGCTTGCGAAAGTTTTACGGAAAGCACCGATTCAAATTGCGGACATGTTGAAAAATAAACTGGAAGAAGAAGGGGAAATGGAGGGCTTAGTTTACAAAATTGAAGTAGCTCCACCAGGATTTATCAATATGTCTATCGATTGGAATCAATGGGTTAAGAGGGATTTTAAATTTCCATTGAATAACGGCGAAAAGGTAGTTATTGAACATACATCTATCAATCCGAACAAATCGGCCCATATTGGCCATCTAAGAAATTCGTGTATTGGTGATTCTCTTGTACGACTTTTAAAAAGAGCCGGATACAAGGTAGAAGTGCATAATTATATCGATGATTTGGGGAATCAACTTGCGGACACAGTTGTTGGTATTTTGAATATTCCATATAAAAAAGAGCACTCTCGTTTTGGTGATTTCTGTTGGGATATTTACTCTACGGTAAATAAGCAATATGAAAAAAATCCTCCATTACTTGAACAAAGGACAAATGTTTTACATTCACTTGAAGAGGGGATTGAAAATTTGTCTTGGGTCGGGTTACTTGTTGCGGACCGAATAGTTCGTGAACATATCGAAGAAATGAATGAGTTTGACATTCATTATGATTTGTTGGTATGGGAAAGCAATATTGTAAGAGAAGGATTTTGGACTGCAGCGTTTAACTTACTTAAAAAAACAAAACAATTTCACCAGGAAACTTCCGGTAAGTTGGAGGGGTGCTGGGTGTTGAAACAGCCTACAACTGTTGCAGAAGATACCGAATCCGAACATAGTATGGATAAAGTGTTAGTTCGTTCCAATGGCATTTTAACTTATACGGCAAAAGACATTGCTTATCATCTGTGGAAATTTGGATTGCTGGAAAAGGATTTCATGTATAAACGTTTTTCAGAAGGACTATGGACAACGAATATGAATGGAACTGATGCGTCATTTGGTCAAGCGGATATCGTCATCAATGTTATTGACCACAGACAAGAGTATCCGCAAGCAATGGTGAAACAAGCACTTGAAATATTAGGATATACGAAACAGGCAGAGAAACTTCGTCATGTCAGTTACGGTGTCGTTTCTTTAAGCCCGGCGGCAGCAATGGAACTTGGTTTAGATACAACGGATGGAAAAGCATCGTACGCCATGTCTGGAAGACAAGGAATAGGAATTAAAATATCCGATTTACTTGATCTTATGGAAGGGATTATTGAAAATAAACGTTCGGATAAAAGTGGATTGTCGAGTAGAACGATTGCGGCAGCATCGATCCGTTACTACCTTCTTCGTTTTAGTTTGTTAACCGAGGTCGTTTTTGACATTCAACAGGCGACAGAAGTAACAGGAAATACGGGTGTATATTTAATGTATTCTCACGCACGTGCGGTTAGCATTTTAAGTAAAGCCGAAGTTGACTTGTATTCGGAGCAAGTGGTACCGAATGAAATAAATCATATGGATAAGGCAGAATACGCATTACTAAGACATATTGCCACTTGGCAGGATACGCTTTATGCGGCATCTAATGAATTATCCCCCCACAAGATATGTACGTATGCACATGAGCTAGCAACTTTGTTCAATAATTTCTATGCAGCCTGCCCAATTATTAAAGCGGATAATGACAAAAAGGCGTTTAGACTTTGGCTTACGTTAAAATTCAAAGAAACCATCGGGGATGCATTGACCGTACTGGGGCTGCCGTCACCGGATCGGATGTAAACTAAAAAGGGAATTGCTTTTTTCTTATTAGGTAGCTGTGGATATTTGTTAAAATAACAAGTAATATTGGTTAATAAATGTTAAATTGTTTGAATTGTGAGCGCTGTCCAAGAAGTGGAAATATAATAAATAATTCTTTTAAAGGTATTTGCTATAAGATAAAGAATATTTTCCATATAACTATTCCTCTTGAGATAACTTGAATAGACCCTATAAGGAGGTATCATGTATGGATTCGTTAAAGGATACTAGATGGAGACAAAGGTTTGAAAACTTTGAAAGGTCATTTAAACTTTTAGAGAGGTATTCTAAACAAGAGATTAAAACTGAATTAGAACAAGCTGGAATCATTCAATTCTTTGAAATTACATTTGAGCTGGCTTGGAAAGTATTAAAGGACTATTTAGAATCACAGGGGTATATAGTGAAAAGTCCCAGAGAAACGTTAAAACAGGCATTTCAAATAGGATTAATTGAGGAAGGTCATAATTGGATTGATGCCCTTTCCAAACGAAATTTAACTACTCATACTTATGATGAAGAATTTGCAAAAAAGTTTGTTCGCGAAATCGTTCAAGTTTATGTTCCAATTTTTAAATCATTATATGACAAACTTTCAAAGGAATGATTCGATGTTTGGATTATTGGATCGAGATTTTGAGTATATACGAAGAGCAATGGAAAATTTAAAAGAAATTGATAAAGCGATCATTTTTGGAAGTAGGGCTCTAGGGAACTATAAAAAAGGGTCAGATGTCGATATTGCGATATCAGGTAAAAATGTGACTAGTGAAACACTTTATCAGTTGGACGATCTTTTAAACGAAGAATTTCCACTACCTTATTTCTTTGACATCGTCCAATATGAAGAAATAAATAATGAAAATTTGAAAAGTCACATTGATACATTTGGTAGAGAATTATATAGAAAAAGTGAGCTTAGTCAGAAATAACCTGACTTTAGTGTCTAAAGTACGTGATAGAAAACTGAAAACCTTGTTTATCTTTCGTAAAATGTATTTACTAAAACATTCAAGGAAGGGTAAAATAACTTCGAGAAGAAATTGAGAACTTGAAACAGGACAAAATATATAAAACTAACCGATCATAAACGGACAATTCCTTTGCTTCGATAAGCAAGAGAACTGTCCGTTTACTTGTTAGACTTTATTCTTTACTCCCTTGTTTAATCCCAACTGGTCGAGGACATTTCGTTTTAATCGATCTGTAAAGGCAGGGGAGTATTCTCCTTGATTACACATAAAGATTACTTTATCATTAATTTTCATTTTGCACCTTCTGTGATATTCTCTTAAACTTATTGGATATAATGCTGTTATACATAACTTAATGTCGAATGAAAGACTATGCTCAACTACAAAGGGAAAACTACTATTTAAAACAATTATTGGTAAAGATGATGCACGCCTAGATATACTATTCTTAACAATGCAGATTTCTTGGAAGGGAAGCCTACAACAATATGTTGGTCGCCTACATCGTCATTACTCCACCAAGCAAGAAGTTCAAGTATATGATTACGTGGACGAAAAGGTCCTAGTTTTAAAAGCAATGTATGATAAACGATTAGTTTGTTATAAATCGATGGGGTATGTAATTGGTGATGGAAAGCAAGTTTCGGAACAAAGGAGGTTGTTTTAATAAAATTCTAAAGTAGTAGTGGATTCGAGCAGTAAAGCATAGAAACCGTGCAATAATCTTCTCGAAAGAAGCGAATTCGAGAAGGAAAGCATGGAAATCGCGCCTTTATCTACCCGAAAGAAGCGGATTCGAGAAGGAAAGGAGAGGAATCGTGCCTTTATCTACCCGAAAGAAGCGGGTTCGAGAAGGAAAGGAGAGGAATCGTGCCTTCATCTACCCAAAAGAAGCGGATTCGAGAAGGAAAGGAGAGGAATCGCGCCTTCATCTACCCGAAAGAAGCGGATTCGAGAAGGAAAGGAGAGGAATCGCGCCTTCATCTACCCGAAAGAAACGGATTCGAGAAGGAAAGGAGAGGAATCGCGCCTTCATCTACCCGAAAGAAGCGGATTCGAGAAGGAAAGCATGGAAATCCCGCCCCCATCTTCCCGAATGCAACAGATTCGAGCACCACAGTCTCGGCGCCTAGCCTCTACCTTCTCACTTCTTACATTTTCACAAAAATAAGCGTCAGAATGGAGCCAAAGTTAAGGGGTAACCTGGATATTGGTCCTCAAAATCACAAAAGAATTCAGCAAAAAGTTACAATATAAATTCATACAATTCCCCATTTTTGGCAATGGTGAATTTGGGCCCGGTAAAGCCTCTTTTTAAAAGTTCTTTTCTTATGTAAAACATCAATGCGGCATGACTAATAATGAGTATATCTTCCTTATTACTTTTCGAAATTTCATCTAACACGTAATTAATTTTCTTTTTTGTTTGGTTTATTTCTTCTCTTGTTTGCTTATTAAATAGATTGGCAAAGCGAATTAATAATGCCCATGCGATAAAAGGCAATTTTAATCTTGTACTGAAAACAGGTACAGCAATTTCTTGAAGCTCCTCTAACTCAATAATGTCCCGATCATAAAGATGTTTGGCTGTTTTTATAGCCCTTGACGTAGGACTTGAATAACAGGCTTTCCATTCAGTCGTTTTTGGAGGATCGTTTCTGTATTCAATTTCTGCAACATCATATTCTGCAAACCATTGTTTTACCTCTTCTGCAGAATATAGTCGTTTCTCCTTCGGGTAATCTTTCAACACTTTATAATGTCTGATTAAACCAATTTTCATGTGTATACTCCAATTCTATATATTCCAAAAAGGTTCTATAGTTATTCATGAATAAAATACTACTCTCTTAAAAAAACGCATATAAATCTTAAGAGGTGATATATATGCTGAAAATTATCGAGGATGATGTTCGTTTTCCTGAAGCGTTTGAAAAAGGAAGAACCATATCCCGTACGTACCGAACCTATCCATATAAAGTGTATCAGGCCAATTGTGCATTGCGAGGGATTGATTATGGTTTTTCGGATCAGGAAGGGATGTTTTTTCGAACAACGATTGATACAAGTAGTCAAATTATTTCACCATATGAAGTGAAGGTAACAATTACATTTGGTTTTCGATCGCGTGAATTTGATAAGAAAACAGATGAAACTATAAAATACTCACTTTTTTTACAATATGTATAAAGGGGAAGATCAAATCTGCCCCTACGATTGTTATTATTTTAATAAACCATATCGAAAGGCGTAGGCGACAACTTGTGTACGATTTTTAGCTTTTAATTTTGTCATTAAACTACTAACATAATCTCTTACTGTATGCTCACTTAAATACAAAATTTTTCCCATTTTTTTATTGTCATGCCCTTCAGCCAGTAAATCGAGGATCTCGCTTTCTCTTTCTGTTAAATGGAGATTAGGCAATCCCGATGTACTTTCGCCACTTCTAGATAAAAATAAACCTAGTCGATTTCCTACCTCCTCCAGAAAGTCTAGCTCTTCCTTCGAACAATCGAACTCTTCTCCCAATTGATCAAAGGTTAACCAGCCAAAAACTTGCTGCTTATTTGTAAGTGGTACAAATATAACGGATGAAAGATTAAATAATTCGATATGTTCATCCTTTACATATCCTTTAGGGTTCTTTAAAAAGATAGCTTTTTGTGTATTAAAAATCGTCGTTTCTCTTGAACTTAGTTGACCTTTCATGCTTTGAACTTTAGGCAATTCGGCACCGATTACCCCATAAAATTGATTGGACCAAGGAATATACGCATAGAATACGCATCGTCTATATGAAAAAAACTCCTCACATTTTTTTAAAATATGCGCAAAGTCATGTACTCCTGAGGAGCGTATAAGGAGTTTATTTAAACGATCCAAGGACTGGAGTTTAGTTTTGTCTTGGGAAAATTTCGAATAGACATCTGTCTTATCTTCATTTATCCATTCATTAAAACGATAGATAAGTTGAGAATAGATGGATAACAAACACATGAGAATTGAGGTGCTTCGATTGTACTTCATTTGAATCATTAATGTGATTAATGCTTTCTCAAAAATTAAACGGAACAGGTTAAAGCTTTTTATAGATAAGAGAGATAATTGTGATTTCAGCCAAACGATTATATGGCTTTCGAAATCATCTTCAGTTTCCTCGATGTTGTAGGTAACGAAAAATAGTAAAAACGAGTCCAATATTGCTCCGATTATTTTTTTGTCATCAGGAGAAAGAGTGTCGTCCTGATTTAAATAAATGCATAGATTTTCTTCTAATTGTTGATGATGAGTTTTTATAAATAAAACGAATTGCTTAAAGGTAATTTCGTCATATGAATGAAGAGATTGAGCCATAGAAAATAGTTCTCCTAACTAAAAGTAACATACCTATAAATGGAGGGAAGATCCCTTCATATTATACAGCATTTTATAGGATAGTATTTCAAAATGAAAGGAGTAAGATGGAATTGTGGCAAGTTAATGAATCTTTTTATAGCTAATGTCAAATCATAGAAAAGTGTCGTTAGTTCGCAGCATTCATATTGAAAGGTTTGTGATGAACATGAGACTTGAAAATAAGGTGGCTATTATAACTGGCGGTGGAACGGGAATTGGAAAAGAAACCGCATTATTATTTGCTAAAGAAGGGGCAAAAATTGTTATAACGGATATTAATCAAGAATCCGGAAATCAAGCAGCTAAGGATATTCAAGAAAATGGCGGGGAGGCTCTTTTTATCCAACATGATGTGAGCAATGAAGATGATTGGAAAAAAGTGGAAGATGAAACGATAAAAACATTTGGGAAAGTGGATATTCTTTTTAATAATGCTGGAATTTATATTATTAAACCATTAGCAGAAATTGAATTAGCAGACTGGAATCGTCTGATGTCTATTAATGTAACTGGTGTTTTTTTAGGGATGAAACATATTATGCCATTAATGGCGAAACAAAATAAAGGATCGGTTATCAATGCTTCCTCTATCGCGGGGCTAACTGGTGCACCCGGACATGTTCTATATGGAGCGAGCAAAGGTGCTGTCCGTATTATGACAAAGGATGCTGCGATGGAATATGCTCCATATGGCGTACGAGTTAATTCGATTCATCCAGGGTATATTGATACTGGAATGGCTGATTATGCATCCGAAGTTTCGGGAAGTTCAAAAGAAGAGTTGGGTAAAAGTTTATTTCCATTAGGACATCTTGGCTCCGTGAAAGATGTTGCTAATACTGTATTATTCTTAGCTTCTGACGAATCAGCATATTCAACAGGTGCAGAATTTGTTATAGATGGTGGAGCGACATCAAGATAATCGGATCAATTGAACATAAAGGAGCGATTTAACATGAGATTAAAAGACAAAGTAGCCATTGTAACTGGCGGAGCAAGTGGAATAGGAGAAGCAACGGTTCGTTTATTTGCAGAAGAAGGTGCGAAAGTAGTTATTGCCGATTTTTCTGAGCGCGGTAAAAATATTTCAGAAGAATTAAATGCAAATGGACATGATACCCTATTTGTAAAAACAGATGTAACCAATGAAGAGCAAATTAAACAAATGATCAGTGAAACAGTAAACAAGTACGGTAAACTTGATATTATGTATGCAAATGCGGGAATAGCTGATGATGCACCAGCCCATGAATTATCTTATGAAAGATGGAAAAGAACCATTGATATCAACCTATCAGGTGTGTTCCTTTCAGATAAATATTCTATTGAACAGTTTCTTAAACAAGGTACCGGCGGTGTCATTGTAAATGCAGGATCCATTCATAGCTTTGTTTCGTTACCAAATCCAACTGCCTATTCTTCTGCAAAAGGCGGCGTGAAGTTACTAACTCAAAACTTATGTACTGCTTATGCAAAAGATGGAATTCGTATAAATGCAGTTTGCCCTGGCTATATAGATACTCCTTTACTTTCAGAGGTAAATCCGGAGCAGAAAGAATTTTTAGTTTCTCTTCATCCGCAAGGAAGATTAGGAAAACCGGAGGAAGTTGCTAAAGCAGTTCTATTTTTAGCAAGTGATGAATCTAGTTTTGTAAACGGGACAACCTTACTTGTTGATGGCGGGTATACTGCACATTAATGACAAGGGACAGTGAATCCACTGTCCCGTTATTTGTATTCATAGTAATCCTGTGAATCGTATGCTTTGAAGCCGCATGACTCATAAAGTTTTAAGGCATTGGCATTTTTTGATTCTACTTCTAGAAAAATATCAAATCCATTTTGATGCTCTTGTCTAAGTATTTTCTTTATGGCTCTTCTTCCGATTCCTTGTCCCTGATATTCTGGAAGAATCGCAAAACCATAAATCCATGCTTCTTTTTTTATATGTTGGATTCGTATTTTCCCTACTTTTTGTTGCTTTTCTTCTATAATAAAGAAATCTTGGGCATTTTCCTTTTTTATTCTTTGATTATAAACTTTCGCTTCCTCTTCAGAAAAACCAAAACATTGAACATCTAGCTGAATTTCTGTTTCAATATCATCAGGGGTAGTAGGTCGAATCATAATATGTTCCTCTTCACCTAAATTCGTTTCTGTCCATTTCATTTGATGTTCTGAGAAAGAAAATTGACAAGGAAGTGTTTTTAGCCATTCTTTCCCCGAGAAAGAGCGGGTAGGAGAATTTAATAGAATTTGACTAACGTTTTGGTTTTTAATTTCATTTATGGCTTTTGAGAAAAGCTTAGAAAATATTCCTTTTCTTCGATGATTTGGGTGGATCATCCCGCACACTTCTACTTTATTACCAAATCCATATACTCCTAAAAAACCGATAAGTTGGTCGTCTTCATAGTAAAGAAAGTCTGTTTTTTCCTTCTCATTTCGAGATTTTAACATTTCCCAATTTAATTTTAATTGGATCTTCTCCTCTTGTTCACATATGAGTTGAAGTTTTTTTATATCATCTAATTCTTTAGTATTTAGCATCCGTCTAACCCCTTTCTACTACAGATTAATTTATTCGACATTACTTATTTCATCTCCTTTAGTTTGACAAACTTTTTATGGAAAACGAAGCACTAAGGCATTGGTGAAGCGAGTTTATGGATTTTTAATCAAACGTTTGATTGAGAGGTGAAAATAGTCGAAAAAGGGAAGTTGTGTCGAATGTTGAGTGGACAATAGATCCGTTATTATTAGTAAATGTCCTTAATTGAAGGAATAAGAGGACACTGATTCCAGCTAAAAGCAAAAAAGCACAAGAAATCGCTGCACTTTTTACATTTAACGGAACCCATGTCCTCGAACAGAAGAAATTGATCCATTTTGTCACAGATAACGGAACTAGAGTCCTTCAAATAGTGTGCGTAATTCATCAGGTACATCACAGCTTTTACGTGTTAATGAATTCATGGTAACACTTGTTACGAGTGCATCTGCACACTTTTCCCCATGCTGATTATAAATTTCTTGCAGTAAGACATAACTGCTTCTTCCAACTTTCTCCGGGCGTGTTCGAATTGAAAGCTGGTCATTTTGTCTGCATTCTCTTCGATAATTAATGTTTATGTTAACTGTTACTGTTTGTATTCCCATATCAAGAAAACGATCATAAGGAAGCCCCGCGTTTTCATACCAATTTTCACGGCCCCATTCCAAGTATTCCAAATACTTTGCATTGTTAACATGACCATTCACATCAATTTCTGTAGAGCGGACAATAATTTCTAGAACATCCTCTATCATGTGTTCACCAAACCCTATCTTTTTACCATTATCATATCATAATGTTGTTTTTAGTTTAATGTAGCAAGTAAATAAATTAGAATCGTCTGAAAAAAACAAAAGGAAAAACGAATAGGTCTGTAGAACTATTAAAATATTAACGTTTTCTAGATTAAGGAGTTGTAGTACATGGAAAATAATTTAAAAGTCCTAATTTGTGATGATTCTGTACTAATTCGAAAAAAATTAAGAGGTATTTTAGAGAAATGTAGATGTGAGAAAGTACTTGAGGCTGAAAACGGAAATATGGCCGTTGAAATAGTAAAAGCTCATAACCCCGATTTAGTATTTATGGATATCGTTATGCCTGATAAAGATGGAATTGAAGCATTAAAAGAAATCATGGAAGTTAATTCAAAAGCGAAAGTAGTTATGGCTTCATCTGTTGGGACAAATCAGCATCTTAAAAAGGCACTGGAATTTGGGGCATATGATTTTATTCAGAAACCGATTACGCTTGAGGCAGTTACGAATGTAGTCGAAAAGGTTTTGAAGGAGGGAAGCGTAAATGTTTAGTCAATATTTCGGCCATTACTTATTAAATCGTGGATTAATTACAAAAGAACAACTTACAGATGCATTGGAACTTCAGAAATCCGTTCATGTGAAATTTGGAGTTATGGCTGTTGATGAGGGGTTTATGACTCCGCTGCAGGTTGGAGTAGTTCATGAGAAACAAAAACAGTTGGATAAACGATTTGGTGAAATCGCGGTAGATCTTGGTTACTTAACCAATGAACAGGTCGAACTACTGGTATCTAATCAAAAACAAAAGCATTTATTTCTAGCTCAAGCACTCGTTGACCGTGAATATATGACGATTGAACAATTCGGCAAGGCTTTAAATGATTATAAGAATGAGAACAGCCTTTCAGATGAGCAGTTTGAGGCAGTAAAGAATGGAAGTATCGAAACATTGGTTGAAAATATTCTAGTTAATGACTCTGAGAAAGAAGCAGTATTCGGAAGATATCTCTCGCTTTTTATGAAAAATATGATACGGTTTATCGATGATCAAGTATATATAGAGGTAGCCGAAAAAGAAGTTATTGTTGGAGATTGGTTAGTTCATCAAGAAATTTTAGGTGAAGTGCCATTCTTTACAGCTATTAATGCTGATGAGAAAGCATTTCTCCATATAGCTTCAAAGCATGCGGAGGAAGAATTACATGAAGTGGATGAAATGGCGAGAGCATCTGTCAGTGAATTTTTGAATCTGCATAATGGGATTTATCTCGTCAATATGTCAAATTGGGGAGTCGAGTTAGAAATGAAACCTCAACAAATAAATGGAAGGGCAACAGTTTCCGGAGATATATTTGTTGTAAATATCCATACTACTAAGGGGTCTTTCCAATTAATTCTCTCGAATCAACCCGAGAACATTACAATAGAGCAGCCAATAGAAAGTCTGCAGACACTGTAATGGACAGTGGACCTGGTCCACTGTCCATTGAATCTAGCCTAGTATCGATCCCAGAATCGGCCTTGGGCGATCCCTTCAATAAATAATTGTAGATTAGATACGGATAAATCGTACACGCCAGAGGCATTTATATCAATGCGGCTCTTTTCTATAGATTGATGAACATCGAGAGCTAAACCTAAAGGCTTACAATGTTTATATGTCGTTTCAATAAATTCCAAAACGGGTGCATCAATAATTGATTGGCTGCTAATTACTAATACTGCATCAAAAAGAGTGGGATCTGCAGTATCATACGTATCCGTCACTTTTAGCATGCCGTTTAACTGATAAGCTCTTTTATCAACGATACTATAATTCACTTTATTCTGCACAAACGTTTTAATCCAATCCGAAAGCTGCGCTTCATTAGGTTTCCCATTTAATAGAACGGCAACTGACTTTGTATCGGGCTTACTTATGGTGTTTGCCATGCTTAAGGCTGGGGACTTTTTCGTAGTATTTACTTCTAGATTTTGTTCAGGTAACAATGTCCCGATATTTTCGGCAACTTCTTTTGCCAATTGTCGATCAATATGATTGATAAGATCAACTGCGTTATATTTGACCATATCACATTTACATTTGCCTAATTCAAAACTAAATGCATTTTTTACATGACGTTGTTCATAAGGAGCAAGACTATTGTAAAATAACTTTGCTTGTGAGTAGAAGTCTAAAAAGCTATCACTGCGACCTCTAATTTTGTTTCCTTCCACTTTTTCCTGATAATGCTCATAACCACCCTTTTCAACAGGAACGGGTTGGGGTTGATTAGCATTTAAGCCATTTCGATGATAGCTTGTTTGACCATGATGGATCGTCATTTGATGCATTCCATCTCGCTGATTATTATGAAAGGGACATACTGGTTGATTAATTGGAATCTGGTGGAAGTTAGGACCCCCTAATCTTGATAGTTGTGTATCGGTATAGGAAAACAAACGACCTTGAAGTAAAGGATCATTGGAAAAATCGAAACCAGGCACAACATGACCAGGGTGAAAAGCGACTTGTTCCGTTTCTGCAAAGAAGTTATCAACATTTTGATTTAAAGTCATTTTCCCAACGTTTTTCACTGGAACCTCTTCTTCTGGCCATAATTTCGTTGGATCTAAAATATCAAAATCAAATGTATGTTCATCCTCTTCCCGAATAAATTGTATTCCTAGTTCCCATTCAGGGAAATCTCCTTTATCAATGGCCTCATATAAATCTTGACGATGAAAGTCGGGGTTCTTTCCAGCTATCTTTTGCGCTTCATCCCACACTAGAGAATGTACACCTAATGCTGGTTTCCAATGGAATTTTACAAAATGCGCTTCTCCTTCAGCATTCACAAGGCGGAAGGTATGTACGCCAAATCCCTCCATCATACGCAAGCTTCGGGGGATGGCGCGATCGCTCATATGCCACATGATCATATGTGCTGATTCATGATTTTGACCGATAAAGTCCCAAAACGTATCGTGTGCACTGGCACCTTGAGGGATTTCATTATGTGGTTCGGGTTTAACAGCATGGACAAAATCAGGGAATTTAATCGCATCTTGGATAAAGAACACCGGCATATTATTTCCGACTAAATCGAAATTGCCTTCATCCGTGTAAAATTTTGTTGCAAAGCCGCGCACATCACGGACGGTATCGCTCGATCCTCTAAAACCCTGAACAGTAGAAAAACGAACAAATACTGGGGTGATTTTTGTTGGATCTGTTAAGAAATCGGCCTTAGTAAAGCTCTCTAAAGATTCATATAGTTGGAAGATTCCGTGTGCACCAACTCCTCGTGCATGAACGACACGCTCAGGAATTCGTTCATGGTCGAAATGGGTCATTTTTTCTTTGAAATGAAAATCTTCCATCAAGGTAGGGCCTCTTAAACCGTTTTTTAAAGAAAATTCATCCTCAGACATTTTTAATCCTTGATTAGTAGTTAAACCTGCCTTTTTTTCATTATTGATTGCATATTTCTTTAATTGATTTGTTTTCTTATTTTCCATTATTAGCCTCCTATACTAGTTAAGAAACTTGAACTCCTAATTTTCAACTACCCTCTAGGTAATGGAATAAACGTGGCAGGACGGTAAAAGGGTCCATTGTCCAAAGTGCCTTAAAAAAATTTGAATGGAAGTTAAAACATTATATAAGAGGGTATGATAACCGTAGGAAGTGTGTGGAGTAAATCCAAATAAAATGATAAAAGATTTTGTTAGGGGTGTGAGAACGTGACAGAAACAGATATGTCGAAATATGAAAAGAAAATTATCGTTAGGAATATAGAGATAGAGGATATTGATGACATCATGGACTTGTGGAAGCGTTGCTTTCCCGGAATGGAACCATGGAAGCGGGAGCAATTAGAAAGCCATATTCAAACGTTTCCAGAAGGGCAGTTTTGTGTGGAATACGAGGACAAAATTGTCGGTACATGCTCTAGTCTTATCGTAAATTTTGATGAGTACGAAGATCAACACACATGGAATACCATTACTGATAATGGATATATTACGAATCATGATCCGGATGGATTTAATCTTTATGGAATTGAAGTGATGGTTGACCCGGAATATCGCAGGATGAAATTTGGACATCGTTTGTATGAAGCAAGGAAGGAGCTCGCACGAAAGTTAAATCTGCAAAGCATTATCATTGGCGGGCGAATTCCAAATTATTATAAATATAAGGCCGAGATGACCCCACGAGAGTATGTGACGGAGGTTGAAAAGCATAGTATATACGATCCGGTACTTTCGTTTCAGCTTCTTGAAGGATTCAAAATTAAACGGATAAATACAAGGTATCTTCCGGATGATAAGGCATCTGCTGCTTTTGCAACACTGATGGAATGGAATAATATCGATTATTTACCTAAGACGAAAAGAGTGTATCGGGCATCATTTCCTATAAGAATTTGTTCCATCCAATACATGATGAAGAAAATTGATTCATTTGAGGACTTTACACGACAAGTTGAATACTATGTGGATGTTGCGGCTGATTTTGGCTCGGATTTTGCTGTTTTTCCTGAATTATTTACAACCCAGTTGATGTCGTTTCTAGAAGAAAAACGTCCGGACCAAGCTGTTCGACGATTAGCAACCTATACCGATTCGTATATTGAGTTATTTACAGAGTTAGCTGTGCGCTATAACGTGAATATTGTTGGAGGATCCCATTTTGTTGAAAGGGATGGAGATATTTATAATGTTGCTTATTTATTCCGCCGTGATGGAACAATTGAAAATCAATCAAAAATTCATGCCACACCGAATGAACGAAAGTGGTGGGGAATAGCTGAGGGTAATGAGATTAATGTGTTTGACACGGATTGCGGAAAAATTGCGATTCAAATATGTTACGATGTTGAGTTCCCGGAACTTGCCCGTATTGCCGTTGATAAAGGAGCAAATATTATTTTTGTTCCGTTTTGTACAGAGGATCGTCAAGGATATCTTCGTGTTCGCTACTGTGCACAGGCAAGGGCGATAGAAAATCAGGTTTATACATGTATTGCAGGTACTGTCGGCAACTTAACACATGTTGAGAATATGGATATTCAATATGCACAATCAGGTATTTTTTCTCCGTCTGATTTTGGTTTCGCGAGGGATGGGATAGTTGGGGAGTGTGACCCCAATGTGGACACAGTTGTTGTTGGAGATGTGGATCTTGAGAAACTAAGGCGTTCGCGCAATAGTGGCTCCGTTAGACAATTACGGGATCGCCGAAAGGATTTATACAGAATTGAGACGAATAAGTTTCCTAAGTAAAAAAGGAATTTGAATATTTTAGAAAAAACCCTTGCATTTTTCAAATATCGATGTTAAAATTCATTTCAATATAAATTGAAAGCGTCGATTAGGACATGAATTATTCTTGTTAATCTTATTAGAGAACAGGGTCATTGGCTGAGAGCCCTGAAGATAAGGGAGTAGTTTACCACCTATGAGCATTATAGGGAAATGTAGTAAACAAATTAACTATAATCGGTAAAACCGTTATCTTTCCTGAGCATAATGTACGAAGTATGTGCATTGTGAAATTAGGGTGGCACCACGATCGCACTCGTCCCTTCTATGGGATGAGTGCGTTTTTTATTTATAAATTTAATACTAATCGCGATGAAAAGGACATGAATTATTCTCGTTTTTCTTAATCAGAGAACAGGGTCATTGGCTGAAAGCCCTGAAGAAAAGAGAGTAGTTTACCACCTTGGAGCAATTATAGGGAAATGTAGAAACAGATTAACTATAATCGGCAAAAACCGTTATCTTTCCTGAGCATAATGTACGAGGTCTGTGCATTGTGGAAACTAGGGTGGCACCACGACCGCACTCGTCCCTTCTATGGGATGGGTGCGTTTTTTTTTAGACTCTTTTCTTAACTTTTGTAAAAAATATTCTAGGAGGAATCAATTATGTTAAACGAAATGGAAGTAGAAAAAAGAAATCATCGAAAATTAGGCCAAGAATTAGAGCTATTTGCCTCAATGGAAGAAGCACCAGGGATGCCGTTTTTCTTACCTAAAGGAATGGTGATAAGAAATGAACTGGAAAATTACTGGAGAGAAAAGCATGTTAAAGCGGGCTATCAAGAAATTAAAACTCCGATTATGATGAAGCAGGAACTTTGGGAGCAATCGGGTCACTGGGATCACTATCACGAAAATATGTATTTTTCCAATGTAGATCAGCAAAATTATGCAATAAAGCCGATGAATTGTCCCGGTGCTATCTTAATTTTTAATAATAAGAGAAGAAGTTATAGGGAATTACCGGTTCGATACGCAGAACTTGGATTAGTTCATCGTCATGAATTGTCGGGGTCGTTAAATGGACTGCTTAGAGTTAGATCATTTACTCAGGATGATGCACATCTATTTGTTAGGGAAGACCAAATTGAAGCTGAAATTGAAAAGGTATTAGAGTTAATTGCAGAATTCTATACACATTTTGGGTTTGAGTACAAGGTAGAGCTATCTACACGCCCGGAAGAATTTATGGGCTCCAAAGAGATTTGGGATGATGCTGAAGCTGCATTAGAATCTGTATTAAAAAAGAAAGCTATTGCATATCAAGTCAACCATGGTGATGGAGCATTTTATGGTCCAAAAATTGATTTTCACATTCTAGATTCTTTAGGTAGAAGCTGGCAGTGTGGAACAGTTCAATTAGATTTCCTAATGCCTGAAAAGTTCAATTGCTCCTATGTTGGGGAAGACGGTCAATTTCACCGACCAGTGATGATCCACCGAGCAATATTTGGTTCAGTCGAACGGTTTATGGCGATTTTAATTGAACATTTCGCAGGCGATTTTCCACTTTGGTTATCACCTGTTCAAGCAAAAATCATCCCCATTGCTGCATCCCATGTAGATTATGCGAAGAATATAAAACTTCAACTAGAATCAGCAGGTTTTCGAGTGGAAGTTGATGATAGAGACGAAAAAATGGGATTGAAAATTAGAGAGTCAGAAAAGCAAAAGATACCTTATATGCTTGTTATTGGTGATAAGGAAATGAAAAATGAATCGGTGGCGATTAGACAACGAAGGAATGGGAATCTTGGTGTTAGAAGTATTAAAGAGATAATTGAACTGCTAGAGGGTGAGATTTGTGACCAATATTAGCGATATAGCGAGGATAGCAGGGGTATCGGTATCCACTGTATCAAGAGTATTAAACAATCATAAATATGTTTCCGAAGATAAAAGAAAAATCGTTCAGAAAGTTATAAAGGAAATGAATTATACCCCGAACAAAAATGCTGTTGATTTAATTAGAGGGGAAACAAAAATGATTGGAGTAATCATTCCCTATAACAATAATCAGGCGTTCGATCAAATGTTACATGGAGTAATAAATAAATCTGTGGAAAAAGATTACTCGATAACGGTTCTTGCTACGAAATACAGTAAAGAAAAAGAGCTTGAATACCTTTCAATGCTCAAAAATAAATGGCTTGATGGTATTATTATCACTTCTAGAGCAAATAGTTGGGAGACCATCATTCCTTATACAGAATATGGTTCAATCGTTTCATGTGAATACACCACTCATTCCGAAATTGGATGTGCATACATTGATAGATTCTCTTCCTATGTCGATGCTTTTCAATATCTTAAAGATAAAGGACATGAGAAGGTAGCCTTTACAACTGCTAGAGGTACTGAGAGTATCAGCACGGAGCAAACAATTGCTGCATACAAAAGAGTGTTTGGGGGCCTTCCAGATGAGTATTATCTTCCCAATTGTTTTCGATTTGAGGATGGTTATTATGCGGGAGAACAATTATTTGGCCGGGCTGTCAAAACAAAGCCGACGGCGATATATGCCAACGGGGATGAAGTAGCAGGAGGGATTTATAAGTATGCGCGTTCCAAAAATATGAATATACCTAATGATCTAGCCATTTTAGGACAAGAAAATCAACCCATTGGGGTAGCACTTGATCTATCTTCTGTAGATCATCAATTAATAAAAGTCGGAGAACAAGCATTTGAATTAACAGTACAGAAATCAAGAAGAAACATAGAAATTCCTTATAAAATTATCGAACGTTCTTCCATTTAAGTATTGACCTGAAATCCATTTCATCTTTTACCATATTCTAAACAGATAAATATGGAGGATGATTTAGGTGTACAGTACGTTTATTTTTGATTTAGATGGAACGATTATCGACTCTGAAATGATTGGACTTTCAGCACTGCAATCGACTTTAAAAGAGCAAGGGATCGAAAAAAGTCTGGATGAGCTCCGTTTTTCCTTAGGCATTCCGGGACTTACAACATTAGAAGTATTAAATATAGCTGATATACCTACGACACTTGAAACGTGGATGGAAAAAGAAAAGCCTCTTATGAGGAATGTTCCGATTTTTGAAGGAATGATAGATGTCGTATCTCAACTTCCTAAAACAGGAATTGTAACATCCCAAACGATTGAAGAAATGAACAATAGCTTTTATTTACTAAATATCGATCATTTATTTGATTCCGTTGTTTGCGCCAGTGATACGGTAAAACATAAACCACATCCCGAGCCATTGGAAAAAGGTATCGAACAATTAGGCTGTAGCTCACATGAGGCCATATTTATTGGGGATTCTATTTATGATATGGAGTGTGCCAAATCTGCGGGTGTAGATTTTGGCCTTGCGTTATGGGGGGCAAAAACAATAAAAGGATTTCAGAATGCTGATTATATTCTTGAACATCCTAAAGATATATTAAATTTGCTTCATTTAAACCAATGATGATGCAATAATAAAAATGGCCTACAGAAAATCCTCTGTGGGTTATTTCCTTTACAAATATTTTCGAACATCGACTACCGTCGTAAACCTTCTTTCTTGATTCCTTGGCATACACATAAAATCAAGAACTTCGAAGATTAATATACTTACAATAAATATTTTATTAGTATAATTACTATTTCAGTAAGTAATTGAATTCCTTCATAATTTCATTTACGAATTATAATGATATGGTAAGTGTTGTTTCTGAAATTATTCGTAATTTATTTTGAGTATTTACAAAAAAATATTATTATAAAATAAGAAATAATTTTTCCGTAGGACCTAGCATCTGGAGGAGATTATTATGTCAAACAAAGAATTAAATAGGGGTCTCAAGTCACGCCATATTCAGATGATTGCTTTAGGAGGTACCATCGGAGTAGGGTTATTTATGGGATCAGCTAGTACGATCAAATGGACAGGTCCGTCTATCATGCTAGCATATGCTATTGCGGGTCTGTTTATCTTTTTTATTATGCGCTCTATGGGTGAAATGCTCTATTTAGAACCTAGTACGGGTTCGTTTGCAACCTTTGCGCGCAATTATATCCATCCACTTGCAGGTTATATAACAGCATGGAGCTACTGGTTCCAATGGGTTATTGTCGGCATGTCCGAGATTATTGCTGTAGGGATGTATATGAAATATTGGTTTCCGGATCTGCCTGCTTGGATACCCGGTGTCGTTGCATTGGTCATTCTTGGAGCCGCCAATCTTATATCTGTAAAATCATTTGGGGAATTTGAATTTTGGTTTGCACTAATAAAAATAGTAACAATTGTTCTGATGATTATTGCGGGACTTGGACTGATCTTTTTTGGATTAGGAAATGGAGGTCATGCAATTGGCTTATCAAACCTTTGGAAAAATGGGGGATTTTTTGCGGGTGGTTTGAAAGGCTTCTTCTTTGCCCTTTCCCTTGTCGTTGCGTCTTATCAGGGGGTTGAATTAATTGGCATTACTGCAGGTGAGGCAAAGAACCCGACACAAACGTTAACGAAGGCGATTAAAACAATTATTTGGCGTATATTAATTTTTTACATTGGTGCCATTTTTATTATCGTAACCGTTTATCCTTGGGATCAACTTAATGCTGTAGGTAGTCCGTTTGTTTCTACCTTTGCCAAAGTAGGGATTACTGCCGCTGCCGGAATAATTAACTTCGTTGTGATTACTGCAGCGATGTCTGGGTGTAATAGCGGGATATTTAGTGCCGGTAGGATGCTTTATACATTAGCACTAGATGGACAAGCACCTAAAATTTTTGCAAAGGTATCTAAAAATGGTATACCCGCCTATTGTACGATTGCAGTTCTCATCGGATTAGCTCTTGGGATTGTCTTAAATTATCTTGCACCAAAACAATTATTTCTTTATGTGTATAGTTCAAGTGTTCTACCTGGAATGATTCCATGGTTCGTTCTATTAATTAGTGAACTTCGATTTCGGAAAATAAGGGCTGCTGAATTGGGCAGTCATCCGTTCAAAATGCCTTTTGCCCCTTATAGTAATTATATAACAATTGCATTCCTGTTAATGGTTTTGGTTGGCATGTGGTTCAATTCTAATACGCGGATATCCTTAATCGTTGGTGTTGTTTTCCTAGTAATTGTCGCGACAAGTTATTATTTATTAAAGATGAACAAGAGAACACCAATAAATTTTGATCGAGATCAGAACCAATAGAAGATGTTCACTAGAGATTCATTTTGCATATTGATTGCTATTTTTACTTTTTGAAGGAAAAGTTAAATTAACTTCTTATCCTATAACCCGATATATTCAATCATTCGTGCTTGTGGTATGATGAAATATATTGGATTATAGGATAAAAATAGTAATTTTTTTGAGATGAATTTTTGGAGGATTAGGAGATTAATATGTTCAGCGTGAGAAATTTTCATTTGCGATGGAATAAAGAATTCTTTCTTTATATAATTTTATTAGGGATGGTTCTTTTTTCTTCAAGTTATAAATTAACCATGGAATATGGATTTATTTTTTCCTTTACAAGTATTTTTTTATTTTTAATCCTTCGCCTATATGGACTTCCACAAGCTGTATTAACAGCATTATTAGCATTTTTTGTTATTCCTCATCATTTTTCAAGTATCGCCTTTCATTTTCTTTTAATTACAGAAATCATTTTTGTAGGGTGTTTTTTTTATAAAGGCAGAAAGGCAAAAATGTTTTTTGTTGATGCATTATTTTGGTTAACAATTGGATTGGTTGCTTTATATTTAATCAATCATCCATATGTAAAAGGGCAAGCTCTTTATTTTCAAATATGCAAAAATATTATTAGTGGTTTTCTTAATGTTTTGCTGGCGGATATGCTTTTGGCCTATGTTCCTTTTTACAAATTATTTAAAAATAATAGAGTGAACAAGAATAGCGTATCTATTCATCAATTTCTATTCCATGTGACACTAATCTCTATTATTATCCCCTTTTTCTTAAGTGTGATGACGAATGTTTGGACAACACAAAGATATGTTAAGAAAGAAATTATGCAACAAGCGGAAAAAAATATGAATTTAATAGTTGAAGATATTGCTTATTTAAATAAGGATGGTATTACGGAAATTTCTTTGCAAAATGAAAAATTGTTAAATGAACTAAATCTATTGGTTAAATCTCATCGATCTTCAGAATATGACATTATTATTAGTGACTATTCTAACCGGGTTTACGCTTCAAGTTCTGAGCGAATATCTGTTCATGATGTTTATAACTGGAGAAAAAATCATTCAGTTCATCAGATGAATAGTGGCTTTTATGAGGTTTTACCAAATGGCAATGAGGATTATCCTATAGGTAAATGGAATAAAGGGGACTATCTATTCACGGGGGAGTTGAACTCAGTTCCTTTGAAATTTGTGATTAAATACCCCATTTCACAATTTCAAAATAAAATTTATAACATTTTTTTGGATCAATTTAAGTTTTCACTAATTTTTGCATTAATTATAGCCTTGCTTGTCCAAATAGTTAGCAACCTATTTATGAAAAATGTAAACCAGTTAACCACTGCAACTACTGGATTACCTCAGAAACTGATTCAATTCGAGAAGATTGATTGGCCGCAAATTTACGTTTCGGAAATGAAAGTGCTTACTCTGAACTTGGTAAAGATGGGTGAAAAAATCATAGAATTATTTCGTGAAAGTACAGACATGAATGAAAAGCTAAAGAAACAAACGGACAAATTAAAACATTCAGAGGATAAACTACATCAATTAGCTTTTTATGATGTGTTAACCGGTTTGCCTAACCGACTGTATTTTCATGAATTTGTAAAGTCGCTCATTCAAAGAGGTACATCAAAACATATTGCAGTCATTTTTATCGATATTAATCAATTCAAGCAGATAAATGATACACTCGGGCATGTCGCTGGAGATACACTCCTTCAATTAGTTGCTAATAAGTTGCTGACACTCCATGAAGATCATCGGGAGGTCTTTCGACTTGGCGGAGATGAATTTGTGATTGTTCAGAATGTAAATCATCGTGAGGAGGTTAATCACACATTAGAGCAAATGGCACAGGAATTTGCTGAACCATTTCCTGTCCAACGTCAATTACTATATATTTCCGCGAGTATTGGAATTAGCATGTATCCTGAGGACGGTAAAGATTTGGATACTCTTGTAAAATGTGCAGACATTGCTATGTATAGTTCAAAGGAAAATGGTGGGAATGCCGCTCAATTCTTTGATAAATCGATGAAAAATAAATTTGAAGATAGTCTCACGATCGAAAATGCGTTAAGAGCAGTTATTGATAAAGGCGGCTTTGAACTCTATTATCAGCCTAAGTTCTGTAATGAAAAGGTTACTAGTATGGAGGCATTAATTCGTTGGCAGGATCCGAAACTAGGATTCGTTTCACCTGGTACGTTTATTCCCATTGCCGAGGATATCGGGTTGATTTTACAAATCGATGAGTGGGTGTTAATAAATGCCTGCAAACAAAATAAGGCGTGGCAGGATAATGGTTTGTCCTCTATACCTGTATCGATTAATATTTCAGCCCGACACTTCCAACAGGATTATTTAGTTTCACTTATTAAATATGCACTGGATGTATCAGGTTTAGCTCCAGAGTATTTAAAACTGGAAATAACCGAGAGTGTGTTTATCAAAAATCTTTCACATGTTGCTGGGATGATTCGACAGTTAAAAGAATTAGGTATTCATATCTCAATTGATGATTTTGGAAAGGGCTATTCATCTTTGTATCAATTACTTCAGTTACCAATTGACGAGATAAAAATTGATAGACAATTCATAATGGACATCGATCAAAATGAGAAAAAGTCTTTACTTGTTCGATCCATCCTTGATATTGCACATGGACTTCAATTAAATGTAGTAGCAGAGGGTATTGAAACGGTGAACGAACGAGATATTTTAGTGCAAATGGGCTGCGATGAACTCCAAGGATATTTGTTCAGTAAGCCGATAAGCAGTGAGGAGATGGAGAAGTTCCTTTCCAGGGACCAAGTGTATAGTTAAATTGAGCAGCGAACAGTGGTAAAAACTGTTCGCTTTTTAAGATTTATGCTTCCATTGAAGAGGTTTCCGTATCGAGATAAGCAAAATAATCTTCAATCAATTGTTCAAGCCGTTGAAGTGCCTTTTTATTTATGAATGTCGGTTCGGATTTTAAAGAAAAAAGTACACTTTCTATTAAAAATTTTCGTGGTTTTTTTGAATCAAAAAGTTCTTCCTCCACAAAGTCCAGTATACGGATCTGATTTGTCTGATCATTCGAGATTCCCTTTTTTATGTCTAATATGGATCGATAAAGTTTTTGTTGAAAACCCCGGTTATCTTTGATACAATTTGGCAGCCATCCTTCTAACTGTTCCGGATTAAATAATTGGTTTCCGGATTTCTCCAACTCATTTACCATTCCAATTAAACGCTCCACACTATAGCGGATTACATGGTTAATATTATAACTGGTGTCCTTAGCCATGAAATGATATTTAATATTCTGCTGTAGTATTCCAGTGAACATAATGGCACTATCCAGTAAATATGGCTTCTTACTTTCACCGAAGATGTCTATAAGGCGCTGGTAAATCCAACTTAGTACTCTTAGTTGTCCTTGTTTCAAAAATGCTTTCAGTTCATTATCATTCGATACCATTACTTCTTCGAAAAGAGTAAATAACTTATTTCTTTGATTCGCTTTCATTTGCATTTCAAGCTGCTTAATAAAGATTTCAATATCAGATGGACTTTGACCAATCAATAAACTATTTCGATCTTTTTCCAGCTTTGTATGATTTGTTTTAAAAATCGCCATTAATAACTCTGATTTTGATGAGAAATAATTATAAAAGGTTCCCTTCGAAATCCCGCTATAATCTAAAATTTCTTGTATGGATGTCGCTTGAAAACCTTTGTCAATAAATAGTTGGTGTGCCATCTTAATGACATTTTGTTTCCGATCATTCATTTTATCACCTTATTATAAAATTATACTGCTAGTATAAAAGTATAGTATCCTATTTATTTAATCAATTCAAATCTAGTAGAATTATAAAAAGTTTTGATTGCATTAATTGAACTGATGGTTTATGATATTGTTTATGTGAAACACTGGTTCAAAAAAGTGGACCATATGTCTATAGGGAGGAAAATAATGGAACAATCGATAAAATCAACGAAGCGCCCACCTTATGGGATTATTGCTGTCCTAATGGTTGGAGCGTTTATTGCATTTTTAAACAATACGTTATTAAATATCGCACTGCCGTCAATTATGAAGGACTTGGAAGTGGGACCTTCGACTGTGCAATGGCTGGCTACTGGGTTTATGTTAGTAAATGGAGTGTTGATTCCTACCACTGCATTTTTGATTCAAAAATACTCTGTTCGCCGATTATTCTTATTAGCAATGGGGTTATTTACAGTAGGTACAATTCTCGCTGGCTTTGCCCATATATTCGGCTTATTATTGGCAGGGCGAATGATTCAAGCTTCAGGTTCTGCAATTATGATGCCACTATTAATGAATGTAATGCTCGTCAGTTTTCCGGTAGAAAAAAGAGGAACAGCAATGGGCTTTTTCGGTTTAATCATGATGGGAGCACCAGCGATTGGTCCGACTTTATCAGGGTGGCTAGTGGAACAGTATGACTGGAGGATGCTTTTCCACGTTATTACACCAATTGCTATTGTCGTATTCTTACTTGGTTTATTCTTACTTAAAGATAAAAAAGATAAAGTAAACATCCGACTTGATATACTTTCGGTTTTATTATCAAGTGTAGGATTCGGTGGGATTCTTTACGGATTTAGTTCAGCAGGTAGTAAAGGTTGGGATAGCCCGCAAGTATATGGAACGTTAATTGCAGGTGTTCTTTCATTAGCTTGGTTTATTATACGTCAATTATATCAAGAAAAACCAATGCTAAATTTCAAAATTTATAAATATCCAATGTATGCTTTATCATCGGTCATTTCCATGGTTATTACAATGGCTATGTTTTCTGCTATGATGCTTTTACCTATTTATGTTCAAACGATCCGTGGAATATCTCCATTAGATGCAGGACTAATGTTATTACCAGGTGCAATATTGATGGCTCTTATGTCACCTATTACAGGTAAATTATTTGATAAAATTGGTGGAAGAATATTAGCGATTATCGGACTTTCGATTACAATTGTAACGACTTACTTTTTTAGTAAATTATCACTTGATACTTCGTATACACAATTAATTATTCTTTATTCTTTACGTATGTTTGGTATGTCAATGGTTATGATGCCTGTTTCGACGAATGGCTTAAACCAATTACCTGCAAGATTCTACCCGCATGGTACTGCTATGAATAGTACATTGCAACAAGTTTCTGGTGCCATCGGTACAGCATTGTTAGTTACAATTATGTCTAACCGTACGGAATCACAGGCTAAAGAATTAGCTGCAGATGCGATGAAACATCTAACAGGGCAACCTACAGAAGCAGCAATGGCTGCAATGAAGCAGCAAATTGAAATGAAAGCTATGTTAGAAGGAATCAATTTCGCCTTCTTTGTAACAGTCTTTATAGCTGCTGTTGCACTCATTCTTTCATTCTTTATTAAACGTGCAAAACAAGCCGAAGATCCTGCAGTAGAAGCAATGACTAACGAAAAACTTGAAACAAAATTAGCAGGGAACTAAAAGGACTTTAGTGACCTCCGATAAATCAAGGCCTATTTCAAAATGAAATAGGCCTTGATTTTTTAGATAAGGGATTGATCCGTTGTTCTGTTAAGAATAAATATTTATAATTAATAGCTAAGTATAAGAATAAATTGTATGAAGGAGGGCGGGGCAGTTGAAAAGGTCTTTTTGTTTAGTAATAGTAGCTATTTTATTATTGATTGTTGTTTCCGGGTGTTCTAAATCAAAGGAAGATAAAGAGTCGAATTCGAAAGTAGAATTGACAATGTCTGCAGCAGCAAGTTTACAAGATGCATTAAATGAAATCCGTAATGATTTTGTTAAAAATCACCCTCAAATAAAGGTAAATTTTAATTTTGGAGCATCTGGAGCATTGCAACAGCAAATACTGCAAGGAGCGCCTGTTGATCTGTTTTTCTCGGCAGCTGAAGATAAATTTACGAAATTAATTCAAAAGGGACTTATCGATAAAGAAAAAGGTACGAACCTAGTAGGTAATGAACTTGTCCTTGTTGTTCCTAAAAATTCTAAAATAGGAATACACTCGTTCGAAAATATACCGAAAGTTGAAAAGGTTGCCATTGGCACCCCTGAATCAGTCCCAGCTGGGCAGTATGCAAAGGAAACGTTAGAACATTTACATTTGTGGGGGGAAATTAAAGAGAAAACTGTGTATGCAAAAGATGTTCGTCAAGTACTTACATATGTAGAAACAGGAAATGTTGATGCAGGGATTGTCTACAAAACGGATGCATTGGGTTCGCAAAAAGTAAAAATTATTGCAACTGCAGCGAAAAATTTGCATGCGCCGATTATTTATCCTGTAGGAATGATTAAAAACGGTTCACATCCAAAAGAAACGCAACTTTTTTATGATTATTTACAAAGTGAATCAGGGATAAAGGTTTTAGAAAAGTATGGATTTAAGGGGTTAAAATAAGATAAAATGGCAACTAATTTTTGGTCACCCGTCATACTATCAATCGAAATCGCATTTATTTCATGTATTATTGTATTTATTTTAGGAATATCTTTTGGAAAGTTTATGGCAAATCGATTGTTTAAAGGTAAGTCACTTATTGAAACGATTTTTCTTTTACCACTCGTCTTACCGCCAACGGTTGTTGGCTTTTTACTAATTATTTTCTTTGGGCGAAATAGTCCTATTGGCCAGCTAATTGAATCGATCTTTCAACAACCAATCATGTTTACGTGGTGGGCAGCTGTTATTGCTGCAACTGTTGTTGCCTTTCCTTTAATGTATCAATCTTGTAAAACGGGCTTTGAAGCGGTCGATAAAGATATTGAAAATGCGGCCCGTGTAGATGGGGCAAGTGAATTTAACATCTTCTTATTTATTTCGTTACCCTTATCATTGAAAGTTATTATTTCAGGTGTAATCATGAGTTTTGCGCGGGCTTTAGGGGAATTCGGAGCAACCTTAATGTTCGCTGGAAATATTCCCGGTAAGACGCAAACTACACCAACTGCGATATACATAGCGATTGATTCTGGGAACATGGATATGGCTTGGCTATGGGTAGCATGTATGATTGGGATTTCTTTTCTTATGTTGTTTGGAATACAGTTGGTGAGAAAGTAATTGAAAAGGTACTTTTAAAAAAGCGATTCATTAAAAGAATCGCTTTTTGATATCTAATTATTTTTCCCATCCATTTCAATATACCCATTTAATAAATCCGCTTGCTGAAGAACACTATTAACGGGAAAAATAAATGTCCACGGTATGCTCGTATTTCTTTCCACTAATAAGTTTGGAATGGAAAAGATATGTTCAGCAATCAATTTGTTGTTTTTAAAATAAAGTAGTTTTCTATTATTGAAAATTAAGGTTTGTTCACTAAAATTTTGAATAAGGGTGGTCACTAATAATTCACTCTTATGATTCACCGCTTGCCATAAGGGAGTAAATTGAATTCCTCGATTAGTTGAGGAATTTGTTTTTAGAAAAACATTGTTAATTCGTTCACGATCTTTTTCAGATATTGTTTTATCCCATGCTCGCTCAAATTGTAGGTTTTGCATAATGGGCACCCCTTTAGTATGAATTAACTCTAGTGTAACATATTGAATTTTTTTATATGGAAAAGTAAAATTAGTAGGGACACCGCAAAAATTAATGAAACCAAGTACTTTCGCAATTTTTAGAATGATAACGGATTCACAAAGATGTGCTATAATAAGATAGTAGTATTTTTTTATAAAGATAATAGCTAGTTAGTAAACTTTGAGAATACTAAAAAGTATAAAAAACCAATTGTAAGGAGTAATCGCTATGTTGAAAGATCTTTTTATGGGCTTATCCCAGAACCAATTATTAAATAGTGCAGCTAAGAAGTATGGGTTAAAGCTGGGAGCACAAAATGTTGTAGCTGGAACGAATATAGAAGAGACTATCAAGAGTATTAAAGAGCTTAACTCCCACGGGATCTCCTGTACTGTTGATAATTTAGGAGAGTTCGTCTATGAAAAAGAAGAGGCGACAGAAGCGAAAGAACAAATCCTAAAAGTGATAGATGCGATACATGAAAATCATGTGGATGCACATATTTCTTTAAAGCCGACACAATTAGGTTTAGATATTGATTATACATTCTGTTTAAATAACTTGGAAGAAATTGTTGAAAGAGCAAGTAAATACGACATTCATGTCAATATTGATATGGAAGATAATAGCCATCTGCAGCCATCATTTGATATTCTAGATGATTTGTCCAGAAATTACGATAATGTAGGAACAGTCATCCAAGCATATTTTTATAGAGCGGAAGAGGATATTCAAAAATATAAAAATTATCGTTTGCGTATTGTAAAAGGTGCATATAAAGAGCCGAAAGAATTTGCTTATCAAGAGAAAAAAGAGATTGATGAAAATTTTATTAAATTAATTGAATGGCATTTATTAAATGGAAAATTCACTTCTATCGCTACACATGACCATAATATTATTGATCATGTGAAGAGGTTTGTAAGGGCTAATAATATTCCATATGATAAATTTGAATTCCAAATGCTTTATGGTTTTAGAAAAGAGCTTCAATTACAGTTAGCAAGTGAAGGGTATAACTTTTGCACGTATGTACCTTTCGGCAGTGATTGGTATGGCTACTTCATGAGACGTCTTGCTGAAAGACCGCAAAATTTAAATCTTGTTGTAAAGCAAGTCTTTAACAAGAAAACGAATACAGTTATTGGTGTCGCAGCGGGTGCATTTCTATTAGGCAGATTGTCTAAGAAAAATAAAAAGAAGTAAATGATTCTATAAAAAACCAGGTCCAATCATAATTGGACCTGGTTTTTCCATTTATATTTTAATTAGTCATTATTCTGACGTGAGCGAGCCTCTCCGCCTTTTTCGCCAATTTCTTTATAAAATTCTTTGTCATGGTTTTTAGAAGTAGCTTCTCCGCCTTTTTCACCAATTTCTTGATAGAATTCTTTGTCATGGTTTTTAGAAGTAGCTTCTCCGCCTTTTTGGCCGATTTCTTGATAGAATTCTTTATCGTGATTTTTAGCGGTAGTTTCTCCACCTTTTTGACCAATTTCCTGATAGAATTCTTTATCATGATTTTTAGCGGTGGCCTCTCCACCCTTTTGACCAATTTCTTGATAAAACTCTTTGTCGTGGTTTCTAGCGGTAGCTTCCCCGCCTTTGCGTCCCGCTTCTTCAGTACTCATTGAATTAGTATTTTTGTTAGCCATTAAAATCCTCTCCTTAGTAGAAATTTTTTTAACTGTGCTTACACTAATATGTATACCCGGGACAAGCAGGGTTAAACAAACAAATGATAGTTTTATAGAAAAAAGACAAATGAAGGAGGAAGAGATCTTATGATTCTTCCGCTTCATTTGTCTTACTTGCCTTACCTTTTATTTTTTCGTACGTATCATAAATCATCTCTTTATATGGAGTATGTGGAAGAGGTGAAATCTTTTCCACAGCTATTTTTGCAGATTCTAGTGCTAAATCTATCTTTTGTAATTCAACATAACAAAGTGCTTTGTATGAATCTGTTACATAAAAAATTGATAAATCGAAAGGGTGATGAAAGTTCTCGGGTATTTCCACCTTTTTTAGGTAAAGGAGTGCCTCTTTAAAATGTCCAAGTCCATACAATGCTTTCCCTTTTTCAAGATAAAACCAAACTTTGAAATTACACATATCTTCTGATTCTAAGTTATATTGATTTATCAATTGCAAAGCATAATGATAATTTTGCTCTTCAGCTATGATCGTCATTATTTGTAATAACTCATGGAACACAATCGAATGCCTATCATCCGCAAATTCTCCATATTGTTTCAACTTTTTTGTGTAATAATCCCTTTTCTCTTTATTATGAGACATAAGTGCTTCTGCGGCAGCAAGTCTATATAAATCATCTATTCGATAAAATAGACGCTTTTCTTTTGAAAAATCGATCGCTTTTTCCATAACCTGTATCGCCGATTTTGAATCACCAACAGCGAAATATAAAATGGCTTCGTGATAATCGAGATCAAGTCGAGTCATTTGATTCATGTAAGCTTGTTTTGATTCAAGTTTTGCCCGTTCATGTAAAAATAAAGTGAGACTCTCCTCGTACTCGTGGGTAATGAATTTCTCAGATGAGCGAAAGATACTAATATCTGCTTGATAAGAAGCAAGGTTTAATTGCTCGTAAAGAAAGTAGGCACGATCAGCAATCTCCTCCCATCCACTTTTTTTGCTCCGATATAGACTTCGACTATATATATCCAATAATCGTGCAGATGCATACCCTTGTGTCAGGTTATTTATAAAAGGTTTAATAAGAGAGACAAGCTCAATATATTTATTTGGTGATTTTTCGAAATCTGAACTATATATATTTTCTGCTTGTTCAAGAATCTCCATTAATTCAGCTGAACTTATTTCTTCTAATAAATCAGCTGTATCAACTTCAAGTCGTTTTGCAATATAGGACAGACTTTCCATCGAAGGCTGTGCTTTATTATTTTCGATAAGACTTAGCATCCCTTTTGTAAGTACGTCTCCAGCTAATGCTTCAAGTGTCAACTTTTTTTGTTTTCTTAACTTTCGTATCCGTTCTCCCAACATAAATAGGCACTCTCCCAATTTTGTTAATTTGTTTAATTATATTAAACTTTTCGTTGTAAAGGAAGCGGGAACGTGTTAAGATTTGTTTAATTAAATTAAACTTATGGTGGTGGTTAGTTATGGAAAGTGCATTAATGCTAAAAAAAGCAACGTATCATTTATGGACATTCGCAATTAGCAAATTAATTTCATCCTTCGGTGCCCAAGTATATTCCTTTGCAATTAGCTTTTATATTTTACAAATGACAGGTTCTGCAACAAGTTTTGCAACAAATTTACTTTGTAATATTTTACCACGAGCTCTTTCTGCCCCTTTTGCAGGATATATCACGGATAATTACTCCAGAAAAGCAATCGCTATTACCTCACAAATTGCAACAACTTTGGCCATTGGAGGGTTGTTGTTTATAAGTCTTACGTCTGGTCTTTCTTTAATCGCAGTTTATGTTACTACTTGTATTTTATCCCTTACATCTATGTTTTCATCAGTCGCATTCACTTCCTCCATTAGCGGGCTAGTTGATGAAAAAAGAATTCAAAAAGCGATGTCCCTGAATCAAATGTCTATTTCTTTTGCAGCAATCGGCAGTCCTGCAGTAGGTGGTCTTCTATATGGTGCAGTCACCATGCCTACATTTCTTATTACGTATATTGTAGCTTGTTGTATTGCTGTTATTCTCGAATCAACGATGAACTTCAAATTATTCGCCAATCGAAAAGAACAAAATGTAGAAGATAAAAAGGAATCCATGTGGCAAAGTATGAAAGCTGGAATTAGCTATTTGAAATTACAGCCCCTTTTGGTGGCCGTTATCTGGATCGCATTTTCAGTGAATTTTTTACTAGGTGCTTTTGAGGTAGGATACTCCTACATTCTAATTGAAAAAATGAAAATGCCTTCACAGCATTTCGGCCTTACGGAAGGAGCTTTTGCAGTAGGAATGCTGGTGGTGTCGATTTATTTTACTATTAGAAAGGAAGTATCATTTCCGCTCCTTGTTTCGAAAAGAGGAATTATTGCTATGGGATTGATTATGTGTGGAATTGCTTTGCCACTACTTCTTTCAATGTCATATTGGTTAGTATTTACTTATTATATAATGTTAATGTTTGGCCTAGGTGCAATGGTTATTTTCGTCAATACCCCAATGCAAGTGATGTTACAAAAGAAGATTGATGATGATTATAAAGGGAGAATCTTTTCCATACTCGAAACGATGTCATTAGCCCTAATGCCATTAGGAATGATCTTATATGGATTTTTGTACGACGTCTTTCCTGCACAATGGATATTATTGCTATCGGCAGCACTCCTCATTGGAATTGTACTCATACTTGCAAGACCCTCTGTCCTTCACAAAGCACATCCACAGCTTATTAGAGGGAGAAAACTCAATGGGGAAACTGGGGCTGTTTCGTAAAGAGGTGATCAACAATACAATGTGTTTTAGATGAAAAAGAACAAACGAGTGAAAAATGATAAACGCTGTCTCAAAATGTCTGCTAGGCTTGCTTTTTGAGATGGCATTTTTTTTATGGAAATATAGCTCATACATTAAATGTAGCACGATTTACAATAGGAATTTTATCACTTGACGCAATTATTTAATACTCATAATATATAATGCATATAAGTTTACTTGGGATTAAAAGGAGGGAAAACAAATGTTTCAAATGATTGTTACTGGGTTGCTTTGTGGAGCATTACTAGGCTTTGTTATGCAAAGAGGTCGATTTTGTCTTACTGGTGGATTTCGTGATATGTACATCGCTAAAGATAATCGAATGTTTTATGCATTACTCATTGCAATTGCTATTCAAAGTGTAGGGGTATTTTCACTTATCCAATTTGGTGTGATTGAGTTTTCAGCAGGAAGTTTTCCATGGGTAGCAGTCATTTTAGGTTCTTTTGTATTTGGAATCGGAATCGTTTTAGCTGGAGGCTGTGCAACCGGTACATGGTATCGCGCTGGTGAAGGACTCCTAGGAAGCTGGATAGCCCTTTTTGGGTATATGTTCATGAGTGCTGTTATGAAATCCGGATTACTCGTTCCAGTTAATCAATCGATTCAGTCTGTACAATTACCATCTAATTCGATTGCAGAAACAACTGGTTTATCTGTATGGATCTTTATCTTACTATTTGTAGCGATTGTCGTAGCAATTGTTATAAAACAACAAAAAAAGCCGAAAATTGCAATTCCGACTATGAAGCCTAAACGTACAGGACTAGCACATTTGTTATTTGAAAAACGGTGGCACCCATTTTTTTCAGCTATTTTAGTAGGGCTAATTGCCATTTTAGCTTGGCCACTTAGTGAAGCTACTGGAAGAATGTCCGGTTTAGGTATTACAACTCCATCAGCAAATATTCTTCAATATTTGGTAACAGGAGATCGCTCGTTTGTTAACTGGGGTATTTTTCTGGTCTTAGGAATTTTCCTAGGTTCATTTATTGCCGCAAAAGGTAGCAACGAATTTCGATTCAGAATGCCGGATGCGAAAACCGGAATCACTAGTTTCATAGGTGGAAACCTAATGGGCTTTGGAGCGAGTTTGGCGGGTGGATGTTCTATTGGTAATGGATTGGTGATGACAGCGATGATGACGTGGCAAGGCTGGGTTTCCCTGTTGTTCATAATTTTAGGAACATGGACAGCATCATACTTCATCTTTGTTCGTCCGAAAGTAAGGAAGAAATCACCTACTGTTCAAACAAAAATAAACATGGCTTAGGAGGGAAGGAAATGCAAAAAGTTTTAGAAGTAATGGGGCAAGTATGTCCTTTTCCGTTGGTAGAAGCAAAATCTGCTATCGAAGAAATAGAATCAGGAGATGAACTAGTTATTAAATTTGACTGCACTCAGGCTACAGAAAGTCTCCCGCGTTGGGCAGCAGAGGAAGGTCATGCAGTGACTAATTTTGAACAAATAGGAGATGCTGCCTGGACGATTAGTTTGAAAAAGAAATAATATAGTAGAAATATGATTAATTATTAATTTTAAATATATAAAGTTTATGAAAAGAACTGTTCGTTTTTTCTAATGGCTTCTCTTCTGGGGTACAAAAAACAAAAATAACATATGAAATCACAATAATTAAACAAAGAAAAAACTGCGTTTTTATTTAAAAATTGCAGTTTTTTTAACGTTATTAATCAACTTTTTTCCGTGTGTTGATTAAACATCAACTATTCGGAAAAGCTGAATAGTTCAACCCTAAATAAAATGATACTTACAAGTTGAATATCTTTTGATATGACCCTATTATAACTGAATGTTGAATTTACCGTGTTTGAAAAATAAACGGAAAAATTCCGTTTAAATTTGAAAATACTCATATTTTCCTAAAGATAAGGGGAGTTTTTCCGCTTATCTTATTCAAATCTTTGGATTTTGTCGCATTTAGAGCAGTTAACCGGAATATCTCCGCCTATATCTTCTTCTTAACCCACCCTTATATACAATAGACGGAAATTCTCCGCTTATGAATTCTTATACCTACACGAAAATCAACAATGAAAAATAATAGAGCCTCCGATATAATAAAAAATGAACATAAAATCAGTAATTAATATCGAGAAAAATAGCATTGCACAACAGCTGATGTACAAAGTTAATTTAATGCTAAATCGCATGCGATTTACTTATATTGTCTCCTTCAAGAGAACCCGATACGTTCATAGTCTTTTTTTTATAGGTTTTACAATGAAAGAAAAACAATCATTTTAGATTATTGACTTATCTAAAATAAAATAGTAATATAATAACTCTGCTAAAAAAAAAACAGCAGGACGAAAAGAATAATAAATATTTCGTTTACGTTATTGACATTATATTATTAGTCTGATAGAATTTATAAATGTCGCTGATACGAAAAAGATTTGAAAAAATTATTTCAAAAAAGTGTTTGACGATTAAAAGAAGATGTGATAATATATAAAAGTCGCTTACGAAAGCGAAGAAATTGATCTTTGAAAACTGAACAAAACGAAACGTCAATTAATTTTTTATTTTTTAACTAGAGCTATGTCAAACATCTTTTTGGAGAGTTTGATCCTGGCTCAGGACGAACGCTGGCGGCGTGCCTAATACATGCAAGTCGAGCGAATCTGATGGGAGCTTGCTCCCTGATGATTAGCGGCGGACGGGTGAGTAACACGTGGGTAACCTGCCTGTAAGACTGGGATAACTCCGGGAAACCGGGGCTAATACCGGATAACTTTTTCCTTCGCATGAAGGAGAATTGAAAGATGGCTCTGGCTATCACTTACAGATGGACCCGCGGCGCATTAGCTAGTTGGTGAGGTAACGGCTCACCAAGGCGACGATGCGTAGCCGACTTGAGAGGGTGATCGGCCACACTGGGACTGAGACACGGCCCAGACTCCTACGGGAGGCAGCAGTAGGGAATCTTCCGCAATGGACGAAAGTCTGACGGAGCAACGCCGCGTGAGTGATGAAGGTTTTCGGATCGTAAAACTCTGTTGTTAGGGAAGAACAAGTATCGTTCGAATAGGGCGGTACCTTGACGGTACCTAACCAGAAAGCCACGGCTAACTACGTGCCAGCAGCCGCGGTAATACGTAGGTGGCAAGCGTTGTCCGGAATTATTGGGCGTAAAGCGCGCGCAGGCGGTTTCTTAAGTCTGATGTGAAAGCCCACGGCTCAACCGTGGAGGGTCATTGAAACTGGGAGACTTGAGTGCAGAAGAGAAGAGCGGAATTCCATGTGTAGCGGTGAAATGCGTAGAGATGTGGAGGAACACCAGTGGCGAAGGCGGCTCTTTGGTCTGTAACTGACGCTGAGGCGCGAAAGCGTGGGGAGCGAACAGGATTAGATACCCTGGTAGTCCACGCCGTAAACGATGAGTGCTAAGTGTTAGAGGGTTTCCGCCCTTTAGTGCTGCAGCTAACGCATTAAGCACTCCGCCTGGGGAGTACGGCCGCAAGGCTGAAACTCAAAGGAATTGACGGGGGCCCGCACAAGCGGTGGAGCATGTGGTTTAATTCGAAGCAACGCGAAGAACCTTACCAGGTCTTGACATCCTCTTGCCCTCCCTAGAGATAGGGATTTCCCTTCGGGGACAAGAGTGACAGGTGGTGCATGGTTGTCGTCAGCTCGTGTCGTGAGATGTTGGGTTAAGTCCCGCAACGAGCGCAACCCTTGACCTTAGTTGCCAGCATTTAGTTGGGCACTCTAAGGTGACTGCCGGTGACAAACCGGA